>DASYAX010000268.1:0-46079 GCA_036501045.1 Bryobacteraceae bacterium
CAAATCGTTCAACGAAAAATTCTCCCGCGCTGCTCCCAGCGACGCTTCATCTAAATCCAGTCCGACCGCCACTGCCGCTCCCAACTTCAACGCAGCAATCGCGAGAATGCCGGATCCCGTACCGGCATCCATCACACGGCAGCCAGGCGTGACACTTGTTTCGAGCGCTATCAGTGCCAGTCGGGTACACGGATGCTCGCCCGTACCGCAGGCCAGTCCCGGATTGTGGACCACGCGTTCACGCCCGGCGGGCGTAGCTTCACGGCACCAGGGCGGCGCTAAGAACAATCGTTCGCCGATCGAACGCCCAGGCCACGCCCGCCGTGTTTCCTCGAACCAATCGGTCGTCTTTTCCGCACTCCATTCCGGTGCGAAGGCGGCCAACGCTCGAAGCAATCCGGCGCGGCGCTCATTTGTTTCGAAGCCCGCAATCAGCGTGACACTCGCGCCCTGCTCCACTTCGCGAATGCCCAACGTGCCCGCCTGCCATAATTCGCCGGAAAGCAGATCGACATCTTCAGCCAGGCAAGTCAACCGCAGCGAATACATGCGGCGGGTCTATTCGGCCTGCTTCTCGAACCGCCGGAAAAAGCTGTTCGCTTCCCAGTGTGGCGGCTGCGCGGCGTCCGCCACGCGTATGGCAAGGTTCTTCAGAATGTCGTTGAATTGGGCCGCTGCCGCCAGATCCACCGGTTGCTTCAGGTCGTCGGTCACGCCGTGATAACGGTGCGTATACCAATCCTTGAAGATTTTTTCATCGGGGCCGCCGGGAATATAGCCAAATTTGAATGCCAGCGCCGGAATACCTTTCTTGATGAAGCTGTATTGGTCGCTGCGGATGAAGCGGTTGTGATTCGGCTCTTTATCAGCTTGCACCTGTACGCCGGCCGCCTGTGCCACCGCGCGCACGTCATCGCCCAGCGTCGATTCACCCAACCCCTGCACCTCTAGCCATTTCAACGGAAAGAGCGGCAGAAACATATCCATGTTCAAGTCCGCGATAATTCGCCCCTGCACTGTGGGATGGGCGGCGAAGTAAATGGAGCCAAGCTCACCCTTCTCCTCGCCCGTCACGGTAAGGAACAGGATGGATCGTTTGGTACTAACGTGGCTCGTCTGCAGCGCCTTCGCAATCTCAATGACGGAGGCGACGCCAGAGGCATCGTCCATCGCGCCGTTGTAGATGCTATCGCCATTCACCGGCTTGCCCACTCCCAAATGATCCAAATGCGCGGACACGACGACATATTCATCCTTCAACTGCGGATCGTCTCCCGGCCGCAAGCCAACCACGTTCTTCGACACAATCGGTTTGCTCGATACCGATACGGTGGCTTCGATCGAGCCCGGCACTGCGAAGTGCGGCAACTTCTCCTGACGGTCGGCCGCTTCCAGGATTTCCTCGAAACTGTGTCCGGAGCCCGCGAGCAAATCGTTCGCCTTGGCCGGATCCCAGGCCGCACTGAACTTCATTCCCCGCGTACCTACCAGAGCCGGATCGGCTAAAGTCACGCGCGGCAATCCCCACGCCAGCGATTGCCGTGCCCACGGGATCTCCATGCTCTTCGGATTCGCGATCGAAATCACGCCCACCGCTCCCGCCGCCCGCAGTGCCTTCCATCGCTCCGCGCCCGACGAGTAGTGTGAACGCAAATTACCGTCGATCCGATCCGGGCCGCCGGTCAAATAGGCAACGATCGCGCCTTTCACGGGCAACCCTTCGAGATCGTTGTGGTGCGCTTCAGGAATCACCAGGCCGTAGCCGGCAAACACGACGGGCGCTTCCAAGGATTTGGGGGATTCGGCGGAATATCCCAAATGCGCTTCTTCGGGAACGCCAACCGGAGTGGTGCGCCCATCGCGAACCAGCGCTAGGCTTGACGAATTCAGCGATGTCTCGGTAAAGTCGACCCGCTGAAAGTAACCAGCGCTCCCGGCCGCCCTCAATCCGGCTTTTTCGAATTGAGCCGAGACGTAATCGGCCGCCATCTCGAAACCGGGCGATCCGACATTGCGGCCCTGCAGCTTATCGCTCGCCAGATACTCGATGTTTTTCCACCACGCCTTACCCGCCGCATCCCAATTGGTAGCGGTCCCCGCGCCCACAGAAAGCAACGCGCCGCCGCTCAATGCGGCCAAGAAATAATTCCTGAGCTGTTTTTTCATGGACTAATCACCGGCTGATGCAAAGGCCGCGCTCGCCCTATATTCACTGGCGCTGCTTATTTGTATGTTCCAGCGGCGCATCCAAAGATGTAGCGTCAGCAGACCCCATAGATGATAACCGAGGTTGGCCCGCCGCGAGAGATGCCGGTCGATCAGCCCCTGAATTGCCGAAGGAGAAAAAATCCCAGCCTGCCGCACCGCCCCTTCACTCAACCCTTCTTCGAGCAACGGCCGCAACGGACCTCGCAGCCACTCGTGGGCCGGGATGTCCAACCCTTCTTTCGGCCGCTGCAAAATCTCCGCTGGCAGCTTCTTGCTCACCAGTTCCCGCAGAACGCGCTTCGTCACGCGCCCCTTAATCTTTAACGACGCCGGTAATTTCGCCGCAAACTCTACAATCCGATGGTCGAGGAAAGGCGGACGGACCTCGAGCGAGTGAGCCATACTCATTCGATCGCACTTATATAGGATGTCGTCGGGCAAATAGTAATGCTGGTCCACAAAAAGGTAGCGGTTTACTACGTCCGAAGACGGCGGCAGACCTTCCAACGCGCCGCTTAAACTAGCCAACGGCTGCGGGGCACGCCGGGCGCCAAGCTGTCGCTGTTCCGCGCCCGAGAACGTTCCGTTCCAATAAAAATGAGCTTCATCGCCAGGTAAGAGCGCTCCCGCCAGGAATCGCTTGATCTTGTATTCCAGCCCGATTTTCTCGTCCGATACCGGAATCGCGTCCGCCGCCTTTAAAGCAGTCTTGAGCAGCGGGGCGGGGAAGCGGCGCGCGATGTTTGCATAGCGATCCGCCAGGTAGGTCTGATAGCCGCCGAAAATCTCGTCCGCGCCTTCGCCGCTCAGCGCCACGGTGACGTGCTTTGCCGTCATGCGCGAGAGAAACCAAACGGGAAGCGCGCCCGCGTCGGCGCTGGGCTCATCCGAGTAATAAGCCATCTCGTGAATCGCGCCGCTCAGATCTTCCTCATCGCTTAGATCGAACTCGCGATGAACTGTGTTGTAGCGCTCCGCGAGCCGCCGGAAATACGGGCTCTCATCGAACCGTCTGCCCGCGAACGAGATCGAAAACGTCTCGAGTTTCCTCGAAGAAACAGCCGCCGCGTAGTGCAGAATCGTTGAAGAATCCAGTCCTCCACTCGCCCAGATTCCCAACGGAACATCGGAAACAAGATGCTCCGCAATCGAGTTACTAAGTAGCTGGTCTAATTGTCGGGTAGCCTCTTCGATCGTTATATCTTCGGGAGTAAATTCATTGCGCCAATAAGTGCCCCGCTGAAGTTTTCCCCTACGACACTCGATCCACCCGCCGGCCGCCACCTTTTCGATACCATCCACCAAAGTGAAAGGGCTCGGGACGTAATTCAGCGAAAGATAAAAGCCAAGCGCTTTATCGGAGAGTTGCCGGGGAATGCCCGGATGCTCGAAGATTGCTTTCAGTTCCGAGCCGAAATACAAATTGCCATCGCGCCAGGTATAGTAGAGCGGCTTGATCCCCAGCCGGTCGCGGACCATCAGCAACCGGCCTTCGCTCTCCTGCCAGAACGCCGCGGCGAACATCCCGCGCAAGCGCCGAAAGCATTCGCTGTCCCACTGGACGAAGGCGCGTAAGACCACTTCCGTATCGCAGTGCGATTGGAAGCGATGTCCCAGTTCTTCAAGCTCCTTGCGGAGCTCTACATGGTTATAAATCTCGCCGTTAAAAGCGAGAACGCAATCGCCGTCTTCGGTCCGCATCGGCTGATCGCCGCCGCTCAGATCGATGATTTTGAGCCGCACTGCGCCGAGCGACGCATTGGCCGATTCGAAGCTGCCTTGCTGGTCGGGACCCCGGTGATAAAGGCTTTGAACAGCCCGGCGAAGTACCCCCGCGGGCGGCTTTCGCCCGAAATGGGTGAACCCCGCTATTCCACACATAGCTACATTGTTACAGGCGGATTCGCCAAAATCTTCGCTAATAGCGGCGGAATTTCGTACACCGCCCGGTTGTTCATCGCCGCAAGCTTTTGCCGCATCGCTGGCAGCCGGTCGCCGGCCAGCAGATCTTTGACGGCTGCCTCAATCCCCCGGAAATTCTCCAACACGATTCCTGCGCCCTGCTCGCGAACCCAATCGGCGTTGTATCGTTCCTGTGGCAGCGTCCAGGAATTGTGTTCCACAATGACCGGCAGTCTCATCTGCACGGATTCGGAGATGCTTCCCGGGCCGGGCTTCCCGATAAAGAAATCCGACAAATGCATGTAAAACGGAATCTTCTTGGTAAAACCTTCGATGAAGATCTTGTTGCGCGTTTTTAGTTTTCCCAAACGTTCCCGCAGATCCACGTTGCGCCCGCAGACCAGGATGAGCTGCAAGTCAAGCGCGCTGTTCCCGAGGCGCTCGGCAATCGGCAGCATCACGTTCGATCCTTCGCCGCCGAAAAGCACCAGCCCGGTCGGCGCATCGGCAGCCAGCCCCAGGCGCTGCCGCTCCATAGCCCGGTCGCCCGTTTGCGCCTCATAGAATTCAGGCCGTAGAATCATTCCGCTGGTGCGAACCACGCGCGAAGGATCATGGCCGAGCGCGAGCGCCTGTTGCGTGGCCCGTTCGGTGCCGCACACCAGGTATTGCCGTTGCTTTTCCATCCAGAAATGCGGTGGATAGTCGGCCAGATCCGTCAGGATCGTCACGAAGGGAACCCCGGGGAACGCGCGCTCCAGGCTTTGAAAGAGCGCGCGATTGAAATTGGGCACCAGCGACACGACCATGCCGGGCCGCTCCTGTTCCCAAAACTTGGTGAGCAGTTTGACCTGCGCCGGGTGATACATCCGAATGACGCCATGCATCAGCGGAAGCAGGTACGCGGAACCGAGCGTCCAGCCTTTTGCGAGCGCGAGATTGTAAATGTCTTCGAGACGCACGCCGGTAATCTTCCGAAAGATGTCCAGACTGTCGAGAACTTCCTGCAGATTTATCAATCGGAGCTGCCAAGGCAGGTTTTGGGCGGTGATCACAGACTGCAGCGCCATGGCTGCGCTACGATGCCCCCCACCGGCATCGAAATAGACCAGATCTAGCGTTGGTATTGTTTGCAACCTCTTATCCTAATGGCCCTTTGAGGCATAGTTTGGTCCAGGCGCTCTGAATCGCGAAAAAACAGAAAGCTTCACGCATGTTTCGCCAACTTGTCACTGCGCTGTAACCACTTTCTCTTACAACGGAAGCAGCGGTTGTGGAAAACTATGTTTGGTCACGTAAACTGGTTGGTTGAGGGGGCCTCGGAATGACGGCCCACCAAAGCATGCTTCAGTTTATTGCCACGCGCGATCACAAACTGATGCGCAGAGTGAACAAGTGGCCGGCGCCCAAGTGGATTCGCTTGTGGGCCATTGCGGCTACCCGCGCCGGTGACGGTTGGCTTTGGTATCTCACCGGATTATCCGTTCTGTTATTCGGCGGATATGATCGATTAACGGCAATTGCCTCGGCCGGCTCGGCGGCGTTGGTGGGCGTCGGGCTTTTCAAGTCGCTCAAGAAACTTTCAGGCCGCAAGCGCCCGTGCGAAATTGAGCCGCATTGCTGGGCCACTCTCCTGCCGCCCGATCGATTCTCATTTCCGTCCGGTCATACGATTACGGCGTTTTCCGTGGCCATCGCGCTGGGCGAATTCTATCCCGCGCTGCTGCCCGCGCTGCTGTTCTGTGCTTTGAGCATTGCCGCTTCACGGATTTTGCTGGGAATGCATTTCTTGAGCGATGTGCTGGCGGCCGCCGTGCTCGGGACCGGTCTGGCACTCGCCAGCCACGCGCTTTTTACCTAAGAGCGCAAAGGGCACGGATGCGCGCCGTCAGACAACATAGAACCTCGTCAAATCTTCAGACGGCGCGCTCGGGCCGTGCCCGTTTTGCGCGAGATCTTTAGAGACATCTGAAAGCGCCAGCCTACCGTTATATTGGGGAACGGAGCCACCGGACCGCCTCTCATGCTGCGCCGCTCTCTGCTGTATCTTTCTGAACAATCGTGGCTCCGTCATTGGATGGAGAACTCCTCCATCTCCCGTAAGCTGACCTCGCGCTTCGTGGCCGGTCCGACGCTCCGTGAGGGAATCAACGTCCTTCAAAAGCTCGCATCGGAACACATTTTGGGCACTTTGGACCACCTCGGCGAGAACGTTTCCTCGCTTGAAGACGCGACTGCATCCAAAAACTCATATCTGGCCGCGCTTGCCAAGATCGAACAGGCGGGGCTTTCCGCCACGGTTTCGATCAAGCTCAGTCAGTTTGGGCTCGATTTCTCGGAATCGGCCTGTTGCGGCAACGTGATTGCGCTCGCGGAACGCGCCCGCGCCATCGGGAGCCGCGTGGAAGTAGACATGGAAGCGAGCGCCTACACCGATCGCACGTTGCAATTGGTGATTCAACTGCAAGAGAATTTCGCGGGGCATTTGCGAGCCGTGATCCAGGCATATCTTCACCGCAGCGAGGCGGATATCCGAATGCTTTCCGCGCGCCAAATTCCGGTCCGGCTTTGCAAGGGCGCGTATCACGAGCCGGCTTCGGTGGCTTTCGCTCGTAAATCGGATGTGGACAGCAACTACGTAAAGCTGATGAAGCTGCTGCTCGAGGAGGGCACGTATCCGGCCATTGCTAGCCACGATGAGAGTATCGTGCGCGAAGCGGTACGTCATACCAGGGAACAAAAGATCTCTCAGGAACGTTTTGAGTTTCAGATGCTCTACGGCATTCGGCGCGATTTACAACGTGAATTGGTCGCCCAAGGGTATCGGCTGCGGCTCTACGTGCCGTACGGCGATGCCTGGTATCCGTACTTCATGCGGCGGCTGGCGGAACGGCCGGCAAACCTTTTGTTCCTGGCAAAAAACCTGGTGCGCAATTAGCGGGCGCTTTGTGGAAGGAACCATGCGTAGGGAAAAGGAGTCTAAATTAATGGACATGAAGTACTGGCTCTACCTGGTAGCCAAGGTTTTGGTGGGTGCCGGAGTTGTCTGCGGGCTGCAGGCGACGCTGATTTACTTCTATCCGATTCCGCCCCCGCCGCTGCCGCGCTTTGGGCCGCCGCAGCCATTATTCGCTCATGACCTGGTTTTTACTTTTCTAACTCTAATAGTTTGGTGGATCGGCGCCGCGGTGCTCTTCCTGATTGTCTGGGACCAGAAACACCGCTGCCGCACTTGCCTGCGGCGCCTTATCATGCCGGTTGCCATCGGTTCCTGGGGCCACATGGTGATTTTTGGCCGCCCGCGGACGGAGTGGATCTGCCCTTATGGCCATGGCACGCTCAGCATCGACGAACTGCAGATCACCGGCCGCCAGCTCCCTGATTGGCAGCCGCACGATGACAACATTTGGAAAGAGTTAGAATCGTATTATCAAGCCCGCGAGTAACCTGCGGTAACAACGGGCGTCCAAGCTTTAGAAGCTGCTCTCCAGACCGAGAAATTTGCCCGTACGCATCAAAGTTCCGAAGGGTCGCCCACGCCGGCGCGGTCCGGGTAAATCCGGCGCGCGGATCAGCAAGATTCTCTTCTACGGTCTAAGCGGCGCTGCCGTTCTGGTGCTTGTCCTCGTCGGCTTCACCTACGAGAAGTATGCACGGCTTACCGACGAGAAGCTCTTGCACGGGCCGTTTCCGAATTCTTCGTTGCTGTTCGCCGCCCCGCAACTGGTTGGAGTCGGCGATCCAGGCACGCTGCAACAACTGGCTTTCCGGCTCAGGGAGAGCGGCTATGGCGAAGACGCCCGGACGAACCCGCTGGGCTGGTATCACCTGCGGCCGGATGCCATTGAGATCTTCCCCGGCGATCACTCCGACAGCGACGCCGAACCGGGCGTTTTGCGATTTCGGGATGGCAAGATCTCCTCGATCATCGCGTTGAGCGACAATTCTTCACGGACCGAGTACACGCTCGAGCCGCAGTTGTTGAGCACGCTATATGACAAGAACCGCGAGAAGCGGCGCATCGTGCGGTACGACGACATCCCGAAGATCCAGGTAGAGGCGGTGATCTCAATTGAAGACAAGCGCTTCTTTCAACACTCCGGCTTCGACCCGATCGGCATCGCGAGAGCCGTCTTCGTAGATCTGAAAGAGCACCGCAAAGACCAGGGCGCTTCCACCATCACGCAGCAACTGGCGCGAAATCTCTGGCTGGATGCCGGCAAAAAGTGGACCCGCAAGTTTGACGAGCTTTTAATCACCATTCATCTCGAGCACAAGCTCACTAAGCAGAAGATCTTCGAATACTACGCCAATGAAGTCGACCTGGGGCGCCGCGGCTCCTTTGCGATCCGCGGCTTTGGTGAGGCCGCGCAAGCCTACTTCGGCAAAGATCTTCGTCAATTGACTTTGCCGGAAGCAGCTACCCTTGCGGGGTTGATTCAACGCCCGAGTTTCCGCAACCCGGTGCGCTGGCCCGATCGCGCCAAAGCGCGGCGCGACGTCGTGCTGAAACGGATGCTGGACAACGGGTACATTTCCCAGTCCCAGTATGAGAGCGCTACCCAGGCTCCAATGCAGATAGCGAAACCCGGCAGCGATTCCGCCGATGCGCCATATTTCGTCGATCTGGTGAACGAGCAGTTGGCAGACCAATTCCAGGACCGTGATTTCCAGGAATCCGGATCAAAGATCTACACCACGCTCGATCCCGATTTGCAGCGTGATGCCACTACTGCGGTCGCGGACGGTATGCGCGAAGTGGACGCCATCATCGCCAAGCGTCACAAACACGGCAGACCGATTGATTATCCGCAAGTTGCTTTGATTTGCCTCGACCCGCACACGGGAGAAATAAGAGCTCTCGTCGGCGGCCGGAATTACGGCTCGAGCCAACTCGATCACGCCCTGGCCAAGCGGCCCTCGGGAAGCATCTTCAAGCCATTTGTTTATGCCGCAGCGTTGAATACAGGGTTATCAAATAATCCCGATCCGATTACCGGCTCGACGGTGATTTCCGATGAGCCGCGCACTTTCAATTGGGACGGCAAAGCTTATGAGCCGACCGACTACCACAAAAATGCCTGGTCCGGAGATGTGACGCTGCGCACCGCTTTCGCCAAGTCTCTGAATGTGCCGGCGATAGAAGTAGCTGAACTGGCTGGCTACGGCGCCGTGGCCGACCTGGCGCACAAGGCGGGGCTAGCGGACGTACGGGCCACTCCTGCCATGGCGCTCGGCGCCTATAACGTGACCCCGCTCGAAATGGCCGGAGCCTATACAACATTTGCAAACAACGGCGTGATGGTGAAGCCGCAGATGATCTCCCGTATCGTGGACCAGGCTGGAAACGACTTCTGGTCGTCACAGGAGCAGACCAAGAAACTACTGGATCCCCGAGTCAATTACATGCTCATCAGCTTCATGCAGGACGTACTGAATTGGGGCACCGGCGCGCGGGTACGCGCCCGCGGGTTCACCCTGCCGGCGGCGGGTAAGACCGGCACTTCTCATGATGCCTGGTTCGCCGGCTTCACCTCCAAATTACTTTGCGTCGTCTGGGTCGGATTGGACGATTACCAGGACATAAAAATGGAAGGCGCGGATGCCGCAGCGCCCATCTGGGCGGAGTTCATGAAGCGCGCTCACCAGCATCGCGCCTATCGGGACGTAACGCCCTTCGATGTGCCGGACGGCTTGGTCAGCGCCCAGATCGATATCGGGACGGGACAATTGGCCACCAATGCCTGCCCGTTGTCTCTCGTGCGGACGGAATACTACCTCTTGGGCACGCAGCCCGTGCAGTTCTGCGCCACCCACATGGGTGGATCAACTGAGGTGGCGGGCTGGGAAAATCTTCCGACTGCTCCGCCGATGGCCGGGGCCGCTCCTAACGTCCCGGCGCTGAACATGCCGGACAACAACCCTCAGCAGAACGACAAGCCGAAAGAGAAGAAGAGCTTTCTAGACAAATTGAAGGGCATTTTTCACTAATATTTCCAGGCCGTTTGCGGGGGCTTTCGCCGTCATTCCCAAAGGTATATAGTAGAAGCACCTAAAAAAGGGGAGGTATCGTGAGCTCCTTTCCGCACCTTCGTTTCGCTTGCTGCTCGCTTGCATTGGTCTGTTTCACTGCGCTGTCGAGTGCCGGACAACAGCCCAACACCACTTCTTCCAACGGCACTTCTTCCAACGGCACGTCTTCGAACGGCATTCCCGCCAACTCGTTCCGCGCCTCTAACGATTCGCCCGCGGGGATGAACAAGCCGCCCGCCCTGCCGCTTTCGATCGAAATGCGCGGCGATATTTGCATGGCCCGCAAGATGTATCGCGAAGCAATCGACGTATACCGCGAGGGGCCGCCGGATTCACCGGTACTCGCCAACAAGATCGGCATCGCGTTTCACCAGTTGCTGCTGCTTGACCTGGCAAAGAAAAACTATCAACGCGCGATCAAGCTCGATCCGAAGTTTTCGGAAGCCATCAACAACCTGGGCACCATTTACTACGCTCAAAAAAACTACCGCCGCGCGATCTCCTACTACAAACGCGCCTTGCGTTACGCGCCGCCGAGCGCCTCCATCTATTCCAACCTCGGCACTGCGTATTTCGGGCGCCGGGATTACAAACGGGCCAGCGAATGCTATGCGGAGGCATTGAAGCTCGATCCGGACGTGTTCGAACGACACAGTTCCTACGGCACGCTGATGCTGGAGCGAACGGTAGAGGAACGTGCCAAATTTCACCTCTATCTGGCGAAGATCTACGCCAAAACGGGGGCAAATGACCGTGCGCTAATCTATTTGCGCAAGGCGCTCGAAGAGGGTGTTAAGGACCGGGAAAAAATTCCGGAGATGCCGGAATTCGCTTCCATGAAGACAGACCCCGCCTTCAAACAGCTTCTGGCGCAAAACCCGAAACCGTTATAGAGGAAATTCTGCTTCTCAAATCCCGTATCAGTTCTCTCCTCATCCTTACTGTTCTTTCCAGTTGTTCCCGCAAAGAAAGCGGCGCCGTCAAGCGGCTGGCCATTCTTCCGGCGAACGTCCTGGTCAGCGATCCGGCGTCGGAATGGATGAAACTAGGCATTCCGTTGGTTCTGCAATACGATCTGTCGACTGCGCGGACGGTCAGTCCGTCCATGGCCGCCGGCGAATCGAACGCGGCGCAGCTCGGAGCGAACGAAATCATGCGCACGACGGTGGAAAGCCGGCAGGGACGTATCCACCTGGAAGCCACGATTCTCGACGAGGCTACGCAAAAAATCGTCAGTGTAAACGCCGCGGACGCCCCTTCGGCGGCAGAGCTGCTGCCGGCGTCGAATGCTCTGGCGAAACGCATTGACGGCCACGCGAGCACCTTTGCCAGCGAAAAAATACAGACCGTGCAAACCATGGCAAGCGCGGCGGCAGCCACCAACCTACAGACGAGAGTGCAATTGCTCGGACGGGCGGTACAGGCCGATCCGACCTTTGGAGCGGGCTATGTGGCGCTGCTTGAAATCATCTCCCGCAGCAACAATCCAAACATAAAGGGCCTGATCGCGGAAGCGCAAACTAACCGCAAATTATTCACGCCGTTCGATCAAACAAAATTCGACATGGTTGTGACCCGGGTGACGCACGCCTCCCTTTCGCAGCAAGCGAAAGTGGCGGAAGCGGTTTTGCAACTGGCGCCAAACGACGTGGAAGCGCTGGAGATGCTGGGAGCGGTGCGCTTTCTCGAAGGAAATGCGAACGGCGGGGAGAATGCTTTGCGCCAGGCGCTGCGGCTCAGTCCGGCGAATGTGAATCTGCAGAATCAATTGGCGCTTGGGCTATTGGGCGCGAAACGGTTTCGTGCCGCCGAGAAGATTCTGGCGGCCATGACCGCCAATCCGGCAAGCCGGCTGGAACTGGCCGTTTGCATCCTGCTCGAAGGAGATGCGGCGAGGGCCAATACCGCGGCGGAACACTTTTTCACGGCGGTGCCGAATGCCGAAGTGCGGACTTTGGTGCGCGCCTTCTGGCTGGCGATCTCAGGGCAGCGGCCGAAGGCGATCGATTCGCTCGCGAATGCCAAGTTCGCGGATAGCAACCTCAAAGCGTCGGCTTTGGGTGAGACCACGGTTTGGCGCGTGATGGATAAAGACTTCGCCGGAGCGAAAAAGGCCGCGGCATTATCGGCCGCCACCGATACCCGGCCGGGCTCGCCGGTCCCCATTGTGGCGGCGCTGCTGGCAGACAGCGACGAGGCTGCCGGCGAGTGGCAAAAGAAAGTGGCGGCCGCAAAGCTAAGCGAAGAGGCCAAAGAGACGCTGCTGGGATACGGCTATTTCCTCAGCGGGCATTATGCGGAGGCGTCGGCCGCGTGGCGACCGATTTTGGAGCGGAGTCGGGGAGCCGATCTGCGGGCGCGGGCGATGCTAAAGGGATCACTCGAGCGCGCTCACGACACGGACGAGGCGCGCAAGATCGAAGTGCTGGCCTTCGTTCCGGAGTTTGGCGATTTGTTCGGCGTGATTTCGTTCGACGAGATGCGGCGGCAGCTCAAGTAAAGTTGCCCTTGAGGACGCGATCGTACTCGTGCTTCCGGCTGGTGGTTCCGAGCGAGGTGTTGTACAGATTGACCAGGCCAAGCGCCTCTTTGACGTCGTCTTCGAATTCGTGTAGCGCCTTAAGCTGTTCCGCGAGGGCGGGGAAGCGCTGGCCTGAGGGCGTTTCGAGAAACTGCTGGTAGCCGCCGTTCACGAGAATCGCTAATTCGGAGCCGACCAACACGCCGGCTTTCTCGATGCCAGGCTGGTTTTTCAGCTCGTCGCCGATGACGGCGGCTACTCCATGCTTGGCGATGCGCACGCGGCCATCCGGCAGAGTTTCGATAGAGAAGCCGGCCTTTGAGAGGAGCTCCACGCGCTCGGCAAAAGTGGGAATTTTCGGTCGCTCGCGCCGGAAGAACATGCTTTAAGTATAGAGATGACGACTTTTGAACCAAAGATCGGGATAGCGGCCATTACCGACGAGTTCTCGCCGGATCTGGCGACGGCGATTGCCGTTATGAAAGAGATCGGGATGACGGCGGCGGAACTGCGGGTGGTGGAGGGGAAGAACATTCTCGATCTAAGCGGCGATGAGCTGAAGCGCAGCAAAGAACTGCTGGATGCGGCCGGGCTGCGGGTGGTTTCGATCGCCTCGCCGCTGCTTAAGTGCGTGCTGCCGAACGGGCCGGAGGTGGATCAGCGCTTCCAGCACGATGTATTCGCTTCGAAGCACACGTTTGAAGACCAGGCGAGGCTGACGGAGAAGGCGATGGAGGTGGCGAAGCTATTTGGAGCGCGTATCGTGCGGGTATTTTCCTACTGGAGAACGACGAACCCTGAGCTCTGCCACGACGCCATTGTAGAGGCGCTGGGCCAGCTTGCGCGGATTGGCGAGAAGGAAGATTTGATTATCGGTCTCGAGAACGAGCATGCCTGCAACGTCGGCACGGCGGCGGAAACGGCGCGCATCCTCGATTTTGTTCCCAATAAGCACCTGATGGTGGTCTGGGATCCAGCCAATGCCATGGTAGGCGGCGAGGATCCTTATCCGGGCGGGTACTCGGCGCTGCCCAAGGAGCGGATCGCGCACGTTCATGCCAAGGATTGCCACATGGACGGCGACAAACCGGTTTGGGGACCGCTCGGCACGCGCAAGGTGCGCTGGAAAGAACAGCTTGCGGCGCTGGTTGAGGACGGCTATCAAGGCTACGTCAGTTTGGAGACGCACTGGCCGGGCCCGGATGGCAACAAGCTCGAGGCCAGCCGGATTTGCGGGTGGAATCTCAGGGGACTGGCGGCGGGTTAATGGTGCCGGTCATCAGATAGTTCTTGACGTAGTCGGTGACGGCCTCGGCGAGGGGCGTGAATCCTCGAGTGAATCCGGCAGCGCGCAGTTTGCCGATGTTGGCGCAAGTGTAGTACTGATACTTTTCGCGCAAATGCTCGGGCACTTCGATGAATTCGATTTTGGGCGCGCGGCCAAGGGCTTGGAAGATGGGGTGGATGAGCGTGAGCCAGGTATTCGGCTCACCAGAGCCGACGTTGAATAAGCCGCCTCCGTTGGCGTGCTCGGCCAGATAAAGCGTGGCGGCCACTGCGTCTTTGACATACAGAAAGTCGCGCAACTGCTCGCCGTCCTTATATTCGGGCCGGTAGCTTTTGAACAGCGAGACCGCGCCAGTCTGGCGGATCTGGTGAAAGGCTTTGTGCACGACGCTGCGCATGTCGCCCTTGTGATTCTCGTTAGGCCCAAAGACGTTGAAGTATTTGAGGCCGGTGAGGCGCGGCAGCACGCCGGTGCGCTCGGCATAGCAATCGAAGAGGTGCTTCGAGTAGCCGTACATGTTGAGCGGACGCAAACTGTGGAGCGGCGCGGATTCGGGAACGCCGTCGGCGAGGCTTCCGTAAGTAGCCGCCGAAGAAGCGTAGACAAAGCGGCGTCCACCTTCGAGCGCGAAGCGGGCAAGCGTCTTGGTGTATTCGAAATTATTGCGGATCAGGTAGGCGGCGTCGGTTTCCGTGGTGGAAGAACAAGCGCCCAAATGAAAAATGGCGGACACGTTCGCAAACAGCTTCGGCGTTTCATTCAGGCGTTTTATAAAATCGCCGGCTTCGAGGTAATCCGCAAAGCGCAGCGATAGCAGGTTCTTCCATTTCTCGTCTTTGCCGAGAAAGTCGGTGACGAGGATGTTCTCGAGGCCGCGGCGGTTAAGCTCTCCAATCAACACGCTGCCGATGAAGCCCGCGCCGCCCGTGACGAGGATGGTTCCTTTTGAAAGATCGGTCATGCTTGCTTACGATTTGCTGACGATCAACATCGGCACTTTGACGCGATGGCGAACGGCGTTGATAGTGGTGCCGAAAATCAAGTCTTTGAGGCCGGTATGGCCGTGTGAAGCCATGACGACGAGATCCGGCGCGAGGTCATGCGCAGCGGCGATGATTTCATGGGCGGGGCTGTTGCCGTGCCGGACCTCCACATCGACGCCGATGTTCTGCTCCCGCAGGCTGGCGACGATGTTGGCAAGATAGTCTTGCCCTTCGGTGATTTCGGCGGTGGATGACAGGGAGCCGAACATCTGGCTGGTGACGCCTTCCTCCACGTGCAGGAGGATGATGCGCGCGTGGTGCATGCGCGCGAGCGTCAGGGCATTACTGATGGCCTCATGATCGGCGTCAGAGTGATCGAGCGGGACGAGGATGCGCGAGTAGACGACCGGGCGCAGCACCGGTTCGGCTTCATGGAGAAGATTGACGGAAACGGGTTCAGCGGCGATGGCCAGGTGGCGATGCCGTCTAAACCAGGGCCAGCCACAGACGACCACCAGCAAGGTGAGGAAGGCGAGTCCGCTGAGCAGGGCGGTGGCCATCACCAGGGGGCGATAGGCCCCGCTCGCGGCGATCCAATCGCGGAACTCGTCGATGCTCAACCAAACATCGAGGGTAAGGATGAAAGCCGCGCAGGCCCAAGCGCCGATCCGGAGCCAGGGTCCGCTAGTGAAATCGCCCATGCGGCGGCGATCACTGGTGAAGTAGACGAGCGGGATGACGGCAAAGGGCAGTTGTAGGTTCAAGACGACCTGGCTGAAGACGATGAGCTTCAAGGTGCCCGACGCGCCTGCCAGATAAATGGTGAGCGCGGCGGGAATGATGGCAAGCGAACGGGTGATGAAGCGGCGGAGCCAGGGCTGCATGCGGAAGCGCAGAAAGCCCTCCATGACGATTTGGCCCGCCATGGTTCCGGTCAAGGTGGACGATTGGCCGGAGCAGAGCAGCGCCGCGCCAAAGAGGACGCTCGCGAGCGTTGTGCCGAGCAGCGGCGCCAGGAGCTGATGGGCCTGTTGGATTTCCGTGACGACGATATGGCGCGAGAAGAAGACCGCGGCGGACATCACCAGGATGGCGGCATTGACGAAGAGAGCGGCGTTGAGGGCGAGCGAGGAATCGAACAGGTTGAAGCGGCAGGCGCGGCGCTTGTCTTCGTCGGTCTCGCCGATGCGGCGCGTTTGCACGAGCGCCGAATGCAGATAGAGGTTGTGCGGCATGACGGTCGCGCCAAAGATGGCGACCGCGAGATAGATGCTGCTCGAATTGAGGCGCGGAATGAGACCGGCTATTACCGAAGGCACGTCCGGCCGGGCGAGAAAAATCTCAAAAGCGAAGCACCCGGCGATGGTGGCGATAAGCACCAGGACGAAGGCTTCGATCACGCGGATGCCGAGCCGGGTAAACCACAACACGAGCAGCGTGTCGGCGGCGGTGACGAGCACGCCGATGAGCAGCGGGATGTGAAACAGAAGGTTCAGGCCGATGGCGGCGCCCAGCACTTCGGCCAGATCGCAGGCAATAATCGCGATTTCGCAAAGAATCCAGAGAGCGTAAGCCACGGGCCGGGGATATTCGTCGCGGCAGGCTTGCGCGAGGTCGCGGCGGCTGACGATGCCCAGCCGCGAGCTCAACGTTTGCAGCAGCAGGGCCATCAGGTTCGAGACAACCAGCACCCAGAGCAACCGGTAGCCGAAGCGCGCTCCGCCTTCCAGATCGGTGGCCCAATTGCCCGGGTCCATGTAGCCCACGCTCACCAGATAGGCGGGTCCGGCAAAGGCGAGCAGGCTTTTCCAGAAGCGAGTTTGCGAGGTGGGTACGCTCTCATGGACTTCCGGCAGCGAGTAGCCGCGCGGATCTCGCCGCCGGAGCGCGTCATCCATAAGATTTCAGTATGGCATCCTGGGGCGATACCTAGCCTGGTGTGAGGTGCCGAAGTTATTCATTTCGCAGCGTTTGGGCCGGGTCGAGATGGGTCAGGCGCAGGGTCGAGATGAGGCTGGCTAGGCCGGTGCAGCAGGGCGACAATGCCGAACGTCAGCGGGTCGCCGCGTATTGTGGGCTGTGGCTTTGTCGGCTAGGTCTATCGAGCAAGCTGTGTGACGGTCAGCAGAGGGCAGGGCGTTATCGTCATGGCGTGTCGTAATTGAGGGTAACCTCGCCGTTGACAGTTTTACCCGAGAGTGGAGAAAAGCTGTTGTTAAATGCAAGTACATAGGTTCCACTGGTCGCTGGAATTTGAGCATTAATATCGCCCATGGTCGTCTTTCCACTATTGAAAAAAACTTGTGCCTGATGCCCGTTTTTAAAATTGATGAAATCCTCGGCGGAGCAAATCACGGTCTGAATATCGTTCTCGCGACCGCCGTATGCCTGAAAGTGCCCAGACACATGAACGTCTTTCATGCGAGGATCTACGGTGAAGTTGACCCAATACATGGAATGGGCGTTAACAGCGATGCTCCCGGAAAACAGCTTCTGCTTATGGGGAACCGTCACGAGCGTTGAGAGTAGGCTGCTGGAGGCCGGTAGGTCAAATCGTCTGGTCTGACTCCGTCTGACGATCAAACCGACAAAGAGAATAATGAACAAAACCACCGCTATGATCACGGCTTTTTTGGATGCCTTACTATCTGCGGTCACAGCATCGTTCTGCGGCCCGTCGCCTGTCGGCTTACCGCAGGAGAAACAGAACGCCGCTCTATCCGGGAGTTGCGTGCCGCACTTCTTGCAGTACATAGATTAGATTGCGTTCTACGCATCTTATCAGTCAACCGCCTCCGAAGCAGCCAAGCAACAACATCCGTGCGAGCAGATGCAGATACACGGGAACGGAAGGACTTTGCTTCTATGCGCAGAGCAATGTACGAATAAAGTTTGAAGCGATTCGTCCAACCGCCGCGAGGCCAGAAGCGGGACCACGTATCTTTCGGTAGAAAAGTTCAATGGGGGGGGAATTTGGGATAAAATCGGACATGAGTTTTTACCGCGCCACTCCTTCTTCGCCTCCCCACCTTCGAAAACTATTCATCAGTCACGATTGGGAATATACCAGCCACTATGACGGCGTTATCCGCCTGCTGAACAGCATTCCCGAATTTAAATGGAAAAACTTGAGCGTTCCGCGCAGCAGCCCAGTAACGATGTCGGATTTGCTGCCACGGTCGCATAGAACCATCGTTCATTTTTTGGATGAGCGAATGCGGCAAGCCGACTGCGCAATAATCCTTGCTGGTGTCTACGCAACCAACAGCGGATGGATACAGTCAGAGATTGAAGCCGCCCAAGAATACGGGGTTCCAATCATCGGCATTAGGCCACAAGGACAGGAACGTATCTCGGCTATTGTCCAGGACGCGGCGGGAAATAATATGGTCAATTGGAATGCGCGGTCGCTCATTGACGCCATTCTCCGGCCCACCTCGCCATTAAGACGCGCTGCGCACCTCGCGGCCTCGCGAGTCGCGGCAAGCAACGTCGGACAGCTTGCCTATGGTGTTGAGCCGCCTAAAAAGCGCTTTCGTTTCATTTGAGCATTGGGAGTAGCGCTTCGAGTCTGCCCGTGCGTTGTGCTTGCGACAAATGACGATAGGCATTGGAATGATATGCCGGGATGGTGTGCTACTTGGCGCGGATACTGAGGTCACGGGGTGGTCTTCGAAGACTCACGAAGAAAAAATCATTACGTTTGAGTGTCCATACGGGAAGATCGGATTTGTCATGGCGGGGAACGGAGTGTTTGCGCAGTCGGCAATTCAGAAGTGTCAAGCGGGATTGAGAGCGACGCCGCCCGAGAGGACGATAGACAAGATCGAAAAGATTTTAGAGCGTGAATACCGGCGACATGTCTTTCAACATCCTAGTTACGCAACTGATCCGAGTCTGGGCTATCAGTTTTTGATAGCTTTCTGGTCTACTAACGGCAGCGTCAGTTTGTTTTCGACCAATCAGACCGCGATTCGTAAGGTCAACGGATTCGAGTGCATAGGAATTGGTAGCGATCTGGCGTCTTATCTCGTTCTACCAATGTTTTATGAGGGCATGGCAGATGCAGAGGCTCTGTACATAGCCATTTATGCGCTAGCTAGAGTCAAAGATTCCATCGTCGGATGCGGCGGTACGTCGATTTTCACAAACATTCGCGCGAGGGATGGCAATATTGGCACACTAACCACCAATCACGAAGGCCCGTGCAAAGAAATCGAGGAATACGCCCGTGCTTTCGATTCTACTGTGCATCGACTTCTTTTATGGATGGCAGCTACGAATATGGAGGAGCATGACTTCGTGGCCAACGTGACGGAGGATTTCAATCAGGAGATTCTCGGGATTAGATCACGTTGGAAGGCAAGCTACGAGATGAGGGTAAGAAAGCTTGCAGAAGCGAATCCGACCTTTGCTCCAGAACGGATTCGAGAGATTGCCCACAAATTGGCGACGCGCGGATGGATTGACTGAAACATCAGCTACCAAGATCTCGCCTACTGAGAAATCTTCCAAGCGGAAATATCCTCTCAGCGTGGACTTCACGCATTCTTAAAATCCGATCAGGCGGTATACACTTTTTTAACTTGTGGCAAATGCGGCCTGCAAGCGTAACGTATTTCGCTTTTACGCCGCGCCCTCCCGACCTGGTAAAGTGTCGCCATGCGGGAAGTAAACACGCGGAATACTATTTCTACTATCATCACGGGTTTTTGTAGCGAGATTCCCGATTGGAAAAACCTGATTCGCAGCGTGACAGAACTTGACAGAGAGATTCGAAGGGAGAACCTTAACAAAAAAGTTACTCCTGGTTATAACGTCTCATATATGAACAAAAAGGCAGCCGATGTTCGATGTGAGCTTGACAGTCTGAAAAAAGCACTTCTGGCAAACGATGTACAGAAATCTCTAGAACACGCGGAAGCCGTGTTGCAGATAATACGATAGTCCGTGGCCCCCCGGGCCAAGCCAGAAAAGAATATCGGTGCAATTTCAAGGTTGCCCGCAAAGCCAAGTCGCTTTGTTTGCGTATGCTCCATGACTGTAATTTACACGGTAAACTGTCAGTCCCACAATTCTCCTTTTTCGTACCAAATTTGAGTAGCGCCCCGGTAAACCGGATCGACGTCAACGTTCCTCGCATTGGTTGTACATCGTTTAAGAATTAAATTGTCATGGAGACGATCAAGAACTGCCCGGATTTCGTCCGGCGTCTTGTTGGTTTGTAGCGCAACAGTTGATAATAATCGCGGCCAATTATCATCTCTGCCGACGTTGATCGCAGCAAGCGCTATCTCTCTTTCAAATGGTTCCATGACGTGATCTTAGACGCATAGAGATAAAGTGCGTAGCTAAGAAAGTCTTAGCGCGGCTCGACCGTTCGCATTCTCAAGGCTGCGTTGCGGCAGTCATCATTGCTGAGATCACCGCGTCGGATAAACCGGCTTTTTTTAGATCAGAAAGAGCATCAGGATCGAGCTTGTAATCGCCGCGTGACATCCTGATTCGCTGGACGATCAAATCGTCGCCAAAACCTGCTGCTTTCAGTTTGAGTATGTCGGCGTTTGCGATTGGGGCTACTGCTGTACTTGAAGCGCGCGCGATTGCGACAGATGGCGCGGCAGTATGCTTGGGCTGATAGTCAGAGCTGGTGTAAACCGTTACTTCATGTCCCTCGGGTATCGAAACGTCTTTGCCGTGCATGAACAGAAAGAACGGAGCGGCTGGCCAGAGCACGATAGCGGTAACAACAATTCCACCCGTCATAGCGCCAGTGTGGCCGCCACCCTTTACGTTTTGTACCCCTCGGAGGGAAAGCTTTTCGTTATCGGGAAGACGTACGTAGTCGATATTGAGCGAGAGTTTTCCGCCTCTGGCCATTCTCTTTTTCGGCTCCGCGCTCGTGATCGTGGCAATGGCTGTCGAGCCTTTAGGAATCAATGTCGATCCAGCAACAGCGATGTCATCTACAGTTTGAAAATCAACCTTGTCGCCTTCGTTTGCGCTGGCGGAGGAAAGCGTACGCATAAGCCGGAGCTTTATCGGAGTTCCCTCGGGCAAAGTAGTTTCCTGCGCATACGCGGCAACAGGGATTGCCCATAACAGCAACGCCATCATGGGCGGTCGAGCAGAATTCCTCAGCATCGGCGCTAACCTTCGTATCGGACCTATTGCGGCAACGAATTAAGGAATTTGCTGGCATCGCCATGTGGCTGAGATAAGCAGCCTTGGCAGTCTATAGCACAGGGTGCGAGTTTCCGTACTAGTCTTCGCCGAGAATAATAGTGATATAGGAAATAACTCTTTTAGAATCTTGGAGCCGGCAGAGGGACTTGAACCCCCGACCCTCTGATTACAAATCAGATGCTCTACCAACTGAGCTATGCCGGCCTTGCTCTAAAGCTCCGCCACTACTGTAATTATACGGGGTGCCTTCCTCTCAATTGGTTTCTCTAGAGCATATTGATTATATTGGCCGCAACCACGCAAATTTTTTTCGAATTGCCAGCTTGCCCTTTTTTAAAGGAAGCGTCACAATCACAGCAAACGCGAAGGGTCTTTCGCAAAAAAGGGAGAGAAGACAATGTTGTTTTCTTTGGTTCCTCCGGACCGTTTCAAGCTCGCGGCTGCGCTTTTCTTTATTGCCGCATCCCTAAACTTTTTCTCGATTCCAGTGCAAGCCCAGGCCGTAGCCGTGGCCGAAATTGACGGGCACGTGGTCGATCCGACCGGCGCAAGCGTGGTAGGCGCGCAGGTCAAGATGACCGAAGTCGACAGGCACCAGGTGCACAACACCGTCACCGATGCGCAAGGCCGCTATGCGCTTCCTGAGCTTCCGGTCGGCGCTTACCGCCTCGAAGTCAGCGCGCCCGGCTTCAAGAACTATGTGCAGAACGGTATCGTGCTGCAGGTTGCGAACAATGTGCAAGCGAATGTCACCATGCAGGTCGGCTCGCTGTCGGAGAGCGTGGAGGTGACCGCCAACGCGGCCATGGTGGAGACGAAGGACAACGCCATCGCCGAGGTGATCGACCAGAAGCGCGTGGTGGATCTTCCCTTAAACGGCCGCAATTTGACGCAGCTTATCGTCTTGACCGGCGCCGCAACAGCCGCTCCGGGTGGCGACCTGACCGGCAGCAAGAACATTCAAGGCTCGAACGGTTCCGGCACGTTTTCCGTCGCCGGGGGGCAAGCCAACGGCGTGAATTTTTTGCTGGACGGCGGCGATAACAACGATCCGTTCAGCAACGTCGGCCTGCCGCTTCCTTTCCCCGATGCCATGCAGGAGTTCACGGTGCAGACGAACGCGTTGCCGGCGCAATACGGCTTGCACCCGGGCGGCGTGGTCAATGTCGTTACCAAATCGGGCACGAACGACTTTCATGGCGATTTCTTCGAGTTCCTCCGCAACGGCGATTTCAATGCCAGGCAGGCGAACACGCCGTCTCGCGACTCGCTCAAACGAAACCAATTCGGCGGCGTGATCGGCGGCCGTATCATTCGCGACAAGCTGTTCTTCTTTGGCGGCTACCAGGGCACGCAGCAACGCAGCAATCCGCCCAGTACGATTAGTTTTGTGCCGACCGCCGCGGTACTGAACGGTGATTTCAGCACCATCGATAGCGCCCCGTGCTTAGCCAAGCCGGTGCAGCTCAAGAATCCGCTGACGGGCGCCGCCTTCGCGGGCAACCAGATTCCCGTCTCGTTATTCGACCCTGCCGCCTTGAAAGTGCTCAACAACTACGTGCCCGTCAGCAGCGATCCCTGCGGCAAGTTTCAATACGGCATTCCCGCCAACAATCCCGATAGTCAATATCTGGGACGCGTCGATTATCTGCTCAGCCAGAAGCACACCATGTTCGCGCGTTACTACATCTACGACTTCACGGCCCAAACCACGTTTAACGGTACGAACGCTCTCACCACCACCACCGCCGGCAACCAGGATCGCGCGCAAACCGCAACCTTTGGCGATACCTACACCTTCAGCCCAACCATGCTGAACTCGTTTCACGCCACGTTTAACCGGCGCCGGGACGATCGCGGCGCGGCGCCTAATCTCTTCAGCCCCGCGTCGGTTGGCGTGAACATGTTCAACCTGCTGCCGAACTTCATCCAGTTGACGATCACCAACTATTTCAGCATCGGCTGCGGAACCTGCGCACCCGGCTATTTCAATACCAACACCTATCAGCTTTCCGATGACTTTACCTTGATTCGCGGCAAACATCAGTTTGCCTTCGGCGTCGATGTCCGCAAATTGCAGTTGAACATCGTTAACAATCAACAATCGAACGGTCAATTTACCTTCGGCGGCGGCTATTCGGGCGACGATTTGGCCGACTTCCTGCTGGGGCGAGTGTCTACCTTTAACGACGGCAATCCCAATCCCAACACCCTACGCCAAACGGTTTCCGCTCTCTATGTCCAGGACACCATTCACGCGACCCAGCACCTGACGTTGAATTTGGGCGTCCGCTGGGAACCTTCCGTGCCGCCTTACGATAAATACAGCCGCGGCAATCAATTCTCTCTCGCGGCTTTCAATTCCGGGCAAGCGAGTACCGTCTATCCGAACGCGCCTCCCGGAATTTTATTTGCCGGCGACGCGGCCAATACGAATGGCAAGTATTTTGAGCGCTGGCACTTGCTTACCACCTCTCCGCGCGTCGGACTCGTGTGGGATCCGAGCGGCGATGGCAAGCAAACCATCCGCGCCGGCTTTGCGCTCATGCACGATACCACCGAGCTGTTCTTTCCGGAGCGCCTCACGACGAATCCTCCTTACGCCGCGTCGGTGACTCTCACCAATGTCTCGTTTTCGAACCCATACCAGAACTACCCCGGCGGCAATCCGTTCCCGGGCGCGGCCATCTTTCCGCTCGCCGGAACCTACGTTTCCATTCCGCCGAACCTGGAGCCCACTTATTCGTCTCAATGGAACTTCAGCTATCAGAGGCAGGTTGCGAAAGACTGGCTCGCCACCGTCAACTACATCGGCAGCAAGACCACCCATGTTCTGGGCTCGCGCGATATCAATTCGTCGGTCTATATTCCCGGCAGCACGGCTTCCACCAACAATCGCCGCCTGCTCTATCTGCAAAACCCGGCGCTCGGTCAGTATTACAGCTCGATCGAGGTGGCCGACGACGGCGGAAATTCCAGCTACAACGGGTTGCTGAGCTCCGTCGAGCACCGTTTCGCCAACAACTTTACCTTGCTCTCGAATTTAACCTGGTCGCACTGCGTCAGCGATGTTGATTTCACCGGCGAATTAGCGGGAACGATCTACCAGAATCCGAACGATCGCGCCGCCGAGCGCGGAAATTGCGGCTTCGATCATCGCCTCAACTTCAACACCTCCATGGTGGTGAACACGCCCGGAATCGGCAACGCGTTCGTCAAACATCTCACCGGCGGCTGGCAGTTGTCTCCGATTTTCACTGCCTACACCGGCCAACCCTTCACGGTCACCGATGGCGGCAAGGATATTTCGCTCAGCGGCCAGCTACAAGACCGGCCGAACGTCGTGCTGCCGAATGACGTAATTCCGGCTCAGCAGACGGTCAACGAATGGATCAATCAGGCGGCCTTCGCGGTGCAGCCAACGGGCACCTTTGGCAATTTGGGACGTTTCTCACTCTACGGTCCAGGCGCCTGGAATCTCGATTTCGCCGCCAGCCGCATATTTAAGATTCGCGAGCGGTTCAGCTTGGAAGCCAGAGGCGAGGCGTTTAATCTCTTCAATCACGCCAACTGGAACGGCACGAGCCCGCCCACCAACTCGCCTGTCAATAGCATCACCAGCGGAACCTTCGGGCAAATCCTTAATTTCGGTTCGCCGCGGATTATCCAGTTCGCCATGAAGCTGAGCTACTAACGGCCGCCGAATCCCCGCTGGCCGGCCGTGCATCTACATAGTGGACAATAAGGGATTAGTGTTCCTCCGCGACCACATTCAAGCCATTCAGCGGGAAGATCCAGCCGCCAAAAGCGCCCTGGAGATTTTGCTTTGCTATCCCGGCCTGCACGCGGTCTTATTCCATCGAATCTCCAGTTGGTTCTACCGCCGCAAGCGTTACGTCATCGCTCGCTTTATTTCGAATTTCGCACGGCTCCTGACCGGTATTGAGATTCATCCAGGGGCGAAGATCGGCCAGCGGCTGTTCATCGATCATGGAGTCGGCGTGGTGATCGGCGAGACGGCCGAGATCGGCCACGACGTTCTGCTCTACCAGGGCGTTACCTTGGGCGGCACTGGAAACCAGCGTGGTAAGCGCCATCCGACGGTCGGAAATCGCGTGGTGGTGGGAACAGGCGCGGCGGTTCTCGGCAATATTCGCTTGGGCGACGACACCAAGGTCGGCGCCGGCGCTGTGGTTGTCCATTCGGTGCCCGACGGCGCCACGGTGGTGGGCATTCCCGGCCGCGTGGTCAAAACGCGCAGCGAAGCCTTGGGTTCGCTGGAGCATGGTCAGATCGCCGCCTGCGCCGAATCCGAACCGGCCGATCTCGAGCAACTGAATGATCGCATCGGCGAGCTCGAAGCGCTGATTCGATTATTGCTTGAAGAGCGCGTCGGTCAGGCGCGCGGCTAACTAAACCTAGGAAACGGCGTCGGACACGCACGCGCTTCGACTCAGCAGCCCCGGGAATCGATATTTGAGGCTGTTCGCCGCCAGCTTGCTAAGTTCTTTCTCGGAAAAACCGAAAACTTCCGCGGCTACCGAGTACTCCTGCAGCAAATCCGTGTCAAAGAGCGCCGGGTCGTCTGTGCCGAGTACGACCGGCACACCGGCGTCCCACAAGCGCCGCAGCGGATGTTGTTTAAAATCGGCCACCACGCCGGTCGAGACATTGCTGGACGGACAAACCTCCACCGGCACGTCGCGCTCCCGCAGTGCGGCCACCAACTGCGGATCGTCGATGGATCGGATCCCATGACCGATTCGCTGCGCGCCGATGTCAAGTGCCTGCCACACGCTCTCCGGTCCCGTCGTCTCGCCTGCGTGACAGGTCAGCCCCAGACCCGCTTCCTTGGCGTCCCGATACAACTGCTTAAACCAGCCCGCTGGCCCCCGCTCCTCATCGCCGCCGATTCCGATCGCCACCACGCCTTCGCCTTGAAGATCGGCCGCGAGCGAAAACACTTTCTCGGCGTCCTCTACGCCGAATTGTCGAACGGCATCGAAGATCCAGCCCACCTCGACCTGTGCAAAACGCCGCACTTCGTCCTGAATCGCTTCAAAAATCGGCTCGATTTTCTGCTTTTTCCATAAAATGACGCCGGCCGAAAGCGTAATCTCGGCGTAACAAATGTTCTGCGCGGCCAGCTTCTCCAACAACCGGCGTGCCGCCAGCGCATAGGCTTGCGGCGAATCGAGCTTCTTGCTGACCCAGACATAGGCCCGCAAGAATTCCCCGAATCCCGTATGCTGCATTTTTTCGCGGATGTCGTCCAACGAAAGGGAGGGATCGATTTCGCGGATGGTTTCCGGTTCCACAGAACCTTCGAGATGCAGATGGAGTTCTGCCTTCTGTAATGACCGGATGAATCCGCGGAGGCTCACAGTCTCTTCCATTGACATAATAAACGTGTGATGACCGAGCAAGAAATTGAAGCCATTGCCGGTGGTTACCATGGTGACCCATTTGCCGCCCTGGGACCGCACGCGCTCAGCGGGAACGGCAACCCGGAGTGGGAGATCCGCGCTTTCCTGCCGCAAGCCGAAGAAGTGGCCCTGGCCATCGGAGACCGCACCATACCGATGAAGCGCACGCATGCGGCGGGTCTCTTCAGCGCCCGTATCGCCTCGCTGCCCGACCAGTATAAATTCAGAATCACCGACCGTGAGGGCGGCGTCTTCGAAGCCGAGGACGTTTACCGCTTTCAGCCGCTCATCAGCGACTTCGATCTGCACCTCCACTCCGAAGGCACCAACTATGAGGGTTATAACTCCTTCGGCGCTCATCTGGCCACCGTCAATGGAATTGAGGGAACGCGTTTTGCGGTTTGGGCCCCCAACGCCATTGTGGTCAGTGTTGTGGGCGATTTCAACGATTGGGACGCCCGCCGCAACCCCATGCGTGCTCGCACCGGCGGCGTTTGGGAAATTTTCATTCCCGGCGTGGGTATCGGTACGCCCTACAAATACGCGGTGCAATCGCGCTTTCGCGGCTATAGCCAGATGAAGTCCGATCCATACGGCTTCGCCATGGAGATGCCGCCGAAATCCGCCTCCGTCGTCGCTGATTTAGATAGCTACCAATGGCAGGACCAGGAATGGATGGACCGCCGCCCCGAGACAAAGATTCTCGAAAGCCCCATATCCATTTACGAAGTCCACCTTGGCTCATGGCTCAGAGGCGAGCACAACCAGCCGTTGAACTACAGCCAACTCGCTGACAAGCTGGTCGCTTATGTCAAGAAAATGGGCTATACGCACATTGAGCTGATGCCCATCGCCGAGTATCCGTACACGCCGTCTTGGGGCTACCAGGTTACCGGCTATTTTGCGCCCACTTCGCGCTACGGTTCGCCGTGGGATTTCATGGCTTTCGTCGACCGCTGTCATCAAGCGGGAATCGGCGTAATCATGGACTGGGTTCCCGCGCATTTCCCGAAGGATGCGCACGGCCTGGCCTTTTTTGACGGCACGGCGCTTTATGAGCATGAAGATTCGCGCCGCGGCGAACATCGCGACTGGGGCACCCTGATCTTCAATTTCGGGCGCAACGAAGTGCGCTCCTTCTTGATCTCAAACGCCATGTTTTGGCTCAAGAAATATCACATCGACGGCCTGCGCGTGGACGCGGTAGCGTCCATGCTGTATCTCGACTATTCGCGCAAGGCCGGCGAATGGATACCCAACGTTTACGGCGGCAATGAAAACCTGGAAGCCATCGATTTCCTGCGCAAGACCAACGAATTAGTCCACCAGGTGCAGGGCGCCATTACGGTAGCGGAAGAATCGACCTCGTTCACCGGCGTATCGCGCCCGGTTTATTTAAACGGACTCGGCTTCACCATGAAGTGGAACATGGGTTGGATGCACGATATGCTCCACTATTTCGAGCGCGACCCGATTCACCGCAAATATCATCAGAACGACATCACGTTCAGCATGATTTATGCCTTTACCGAGAATTTCGTGCTGCCGATTTCGCATGACGAAGTCGTTTACGGGAAGCGCGCCCTGCTCGACAAAATGCCGGGTGACGAGTGGCAGCGCTTCGCCAACGCGCGCGCGTTCTTGAGCTACATGTACGGTCATCCGGGCAAGAAACTGCTGTTCATGGGCAGCGAGATCGGGCAGACTGCCGAATGGAATTCGGAAGGGCAAGTGGAATGGTGGCTGCTCGATCATGAGATCCATCGCCGCTACCAGCTCTTTTGCGCGGCGTTGAATATGCTTTATCAGAGCGAGCCCGCGCTGTACGAAGTCGATTTCCAATACCAGGGCTTCGAGTGGATCGATTTTCACGATGCCGACAATTCGATCGTCTCCTTCGTGCGCCGCGCGAAACGTCGCGACGATTATCTGGTGTTTGTTTGCAACTTCACGCCGGCGCCTCACAAGGCGTATCGGGTGGGCTTTCCGGAAGCCGGCGGCCATCGTGAGATTTTCAATTCCGATGCCGAAATGTTCGGCGGCAGCAACATGGGCAACGGCGGCTATGTCAACGTCGAAGACAAGCCTTCACATGGCCGGCCCGGATCGGCGGCGCTGGTAATTCCGCCGCTCGCGGTGATGGTGTTCAAACCGGCTCGCCCGCTGCCGCCGACCGCGCCCCAACCCGCCTGAGTGCGTTATTTCGTGACGGCTAAATATCCGCTTGCCCGTCCAGACTGCGCCACAGATACCAACTGGCGATGGAGCAGTACGGGCGCCATTTCTCGCCAAGCTTCGCCAACTCGGCCGGCTTCGGCAGCTCCGTCAATCCGTATGCCTTGCGGACGGCGCTGCGAATCCCCAAATCCGCCAGTGGCAGGATGTTCGGCCGTTCTAACGCAAACATCAGAAACATCTGCGCCGTCCATACGCCCACGCCGCGCACGGCCGAAAGCAAGACGATGATCTCTTCATCTTCAAGGTCCGCCAGCTTACGAAAATTGATTTCGCGGCGCGCTACCCGTTCCGCCAAGTCCGTGAGCGAGGCGATTTTTTGCCGCGAAAGGCCGCACGCCCGCAATTCCTCCTGGCTGAGCCTCAGAAACCCTCGTGCGGTAAACCGCCGCCCCACGGCTTTCTGCACGCGGCCAAAAATCGTAGCCGCCGCCTTGCCGTGAAGCTGTTGGAACGTAATCGAGCGTGCCAACGTCTCAAAGGTTGGTTCTCGACTGCTGAACCGGCAGGGGCCTACTCGTTCTATGATTTGCGCAAGAATCGGGTCGGCTTTCCGTAGATGCGATGTGGCGGCTTTCATTTCGCGGCTCTAGACGATAATCATAACCAGATGGGCAGTTCTCTCCGCAATCTCCTACGCTTCGCCGCTGCTGCCAGTCTTTTACTGACACAAGCCGCTGGCCAAGCACCCACCAGTGAGACGCAGCCTGGTCAGGAGGCGGCCAGTCAGGAGCCTACCATCCGCGTCAACGTCGATCTCGTTAACATTCTGTTTACCGTCCACGCCAAAAAGGGCGGACAGTTAATTCCCAATCTCGAAAAGAACAATTTCACAATCGACGAGGATAGTAAACCGCAGACCATCCAGCGCTTTTCCCGCGAGACGGATCTTCCGCTGACGCTTGGGCTGCTGATCGATATCAGCGCCAGCCAGGGACGCCTCATTGACATCGAGCGGCAGGCCGCATCGGCTTTTTTCTCGAGCGTCATCCGCAAGAAGGACGAAGCTTTTCTGATTTCTTTCGGAAAGAGTACCGAACTCCTGCAGGACTTTACCAACTCCGCCCGGCAGCTCAGCGCCGGGCTGCAGGATCTTCAGGGCGATGGCCAGGATCCCATGATCGGGCGCGGTCCTGGCTCCATTCCGAACACCGGACCGGTTCCCACGATGGGCAGTCCAAAGGGAACGCTGCTGTACGATGCCATTTACCTGGCATCCAACGAAAAGCTGAAAAATGAAGTGGGCCGCAAGGCTCTGATTCTCATTACCGATGGCGACGATCAGGGCAGCACGTACCGGCTGCGCGATGCAGTTGAGGCCGCGCAGCGCTCCGACGCCATTATCTACAGCATTTATTACGTCGACCGCGCGTTCTACTCAGGCGGTGGATTCATGTTGGGCGGCGGGGGCGGCGAATCGGAACTCCGCAAGATGTCGGAAGAGACCGGCGGTCATGTCTTCACGGTCAGCGGCAAGCATCCACTCAGCGAAATCTTCAAGGAGATTCAGGACGAGCTCCGGAATCAATATTCGATCGGGTACTCTTCGACAAATCCCAACCGGGACGGCAGCTTCCGGCACATCGAAATCAAGACGGATAATTCGAGCTATCGCGTGCAGGCTCGCAATGGCTACTACGCTACGCCGAACGATGCGCGGTAGCGTGCACGCGCGCCGTCAAGTATTCCTCGACGGCGTCGCGAAATGCCGGCATCGGCTCGATTCCGGCCGCTTCCAGTTTGCTGTTTGACAAAGCGGAAAATTTGGGGCGGCGCGCGGCCGTCCGGTACTCCCTCTCGTCGGTTGCCTGTAAAGAGGGCGTCAGGCCGGCCAATTCAAAAATCAGCTTCGCGTAGTCGTACCAGGAGATAGCGCGGCCGCCTCCCATATGAAACAGGCCGCGGATATTCTTCTCCACCAGATCGGCCGTCCGCGAAGCCATAGCCGGCGCATACGTCGGCGATGCCACGTGATCCTGGACGACGCGAATCGGCTGATTCGCTCTCGCCATCCGCAGCATCAGCTCCACGAAATTGCCGCGCGGCGTAAACATGCCGCCCGGTCCGAAGACGCCCGAGGTCCGGATAATCAGCGGATCTGACAAGTATGCTTGGGCATACAGTTCACCCGCCAGCTTCGACACCGCATAAGCGCCCAGCGGGTGCGGCGGATCGGTTTCGACATAGGGCGCGCCCTTCGTCCCATCGAAAACGTAGTCAGTCGAGTAGTGAACGAGCAACGCGTCCGCCTGCCGGCACGCCATGGCCATGTTTCGTACGGCTAGCGCATTGGCTTGAAACGCCGCTAGCGGTTCCTTCTCGGCAATATCGACCTGGTTATATGCCGCGGCATTCACAACGGCCTGCGCATCCGCCTGGGCCACGGCTGCCTCGACTCGAGTCCGGTCGGTAATGTCGAGCGATTGCCGGTCAAAGCGCTGCACCAACCATCTGCGCTTCTGAAATTCACGGCATAGCTCCACGCCGAGTTGACCGCCGCCGCCGAAGATGATAATCTTGCGCTGCATTCTTTTAAAGTGTAAACAAGGAGCTCGGCGCACGATGCTTTGGCTCGAAACATTCATTAAAGATGCGCACTACGGTTTCCGGCAGCTCAGGAGATCGCCCGTGCTTTCGCTGGTCGCGGTGCTTTCGCTTGCCATGGGCATCGGCGCCAATACGGCGATTTTTACGCTCATCAACGCCGTTATGCTGCGAGACTTGCCGGTGAAGGATCCGGGCCGGCTGGTGCTGTTTTACGACGGTATCTCCGACGGTGTTTACAGCGGCGATGGCTTCCACGGCGAAATCTTTTCCTACGCGTCCTGGGAGTATTTCCGCAATCACAATGAATCGTTCCAGGGCCTGTCTGCTTTCCGGCAGGGCTCCGACCCTTTACTGATGCACTTGGTTGGTTCTTCCGATTCGGGAGCCACGGAACGGGCGCGCGGACATCTCGTCTCCGGCGACTACTTTGCAGTTCTAGGCGTACAAGCGGCGGTGGGCCGCGTGTTGACAGCCAAAGACGATACGTTGGCCGCTGCGCCGGTGGCAGTCATCAGCTACGCTTACTGGGAGCGCCGCTTCGAGCTCGACCGCTCGGTTATCGGCAAGTCCGTGAATTTGAATGGCGCGGCATTTACCATCGTCGGCGTGGCTCCGCGGGATTTCTTTGGGGAACGAGTCGGAACGGCGCCCGATTTCTGGCTGCCGCTCACACGACAGGCCGAGGTCTTGCAGCGCGAATCGTGGCTCGAGGCAAGGAATGTCTATTGGCTGAATCTGATTGGAAGACTGAAACCAGGGGTGAGCATGCGGCAGGCGCAGGCGACCCTCAACACGCAGCTCCAACAATTCTACGCAGCGCAGGCCGGCGCGCACCTGACTCCCGAGCGGCAGCGCCAGCTTCGCGACGCGCACATCGAACTAAAACCGGGCGGCCGGGGAATTTCCTGGATGCGCTTTATGTATTCGGAGCCTTTGCACGTGCTGATGGCAGTAGTGGCGCTGGTGCTGCTGATTGCTTGCGCGAACGTAGCGGTACTTTTGCTCTCTCAAGCGTCGGCCCGGCAGGGGGAACTGCTTACTCGCCTGGCACTGGGCGCTTCGCGAACCAGGCTGGTTCGGCAACTGCTTACCGAAAGCGTCTTATTAGCGCTTCTGGGCGGTGCGTCGGGAGTAGCGCTGGCTTGGTGGAGTGTACAAGGGCTGGTAACGATGATGGGAATCGTGAAAGTCCGACCGGACTTGCTCGTCCTGAGTTTCACACTGGGAATTTCGATTCTGACCGGAATCGGCTTTGGGCTCTTTCCTGCTCTGCGCTCCGTCGGTATGGCAAGAACTCGGGACTTCGGAATCTCGCGATTTAATCCGACGCATGCCTTCGTCGTCCTGCAGGTTGCTTTGTCCTCCGTGCTGCTCGTCGGCGCGGGCTTGCTCACGCATAGTTTGTTCGGTCTCGAGCATCAGGATCTCGGGTACAGTCGCGAGCACCTCTTGCTGATCCGGACCGATCCGCGCCTGGCGGGCTATCAACCGGCCGAGTTGTATCCGCTCTACCGGCGAATCCAGGACCGGCTGAATGCCTTGCCCGGCGTGGTCTCGGCGTGCATCGCGAGGTTCAGTCCGCTGAGCGGCAACAATTCATCCAACAGCTTTTCGATCGAGGGTTACACGCCAACCGCCGGCAAAGAGATGCGGGTGTACGGCGTCGAAGTGGGACCGCGATTTTTTGAGACGCTCCGAGCGCCGCTGCTGCTGGGAAGGCCGATCTCGGCGCGTGATACGCCGACCTCACCCCCCGTGGCGGTGGTCAGCGAGTCTTTCGTGCGCGAATACCTGCCCAAGCGGAATCCGTTAGGGATGCATTTCGCCCTGGGATCGCCGTTTCGAGCGCCCGGCTACGAAATCGTCGGCGTGGTGGCGGATTCAAAATACTACAAGATCGACGAGAAGGCGAAGCCCATGGCGTACTTCTCCGCCTGGCAATCGGGAGGCGAGCACGCGTACGTTGGCGAACTCGTGATCCGTACTTCCGGCGATCCATCCGGCGCAACAGCGGAAGTGAAGGGGCTCCTGAACGAAATTGATAGCAGATTGGCGATTCTCAGGGTTTCCACGTTGAGCGCCCAGGTTCACGATTCGCTGCGGCAGGAACGAACGATTACGACATTTTGCAGTTTCTTCGGACTGCTGGCGCTCTTGCTCGCCGCGATCGGCCTGTACGGAACGATGAGCTACGCGGTCGCACGGAGAACCAAGGAAATTGGCGTTCGCATGGCCTTGGGCGCGCAGCGCCCGGCCGTTCTGTGGAGAGTGTTGCGGGAATCGGTGGTGCTGATTGCACTGGGACTGGTTTTCGGGCTGCCGTTGGCGTTAGGAGCTACGCGCTGGATCAAGAGCTTTCTTTTCGGCATTTCCACGATCGATCCGGTAGGAATCGGGGCGGCAATTGTCTTGCTGGCGATGGTCTCAACATTGGCAGGTTATCTGCCCGCGCGACGCGCGACAAAGGTAGAACCGATGGTGGCGCTGCGCCACGAATAGGATTAGGCGTTTAGTTCAGGCCGCCAGCGGGAACACGCGGGTGCACGACGCTCTCGCCAAGCAGACCGGCGCGAAGCGCCATCAGGCTTTGCAGGCCGGTCAGGATCTGCTCTACCTTGATTTCGATCTGCCAGATGTCGGGCGTTGTAGCGCGGCGGCACGCCAGCACTTCGCCGAGAAACATGGTGTCGTTGTACTCCACGCTAACTACGGAGGAAACACCTAGCCGCTCGGGCGCTTCGAGCGTAAGGCGTTTATCCTGCATACCTTCGAATGTGCAGGCAATTTGATACTTCGATCCGTTCGCCTCGCCGGTGGGAACCTGGAGGACTGCGGAATGGGGATGGTCGCCGAACGTTGTCGTCACACCGGACTTATCGGCGGGGGAGAGTAGGTTCTTTATTAAAAGTGCGATTCAATAAAAAGCCAGAGTGACGCTCCGACGGCGACCGGCAACAGCAATTCGACCCAGGTACGAACGGAGCGCCAGCGGGAGGGCTCGGCGGCCGTTGGCGCCGTTGGCTCGGGTTGCCGCGAGCGGATGTTTTCCACCAGCCGGCATTGCACCTCGCTAGGCCGGCCCTGCAAAGCCCGCACCAATTCTTCCCGGCCGCGCTTATCGGCGATCAGAATGGTGGCTGAATTGATTCCGCGGGTGCATTCGGTCAGTTTTTGGCGCAACGTGGCCGGCACATCTTCCACCGAGCGGTACACGCGCGTTTCATCCGCGGTAGCGATAAAGATCGTGGAACTTTTTGCGGTCAGTTGCGCCATCGGTTCAAACCAGCTCCTAGGTTCCTGAAGCACGCAGCCGCTGAATTGGAATCACTCCCAGTTCATTGCCCGCGTGATTCAGAGTAACGTCGATGAATCCAAGCGCCGCCTTCGAGAGCGACTTATCTTTCCTATAGATTAAACCAACACGCCGAATCATGGGCTCAGGCCCCAGCGGGACACACGCCAGCTTCTTGGCCGCTTCCTCTTCCTGGCAATGCGACGCGGCGAGGAACGACAATCCGAGGTTCGCCATCACGAAGCGCTTGATCATCTCGGTCGAATCCAATTCCATGGATACGTTCAGCTCGTCCTGGACCGAATCGAGCCAGGAATTCAGGCGCGCGCGGGTGGTGCCCGTTTTGGGAAGCAATAGCTGTTCGCCCAGTAAATCCGCCGGTAAGATCCTACCATTAGACGCCAACCGGTGGCCGGCTGGAACAAGAAGTTTTATTTCATCGGAATGAATTTTGACGATCTGCAGCTTCTTCTCTTGCACGGGAAGCTGGGTGATGCCGAAGTCGGCGAGGTTGTCGAGAACGGCCTGGACGACGCGCGTTCCGTACGAGCGATCGACCAGCAATTGCACGTTGGGAAATTGCTTTTTGAACTCGGCAAAGACGCCAGGCAATACGTAGATGCAAGTGGCTTCGTTGGCGGCGATGACCAATTCGCCGCGGGGCACTCTTTCGAGCTCGTTAATGGCGTCCTGAGCGCGCCGGCGGAGGGCCAGAATCTGTTCGGCATGTTCGGCCAAGATGCGTCCAGCGACAGTCAGTGAAATTCGGGTGCCATAACGCTCGAACAACGTAGTATTCAACTCGAGCTCTAACTGCCGGACCTGGGCACTGATGGCGGGCTGCGTACGATAGCAGGTTTGCGCCGCCTTCGAGAAGCTCTTGAGACGGACGATCTCAAGAAACGTATGAAGTTGATCGAGATCCATGGCTCGAGTGGCGCTAACGAGGCGTGCCTGTTGAAAATACCATGCGTCCAGGTTCAATTGTAACAATTACGCGGCTAGTTGACTTTTCGCAAACGTTTGGCGCCGGCGGGGAGTTCGAAGATGTCCGGAGGCAACGGCTGATCGACTTCTACTTTGGAGGCAAACATCTGGTATACCTTGTAGCCATTTCTCTCGCGCTCGATGGTGAAGGGCCACATCACGCCGCCGCCCGCGTCACGCCATTTGTCGAACTCCGTTACCTCGTCGTTGTGTTGCCGGGTGTCGGGATCAAGCCAGGTGATGCTCTGATGCACCGGCAAATGGGTATTGTGATCGAAGTAGACGCGGATGGTGCGGCCGGTCGCGTCGGTGATATCGAGCACTTCGACGTGCGTGCTCAATTCCACCTGGCTGCCTTCGTAATCGTATTGCATGCCCGGCTCATCATGACGGTAGCGCAGCAAGTAGAGAATATCGTTCGAGGTGGTGCGCTCGTATCGCTCCCAGTTTTCATCGGGAATGGGACGGGCGCCGCGGAAAGAAATATCCCAGCCCTCGTCTTCGAGAAACAGATACGAGTAATCCTTTTTCTTGCCGAGCAATTCGCGCTCGCGCACGGCCAGACCTTTGGCTGGTTTCTGGGCGGCATAGGAGGTGTAGATGGTGGCGACATCGAAGCCGCTCACCTGGTCGTGAAAAAACGAGTAGATGCGTCCGCTCGCGATGCGGCTCTGCATGTGCAGGAAGTGGTCGCCGCCGAGCGCGGCGATGGCCTGGTCGATAATCTGCTTGCCCTTATCCGGGGCGTTTTGCGCGCGCAGCGCCGCGCCGACCAGACAGAGGGTGAGCAGCCTATGCACAAACAATCGATTGCACCCAAGGGCTTTCGTGGCCATGAATCGAGCCGTCGCGCTCGCGCAGCGCGCCGCCTTCGCGGCCGTTCAGCGCGGCTTGAATTTCGGCGATGACCGCGAGGGCGACTTGTTCCGGACCGTCGGCTCCGAGATCGAGCCCCATGGGGCTGTGCAGTTTGGCTTCGAGGCGCGTTACATCGAGACCGGCATCGGCCAGAAGCTGCACCGTGCGCTTGTGAGGGCCGAGGATTCCGAGGTAGCGGAGGGGCTGCGACGCGAGTTCACGTAATACATCAAGATCCTGGCTGTAACTATGACTCATGATTACAGCTACCGTCCACGGATCGACCGCAGCCGAAGGCCCTACGCGAACGCTTACTCCGTCGGCCTGCGGAAATTTGTCGCGACGGGCGTAATGCGCGCGGCCGTCAGAAATGAAGACTTGCCAACCCAGATATTTTGCCAATTCGGCCAATGGCACGGCATCGTCGCCGGCTCCGCATATCAAAAGACGTGGCGGAGGATTGAGGGTTTCTTCCCATCCGGTGGGATGGGTGACGCCGGCGGGGCGGCGCTGCTGGTGAACGCCGCGGATGAGCTCCAACACCGGAGCGTTGCCAGGAGCGAGCCGCTCGAGCAGCACGTGAATGATGCCGTTGCAACCGAGACCGAAGCCGCCTTCCGAAATCTCACCTTCGGGCGTAGTGTCATAGCGACGAACGACGGGGCCGTTTTCGGTAAGCCACCAGGCTTTCTTGAGCAGCTCGGCTTCGAGGCAGCCGCCGCTGATGGAACCGGCGTGCTGGCCGCTTTGCGTCAGCAGCAGGCGCGCACCGGGCAAGCGATAGGAGGAACCTTGTGTTTTGACGACCGTGGCGAGCACCGCGGATTCGCCCGCGTGCTGCGCGGCGTCCCACAGCTCGAGGATCCGTTCCCGCTCCTTCATGCTTTTAGCTTAGTCTGCCCGTAATAAGCCGTGACGCCGTGTTTGCGAAGGAAATGTTTATCGCGCAGGACATCGGGGACCGCAGCGATCTCGGCGCGAATGGTCATGGTCAGATAAGCCAGGTGGGCGAGCTCTTCGACGACCACCGCGGTGTGCGCCGCAGCGGAAACCGAAGCTCCCCAGCAAAACGGCGCATGGCTTGCGACCAATACGGCCGGTGTCAGCAATGGATCGATACCGGCGAAGCGGCGAATGATGGCCTGTCCGGTATTCCACTCGTAATCGGATTCGATCTCGCCCGCTTCCATGGGCGCAGTGACTGGAATCGGCCCGCGAAAATAATCGGCATGCGTGGTGCCGAGACACGGAATCTCGACGCCCGCCTGCGCCCAGGCGGTGGCGTAGCGGGAATGGGTGTGAACGACGCCGTGAATACCCGGAAACGCACGATAGAGAGCGAGGTGCGTGGGCAGATCGGAGGAAGGACGCAGGGAACCTTCGACGATGTGTCCATCGAGATCGGAGATCACCAGATCGGTAACGGCGAGAGAGTCGTAAGCGACACCGCTCGGTTTGATGACCACCTGTCCGCTCGCCCGGTCAACGCCACTGGCATTGCCGAAGGTAAAGACCACCAAGCCGCGGCGGACCAACTCGAGGTTGGCTGCGAGCACTTCTTCGCGCAGCGTCTGCAACTTCATTGGGCTCTCGCTTCAGCGGCGATGTGGCGGAGGCGCGGGAGTAAATCGCCGAGCGAGACAGGCTCGGACTTTTTGGCGCCGAGGGCGAAATAGAGACGCTTATAGAGCCGGAAGAGGTCTTCGTAAACCGCGACGGCGGCAGGATCGGGCGTGAAGACGCGATACGGCGGACAAAGCGCGGTCTGCGCCTCTTCGATGGACGAAAATGCACGCGCGGTCAAAAACGCAAAGACGGCAGATCCCAGGCTGGTCACATCGCCTTCGGGCACCAGAATGGGTTTGTTCAGGACATTGGCGTAGACCTGGTTCAAGACGTCGTTGCGCTGGGGGATGCCACCGCCATTGATGATGCGCTCGACCGAAGTGCCATGCTCGGCCATGCGGGCCAGAATGATGCGGGTGTGAAAAGCGGTGCCCTCGATGGCGGCGAAGAGCTCATCCTGGGGAGTGCTGGTCAAATGCCAGCCGAGCGTAGCGCCGCCTAACTCGGGATTGACGAGCACAGTGCGATCGCCGTTGTCCCAGGTCATGCGGAGGAGACCGGTCTGGCCGGGGCGATAGCCGGTCAGGCCGCGCGATAATTCGGCCGCAGTGGTGCCAGCGCGACGCGCGATGGCTTCGAAAATATCGCCGACCGCGGACAGGCCCGCTTCGACGCCGGTGAGGCGAGGATCGACCGAACCGGACACCACACCGCAGACGCCGGGAACCAGATTGGCGCGGTCACTGAGCCCGATGATGCAGGTAGAGGTTCCGATGACGTTCACCACGTCGCCGAGCTTGACGCCCGCGCCGATGGCGTCCCAATGCGCATCGAAAGCTCCGACCGGGATGGGAATATCGGGCCGCAAGCCAAGCTTTGCGGCCCATTCGTTACAGAGATTGCCAGCGATCGAACTCGACGTTTTGTACTGGCCGCCGAGTTTGGCGCGCATGCCCTTTAACAGCGGGTCGACAGAACTGAGAAAGCCTTCGGGAGGGAGGCCGCCGAGCCCTTCGTTCCACATCCATTTGTGGCCCATGGCGCAAACGCTGCGCGGGGCATTGGCGACGGTGTGAATGCCGCAGAGGACGGCGACGACGTAGTCGCAATGCTCGAAGGCGGTTACTAGGTAATCACGCTTGTCGGGATTGTGGCGCAGCCAGTGGAGGAGTTTCGAAAATCCCCACTCGGAAGAGTAGACGCCGCCGGACCACTTGATGGCGAGCAGCCCGGTCTCGTTCGCTTTGGCGGTGATCTCGGCGGCCTCACGCCAGGCGCGATGATCGCACCAGAGGTAATACTCATCCAGCGGTTCGAGGTCGCGGCCCACCGGGATGACACTCGAGCCGGTGGTATCGAGCGCGATGGATTGGATGGCATCGCCTGGGACGCCGGCTTCAGCCAAGGCATTTTTCGTGGCCGAGACCAGCGCCGACATGTGATCGGCATGGCTTTGCGTGGCCCGATCGGGATCGTCTTTACTGCGATGCAGAGGATATTCAGCAATACCGGAGCCGAGCCTTCCTTTTTCGCTATCGAAGATGGAGACGCGCACGTTCAAGGTGCCGAAATCGACTCCCGCGACGACGGTGCTCATGCCTGATGCCAATAGATGTCCCAGCCGAGGTATTTGACGGCGGCTTCGTAGACCGCGCCGGCAACGGAGGAGAGATTAGCGGCGGTGTGATGCTCAAAGCCGCGCTCGCAAATGAAGCGCAGCAGGTTTTGCAGTCGCGGGATTTCCACGACGCCCGCGCCGCCAAACGTTTCGAGCGGGTCATCGGTAAAGCGCCCCTCACCCACATAGCCGCGCAACTTGCCCGCCCGGTCGTCGGTCGAGATGCGGGCGAAACTCATGGGTCCGGATTTTACGCGCCCGACGCAGGTGCCGAAAGTGTTGAGCTTGCCGACGGTGCCCGCGATAATTTCCTGAAAATCCATTTTTACTTCGGCGAAAAAGTGTTTGGGCAGATTGCTGCAGTGGAAGCATACGGCTTTATTCGGATCGTCGCCGTAGTTGTTGTTCCAATCGAGCAGCGCGCTGGGAGTTTCGGAAGCAAGCCGCAAGGCGTGCATGCCGACGACGCCCACGATATCCACTTCGCAGGCGCTGGACATCAGCTCATTGCTCATCATGCTCATGACCGTGCACGGGACGACGCCGAAATATTCTTCCAGCGAGGTCCAGCATTGGACGGCGCTGATGGCGGTCTGCGTTTCGTGCATCCAGCCATCGACGACTACGCCGAGCTTCGCCATTTTCATTAACGAGGTGGCTGGGACGTCGCTGGTGGAAACATAAGAAAGAATGGCTTGGAGCTTGGCTTGCGCGGCGGCATCTTCGTCTTTCAAGCGATCGATGCGGCCCAGAATTTCCGAGAGATCGATGGGGATGACAGAGATACCGTTGGCTTCGAGGAGCTTCTCGCTATAACGCACCGTATTGAAAGCGGCCGGACGTGCGCCGATGGAACCGATGCGCAAGCCGCGCAAGCCGCGCACCACGCGGCAAACAGCGAGAAACCAGGCGAGGTCTTTGGCGAATTCAGGCGACGAGGGCGCTTCGGTATGCAGCGTGGTGAGCGAATACGGGATGCCGTATTGCATCAGATTGTTGCAGGCCGACATCTTGCCGCAAAAACTGTCACGGCGGTCGCGAATGGTCATCTTGCCGGCTGTGTCGGGCGTGGCCTGCACCAAGACGGGCACGTTGAAACCAGAGAGGCGCAGCGTATCGGCAATGGCGCGCTCGTCGCCGAAGTTGGGCAGAGTTACGACTACGCCGTCGAGCGTGTCGCGATGTTTTTTGAACATTTCAGCGCAGCGGCGGGCTTCTTCGAAGGTTTCTACCGCGCCGAATTTCGACTCTGCGGGCGTTAGCGCGATCACTTCGATGCCAGCTTGCTCGAGGACGCGAATCATTTCTTCACGGCCGGTAGCGGCAAGATGATCGGGGAAAAAGCCGCGATTTCCGACGATCAGCCCAAGCTGCATGGTCTTCTTACTGGTGGATGGCGATGGCATTACTGCTTCCTAGGATAGAAGCGCACGAAATAAACCAAGCCGATGACGAGCAACGTTGCGCCCCACCATACACCGGTGTGCAGGTTGGCAAGCACAACCGGATGCGCGGGCGGCGAGACGAATTCATAGAGACCCGCGCCGAGAATGAGGACGCCGTAAACCGTCAGCAGGACGCCAATGAAAAACCAAATTGAAAGAGAACCGTGATTGTGCATTCGTGCGGTCTACCAAAATATGATGTTCAAAATAATGAAAATTACGGATATCACAACGGCCCAAAAGATCGGGCGTTGATAGAGCTTCAGATCGCCTTCGGACGGAATGTCGGTTGCGCCGTAAACCAAGCCAATCAATTCGGCGTGTGGTTTTGGGCGGGTGAGGAGGCTTACGACGACGGTGACCGCTACGCATAGAATCCAGGACCAGAGGGCGCGATACATATCTTCAGCCAGCGGCTTGGCGTGTGGCGAGAGCGCGATGTAGCCGAGCGCGGCTGGGTCTGTGCGGAGCCAGATCCACATGGCGAGCGAACCGCCGGTACCGACCAACAGGCCCCAAAAGCCGCCAGCGGGTGTGGCGCGCTTCCACAACATGCCGAGAATGACGGTTCCAAACAGCGGCGCAATAAACGTTGCGAACAAGGCTTGGACATAATCCATGATGCTCAAGAATTGCATCACCAGATAGGCCGTGCCGATGCTGACCAACACGCCGAGCAACGTGCACCAGCGGCCCATAGACAAGTAATGCGAGTCGGAAGCGTTCTTGCGGATCAGAGCGCGGTAAATATCGTAGGTCCAAACGGTAGCGAATGCGCTGACGTTGCCGGCCATGCCGGACATAAAGCCGGCGATCAGCGCGGTGATGCCCAGACCGAGGAGTCCGGGTCCACAATAACGCGCCAACATGAGCGGCAGGACTTCGTTATAGGTGTGCGCTCCGGCGCCCGCCACGGATTCGCCCACGAGCTTTTCCGGCAATACGGCCAAGGCGAGGAGGCCGGGAAGAATGACGATCACCGGCACAGCCATTTTGAAGGCGGCTCCGATGATGGGCGCCATTTTGGCGCTGCGCAGATCGCGCGCCGAGATCACGCGCTGCACGACCAGGAAGTCGGTAGTCCAGTAACCGAACGAGATGACGAAGCCGAGGCCCAGGACGATGCCGGTCCAATGAATGCCCATCGGGTTGTCGCCAAAATGACCGAGGCCGCGCCAGAGGTGCGTGTAGTCCTGACCGGGAAAATTGGCGTGGATGCGATGCACCATGCCGCTCCAGCCGCCCGCTTCGATAAGACCGAGGATGGAGATGACGATGGCGCCGAGCCAAATGAGAAAGAATTGCAGAACCTCATTAAAGATGGCGGATAACAGGCCGCCGAGGAAGACGTAGGCCGCGACGGTCAGTGAAGAGACCCAGATGCTGAAGCTGATGTCCCAGCCGAGAATGATTTTCAAGACCAGGGCCATGGAGTACATATTGATGCCGCTCATGAGCACGGTCATGAAACCGAATGAGATGGCCGAGATGGCGCGCGCGGGCTCGCCAAAACGCAGTTTGAGATAGCCGGGCACGGAATGCGTTTTCGAAATGTAATAAAAGGGCATCATCACCAGGCCCAGGAAGAGCATGGCGGGAATGGCGCCGATCCAATACCAGTGAGTCGCGAGAATGCCGTATTGATAGGCGGAACCGGCCCAACCCATCAGCTCGAGCGAACCGAGATTGGCGGCGACGAAACTGAGTCCCGCTACCCAGGCGGTCATGTCGCGGCCCGCGAGGAAAAAGTCTTCGCCGGTTTTGGTGTAGCGCTTCAAATAGAGGCCGATGCCGAGCACCATGACGAAGTACAGGGCGATGACGACTAAGTCGACGGGGCTGAGAGAGAGCAACTTTTGGGGAGCGGCCGGCAGAAGTAGCGCGAAGGCTGGAAGCATTGAGGATTGATCGAGCTGCTGCACGCCAGTTATATCACGATAGACGATGAAAACGCTTGCACTGCGGGTGCTCCACGGCCGGGCTGCTGTGACTCAGACGCGATCAGGCGGCGTTGTCGAAATCGTAGCGACGCAATTCCTCGCGAAAACGGGCATCCTGGGCCGGGTCTTTGTGAATTTCGCCACAATAGCGCGTGACATTCATCATGAGCTGGAAGTCGAGATTCGCTTCGGCGTTCTTCACAGCCATCTCCTGACGTCTTTTTTTGATTTCGTGGAGCTCTTCCTGGCGATTTTGCGAGGCGAAGCCAATTTCCGCTTTGCGCTTTTCGCTTCTTAGCTTTAGCAGGTCATTCAAGCATTTGCTGAAGGCGCGCTCGTGGGTGGTCTGGTAGCGCAGGTAGAGGGTGAAGAATTTTGGCTCGACGATATGGCCGCTGACGTTATCGAAACACTGCACCTGCAACTCCATAGCGCGGCGGCGCTGCCATTCGTGCTGCGCCAGACGTTCCACCAGCAGGATTTCGGTTTCGCCGACCGGCTGATGTTCCGCATGCAGGTTGGCGCGAAGCTGGTCAAAGCGTTCCTGGATCTCCAAGGGATGGACGATGAAGCGGGGACCGATCATAGTGAGGCCGTGGGTCTGATTGTTGCGAGCCGAAGCGGCTTTTCCCGCTTCAGTCACGGGACCGGTAGAGCGTTGAGCGTTCGCCTGATTGGCGGCGATTTGCGCGGAGGTGGACATAGAGATAAGAGGTTCCTTTCGCGCTGAGTTTCGCTTAGGGAGGTTCGGGGGGAGATGGGGATTTGGGGAGATTTGTCACTGGGTTGTGGGGCGGGTCGCGGCCGACGCAAAATGGAGAGAATGAAAGCCGCTGGCGCCGCAGCGGGTCGGTTTGATACTGGCTGATCTCCAAACCTATGGCTCTCGTTCGTAAATCGCTGCGGAGAACGTTTGAGACTGTTGCGAAACTCCCGTATTCCGGCTCATCGTACCGGGGCAGCATTCAACAAAGCTAGTTGACATATAGTTTCCACGGACACTATAATGATTTCCAGGGAAACTATGCCTGACAGCGCACGCTCCGTCCCCCAGCTTGAGGCCCATCTGGGGTATTGGCTGCGGCGCGTTTCCAACAGGGTCTCGGGTGAATTTGCCCGGTCCCTGCACGCGAGGCAAACGTCTGTCGCCGAGTGGGTCTTGTTACGTCATCTCTATGAGCGACAGCAAGTAACTCCGGGCGAGCTGGCCGAAGCCTCAATAATGACCCGCGGAGCGATCTCGAAGATCGTCGACAAGCTCCAGGCTAAAGATTGGATCAAGAGCAGGGTCAACCCCGAAGATAACCGGGGCCAACTACTCTCCTTGACACCCGTGGGGCGACGCAATCTTCCCGAACTGGCAGAGATTGCGGATCAGAACGACGAGCAGTTTTTTGCTTGTTTCGATGCCGGCGAAAGATCTGCTCTGCGCCGTCTGCTTTGCAAACTGGCAGAGCATCATCAGATCCGTGATGTTCCGGTCGAATGACATGCCCTCGACGAGATCTCACTACATTCACAGAGCATTACAGCCAAAAGGAGAAAATCTCATGAACAAAGCAGTTGACAATCTAATGAAGGCGATGGAGCGAGCGGCTGCTATCCGCCCGAAGGTGGGAGGATTCCCCTATCTGGCCGAGAGCCTGCGACAGGCCGGAGTCAACCGGAACCTCTGGTCTCTCCCCGCGTGCCAGAGCCTGTTCCTCACCGACGAGGGGCCGGTCGTGATGCAGGGTGTGCCCTTGGTATCTGGTGCTGTGGACGTACCACTATTCGACCGGGATGCCCTGATCGCAGCGTTGCGAATCGATCAGGCCGGAAAAAGCACTTTTCCAGAGTTTCTCGAAGCCAGTTGGCGTGCGGGAGTTGTTCGCTATGACGTGGATTTTGCTGCCCGTACCGTCGCCTACTTCGGCTGCAATGGCGAGGAATACAGCGAAACATATCCGGCGGTCGAAATCAGTTAGTGTAAATCGCACAACCTCTCATTTCGAGGCTCGTCAGAAGAAATCGTGGGTGCATTCCGGCTCAGGCAGCTTGCCCAGCGAGTGATATAGGGAGAGTTCGAGCACCCGGTAGGTGCGAAAGCCATAGGATTTTCTCAGGGTGACTTTGGCCTTGTTGTTCAAGCCCTCCACGACCCCGCTAGAAATCATTTTTTGCGCCCGGAAGTAATTGAGGATCAGTTCCCGGTGCTGGCGAAGAGATCGAGCGATCTTCTTCATGGGCTCGATGCGGGAACGCATGGTTTGACGGCACCACTCGTCGAGAAACTTGCCCGGCCCAGGAGGGCGAACTGTAATCCCAGAGTTGCTGGAATGCTTCCTTGAGAAGGTAGGCCCGGACGGTCTTCAAGTTGTAGCGGAGGAGATCGCGCAGTCGGAAGCGCTGCTCAGCCTTCAGGTTCTCTTCCCGCTTGAGCAGGAGCCAGCGCGACTTTTTCAGGAGCGGTGTCCGGCCTTCGCTCGCCATGCGGCGCGATTCTCCGGCGCGGACTTCGTCAAGAGCCTTGTTCATTTTCGCGACGATATGGAATCGGTCGAGAATGTGCAGGGCCTCGGAACATTTTTCACGGATGACCTTCAAGTACGGCTCCCACATGTCTGAGCAGATGAAGACGATCTTTGATGTGATTTCCTCGCCCATCGTGGTGAAGAATCCCCGAAAGGATTCGATCGTTCTTTCTTTGCCGATCCAAAGCAAACGGGTCAAGCCGAGGTCGATCTGATAAACCAGCGTCAGATACTTGTGCTCTTTGGAGTACTGGATTTCATCGACGCCGATAGCGTCGATCTGGCCGAGCGTCCGATGTTCCAGACCCCAGGTGACGACATGTTCGACCGCATCGAAAACCTTGTCCCAGGATGTGCGAAAGGCCTCGGCCGTCTCTTTCCATGACAGCCGCCGCGCCCAACGGGCCAGGAAGAGCATGTAGGCTTTGGTTAATGTGCGTTTGCCGTCGCCCCAGGGAACTTCTTCGACGGTGACGACGCCGCAGCAGCGGCGACAGTCGACCCGACGCATGGTGTACAGGAGGAAGACGA
>DASYAX010000269.1:0-3135 GCA_036501045.1 Bryobacteraceae bacterium
TAGTGCATCGTTTGCGCCTTTCATTTTTCGGGCGCCGCCGCTGGTAGACTGAGGATGCTACAACAGTGCTGGCCGTCGGTCGGCGCTTACTTTAATGAACGGGGTCACCGCAAATGACCCCGTTCTGTTTTATTGGTCACTTTCGATACTACTCCGGGTAATTTCTAATTGCAAGAGATTTCAAACCTAGTAAGTTGCATCTTCTTGGTTCCGATGTTAAGATTTTAATCGTCTCATTGAAGCCTAGGCTCGAAATCTCTTCGAACCGCATCCGGCCACTTTTCCGGGGCTGATTAGTCCCGGCCTCATTAAGAGTCACTGGCGATCTCTCAGGCCGGTGACCGATATTTCGAGAGATTTCGAGTTGGTGCAGGCCGCCCTCCAGCGCGCCTTCCTCGGCAGGCCCCAAGCGTCAAGGCTCGGCTTCAATTCACTTTTGGCACTACTGTCCGGCTAATGAAGGAGCCGCCGGCGACAAGTGCTTTTTTTGCTGAGAGATGGGCTGTCTTTGGGTTTGCCGCGATTTGAAACGTAGCGACTTCCGGAAGGGGGGATGTGGGGTGGCGACAATGATGCGTGAATCAAGGTCGAACCGTTTTCTCGCAGTTGCTGGGTTTCCTGCCGGATCGTGAGTTTCGTCGTTGCGTAGCTCGCTACAGCGGGGACGCGCGGCCACGTGGCTTCTCTTGCTGGGATCAGTATTTGTCGATGGCCTTTGCCCAACTGACTTATCGGGACGGTCTTCGCGACATCGAAGCCTGCCTGCGATCTCTGGGCGGCAAGCTTTACCATATGGGCTTTCACGGTCGTGTGGCGCGTTCCACGCTGGCCGATGCCAATGAATCGCATGACTGGCGCATCTACGCTGACTTCGCGCAGGTGCTGATCCGCATTGTGCGCCCGCTCTACGCGTCTGATCGGATTGGCGTCGAGATCGATCAGAGTTTGTACGCGCTGGACTCCACCACCATCGACCTCTGCTTGTCACTGTTTCCGTGGGCCAGATTCCGCAAGAACAAGGCCGCCGTCAAGATGCACACGCTGCTTGATCTGCACGGCAATATCCCCACGTTTATCAGCATTACCGACGGCACAGTGCATGATGTCAACATCCTCGACGAGATTCTGCCGGAGGCCGGAGCGTTCTACGTTATGGATCGCGGTTACCTGGATTTCGAGCGGCTGTTTGGCTTCACTATGAGCGGAGCGTTCTTCGTTGTGCGAACGAAGTCCAACGTCATTCTGCAACGCCGCTACTCCCGCGCCGTGGACAAGACCACTGGCGTTCGGTCCGATCACACCGTTATCCTGACAGCCGTTGATTCGGCCAAAGTGTACCCAGATGCGTTGCGTCGCGTGAGTTACTTCGATGTGGAAACCGAGAAGCGGTTCAAATTCCTGACAAACAACTTCGCGCTTCCGGCTCTTACCATCGCCCGGATATACAAGGCCCGCTGGCAGGTGGAATTATTCTTCAAGTGGATCAAGCAGCATCTGCGAATCAAGACTTTCTTTGGCATCAGCGAGAATGCCGTCAAAACCCAAATCTGGATCGCGATCTCGGTCTATGTGCTCGTCGCCATCGCTCGCAAGCGGCTCGGCCTGGAAATCAGCCTCTATCAAATTCTACAGATTCTCAGCGTTACGCTCTTCGAGAAAACGCCCATTTTACAGGCTCTCCGACCGCCAGACTCCCAAGACGATCTGCTCAGTTCCGCCAATCAACTGATTCTGTTTCCCTTATAGCCGGACAGTTGTGTACCGTATCCACTACACTCTGTGTTCCCGATCCGTCACCCGTCTCAACCTTGACGGTTCGGCCGAGCCCATCCAGAGTGGCTTTGATCCAGCGACCGTTGATGGTGGCGGTCGTGGTTGGCGGCGACGTCGTATATGTGTATGTGGTTGTGCCCCCGTCCACGCTTGTACTCTGCGTCGGCCGTCCATACACATCGTATTGCTTGCTAGTGGATGCGCCATTCGGATCGGTAGTCGTAAGGGGCTGCAAAGAAGGCGCCCACGTATAGCTGCTCGTGTATAAGGTAAATGGGGCGGAGTTGTTCACGGTGCCGCCGCTAAACCCGCTCGGCGCTGCTAACGAAACGGTCGTCGGCGCGTGAAGTTATTTCCGTACGAGTAGACAGTGGTCCGTCCCACGGGATCTTGCGTTTGGCTAACATTGCCAAGAATATCGTATTCCAGGCAAGCGACTCCGCCGAGGTTCGGATCGGACACAAGAGTAGCGCTCGCTGCCAGACTGGTCGTGTATGTAAGGTTGCCCCGCGCTGTAAAGCTCCCGCCGAAGTTCAGGTAGTGGGTCTATTTGAAATTGGCACGTCTTGACGTTCCTCCTGTTTCATGGCACGCTTGAGGCGTATGCCAAACCGCAAACGCACTACTGAAAAACTTGATGCCGTTCAGAACGCTCGCCGGGTGTTTCTCGAAGCTGTTGAATCTACTGAGACTGTCGAATTGACGTTGGTTCAGAAGGTCATGCGTGAGATGGGGGCGAAGGGCGGCAAGATCGGCGGTAAGCGCCGACTGGAAACCATGACGGACGAGCAGCGCAAGCGAAGCGCTCGCAAGGCCGCGAAAGCACGCTGGTCTAAGGCGAAAAAAGCGCAGTAAAACCGCACCAATCAGCACTTTTTACTTGACCATGCGAAAGCGCTAACGTACAATGGGTTCATGGCGAACGTTATCAGCATGGCAAAGAAACTCGCTGTGATCTCGGCCCTGGTCGAGGGTTGCTCGGTTCGTTCTACCGTGCGCCTCACCGGCGTATCTAAGGGCGCTGTGCTTCGCCTGCTGGAGAGCGTCGGCGCGGCGTGCCAGGAGTATCAGAACCGCACGATCCGCAACGTTCCTGCCAAGCGCGTACAGGTCGATGAGATTTGGTCGTTCTGCTATTGCAAGCAAAAGAACCTGACGCCAGCGATTGCGGAACGCCAGCTTGCCGGGGACGTGTGGACGTTCACCGCTATCGACGCCGAAACGAAGTTGGTTATTAGTTGGGGGGTGGGCCGGAGGGATGCGGGGTTTGCAGCGGACTTCCTCCAGGACGTAGCTAGCCGGGTATCGAACCGAATCCAGTTGACGACGGACGGCCACAAGATGTACCTGACCGCCGTTCCC
>DASYAX010000270.1:0-3823 GCA_036501045.1 Bryobacteraceae bacterium
GCGCGCCGGCTTTTAGCAGTCCCGCTACCGTTTCATCGGACCCATAGGGAGCGGCGAACATGAGTGTACTCAGGTGGACGAGCGCGATCGGGCCTTTCCGGACCGCGCCGCCGAAGGTGTTTAACTGGTTTGGATCAGCCCCGGCGGCCAGCAGAATGCGAACCCGTTCGTAGTCCGGAAAAGCCGTCGCGTTTTGCAGCGCGCTGTCGCCCGCCCGATCGGCGAGATGCGCATCGGCGCCTTTCGCAAGAAGAATTCGTAGCATGTCCGCATCGCTCATCGCGGCGGCGCGCATCAAGGCGTCCCCACCCAAACGGTTGCGGGCCCGAACGTCCGCGCCTTTGTCAACTAGGTAGCGAACCGTGCCGCCATTACCGTCTACCGACAGCGCGACCATCAGCGGTGTAACCCCGCCGTTTTCCGCGCCGTTGACTGCAGCGCCGCTTTCTACCAGCAGGCGTGTTCTCTCAAAGTTCCACGCGGCATAGACCAGAGGACTCGCTCCGGCTTGGTTGCGGGCCTTCGGGTCCGCTCCGCCGGCCAGCAGAATACGGATGGCCTCCGGACTCCCATAAAGCGCCGCATAATGGAGTGGCGTGTCTTTCAGCTTATTGGGCAAATTCGCCGCGCCAGGGTCAGATGCCAGCTTTCGCAGGGTCGTTAAGTCGTTTGATCGAATCGCCCGAGCAAAATCGCTGAAATTGGCAGTACCGGCGGCATGGCTGATCGGCGCCATCAGAACCGCAACCAGGCAAACGCCCGCAGCCGCCAGACCGGCCCATAACTTCCGCATGGCTAAAACCCTCCGTGGATTGTTGCTAAGTGTACAGCAAATGCCTACCGGCCGCCACTTTTGTTACTCTCGCTGGCTAAGTACTTGTCGTCATTCACCAACCGCGGCTACCGGCCGCGGGTTGAACTGGGTACAAACCGCGAAGCTCGCTTCGAGATGTTCCATCAATACCCGCACGCGGGTCGGAACACGTCGGCTCGACGGTCGCACCGCGGAAATAGCCACTGTTCGCTCGTGTAAGGTCAAAAGCCGGAGCACTGTCCCCTCGCGCAGCTCTGCGGCAAAGAGCCACGCCGGAGCCTGTGCTATCCCTAGGTGCTCGAGCACGCCGACACGTAACTGTTCAAGATCCCCAGCGCGAAAAGCGCCTGAAGGCGTGATCCGCTGCGCGGCACTGAACTCCCATACCTGCACAGCGCCATTCTGCACGAACGGAATGGCAGGCAACGAACTAAGTTCGTCGATTGACTGTGGCAAGCTGTGCCGGGTGAGGAACTGTGGCGTGGCAACCAGGATTGTGAGCGTCTGCGCGAAACGGCGAGCTACCAGGCTGGAGTCAGGCAGATCGCCCGAATGTATCGCCAGATCGAAACCGTCTTCGATGAGTGATCTGGGACTTTCCGTTGTGCCAAATTCAACTGCAATATCCGGATACCGCTCGAAGAACGCCGCCAGCTTGTTGACCATATGTAGGCGAGCGAATGAGGGAGGGACCGCCACCCGCACGACACCTCTGGGCGCCGTCTGCCCGCGGCCGATGCGGGCAGTGGTGCTTTCGAAATCCTCAAGGATGCGTCGCGCCGAATGGTAAAGTTCACGGCCTGCTTCGGTCAGCGTGATAGATCGTGTGTTGCGGTGGAGCAGTTCCGTGCCGAGTTCGGTCTCCAAAGCGGAGATTTGCTTGCTGACGGCCGGCTGGCCAATGCGACGCTCTTTGGCCACGGCAGAAAAACTTCTTGTCTCTACTACGCGTACGAACAACTCCATAGAGCTAAATCGATCCACGTAGAACTCCTTGCAGTGTGAAAAGTCGCTTGGCCAAGTTGAATTGTACGTGCCGCGCACCGGACGACAAGGATGCTGGGGCGCTATCGGCTCATTTCGGTCGATTTATTCCTTGTGCGAATAAATTTTATTCCACAAATCGCCCTATCCAACGACGCGCCAGGTCATCATATGGTCAGTCGGTAAATGGCAGCCATAGCAGGCTAGCCAGGTACCTGGACAGAATTTGCAACAGGAGAAGACGATGTCAACACTGAAGGATAAAGTTGTACTTGTTACGGGGGCCTCTCGCGGTATCGGTGCTGCGATCGCTAAACGGCTGGCCGCGGACGGCGCTAATGTTGCCATCACCTACGCGAAGGATGCAAAAGCTGCCGAGGCAGTCGTGAACGCCGTCGAAAGCATCGGCCGTAAGGCGCTCGCAATACAGGCGGATGCCACAGATCCGAAGGCTGTCCAGTCGGCCGTGGAGCAGACGGCGAAGGCCTTTGGGCAGATCGATGTGCTGGTCAACAACGCGGGTACAGCGATCCCAAAGCCATTTGAAGAGTCCACGCTGGAAGAGATGGACCAGATGATCAACATCAACTTCCGTGGCGTTCTGGTGGCGACGCAGGCTGTGCTGAAGCACATGCCCGACGGCGGTCGCATAATCTCGATCGGCTCGTGCGTCGGGGAGCGCAACATGACTCCCGGACTTGCCGCCTACGGCGCGACAAAAGGCGCAGTCAAGATGTTTACGCAAGGCCTGGCCCGCGAGGTAGGACGCCGAGGCATTACGGTGAACAATGTTCAGCCAGGCCCCATCGACACCGAACTCAATCCTGCGTCTGGCGAGTGGGCAGCGCCGCAGTTAGCGAACACAGCCCTGAATCGCTATGGACACGTGGACGAGGTCGCCGCTCTGGTTGCCTTTGTCGCCAGCCCGGAAGCGGCATTTATCACAGGAGCAAATCTCACCGTAGACGGTGGAACCAACGCCTAAAGGTGATCTGTGAGCAGCGCTGGCGAACGTCTTTCGATGAACTTAAAGGAAAAGACCGCTCTAGTCACGGGAGCCTCACGAGGCATTGGCCGTGCCACAGCATTGGCGCTCGCGGCGGCGGGTGCGCGGGTTCTGGTTCACTACGCACGCGCCGTACAGGAGGCCGATGCGGTCGTCGCCGCCATCCGAGGTGACGGCGGCCAAGCGGAGGCCTTAGGCGCGGACCTCTCCCTTCCCTCCGGCCCCGAAACCCTTGCCGAACAAGTGCGCAGCCTCGTTGGCGGCCGGCTGGACATCCTGATACTCAATGCAGGAGTCAGCAAGGCCGCGCCGCTCGCGGCCTATAGCGCGCCCGACATCGATGCTCTTTTCGCAACCAACGTGCGCGGCCCATTTTTACTGGTGCAGCAGCTCGTGTCGCTACTGGGCGAAGGCTCGAGCATCGTGGTCGTGACCTCCGCCGTAGCGCGCACTGTCGTGGGCAATCCCGGGCTGGAGAACCCCTCCATCCTCGCTTATGCCTCGACCAAAGGCGCATTGGAGACGCTTGTAAAAAATTGGGCGGCGATGCTGGGCCCCCAAGGCATCCGAGTGAATGCGGTAGCTCCCGGCATCATCGACACCGACATGTCCAACTTTACGAAGACCGAAGCGGGCCGCGATACAGCCATCGCCATGCAGGCGCTCAAACGCATCGGTAAGCCGGAAGACGTGGCGGATATCATTGCGTTTCTCGCCTCGGATGCCGCCCGCTGGATCACCGGCGCGAGCATCCCCGCCGACGGAGGATCCAAGCTCTGAATGCTGGGAATTGCAAACGGCGCCGCGCGGCAGATCTCTACTCGGATGCTGGCTGCCCGCCTTCATTTCCATGGGTCTTTTGACGCCTCGAGCAATTCGCGCATTTACGATCCTTGCGGTCTTCCAACCGAACATACCGTTTGACTTGCAAGCCCGGTTCCACTTACCCTACGTGAGAGACCCACCCGGTGTCTCGGAGGCTCTATGGCTCCATCGACTAGATTTCTCAGCAGGCTGAT
>DASYAX010000271.1:0-9657 GCA_036501045.1 Bryobacteraceae bacterium
CGGTAGCCACGTCCCCGGCTCGGGAACTGCCGACAGTCCACTGGGCCCGTAGCTGAACCCGGTTGTGGAACTGATGTCGGCGTTCGAGACCTGGTTGCCCAGGGAAGTAGGCGTGCCGTCGAACACCAGCGCCGAGGTGAGCGTCGCGGTTGAATAGAAATTGGAAGTCGCGGTATACGGATTTACGTCGTAGGCCTGATAATCCTGGGCCGCCGCGCGCATCACCGTTTCGATCGAGAATTGCGTGCCGAAGGTGAAGGGCACGTAAAAGGTAACGTTTGTATCTGAGATGAAGTATTGAATATCGGTGTTCGTCGCCGGTTCTCCGTTGATGGCGGAATAGACGCCGGAGGCATCAAACAACGCCAGATACACGTAGCTGCCGTTGTACCCTGTGCCAGTGTTACCGATAGAGCCGTCAGTCGCGAACATCAGCGCGAGCACACCGGTACCAGTTCCACCGGTAATGGTGAGGTTATCGGTAAACTGCGCGTAACTGTCGGCCTCGGCGCTGTAGCTAGAGCCTGGCGTCCCGGTGACGGAAATGGTTGACATGGCGCCCAGCACACCGTTGATTACTTTGGCTGACGCTTGCCGAGAGCCCGTAGCCGCTGCAAGTGCTACAGGTATAGGACCAGTTCACGGTCTGCGAAGTGGGCGGCCCGATCACGACGTTCGAGTTGTATACGTCGGTGTTGGTGGTTGTCAGATTCGTAAAGACCGCGCTTTGCACAACGGCATCGGCATAGGTCGGGATCGCCGCCTCGAAAGCAATTGCGATCGAGGCGAGTCTTGGCCTCTATCGGAACGCGTCGAGTGAGCGCGATCGCGCCAACCATCAGACAGCCATCGCTGCCGCGGTTAGCCAATTCCTGGCCAACGACCTCATGGGGCGCAGCGATCCGTTTCAAATCGGCAGTTCGGGCGAAACGCTGGTGGACGCCGTCAAAAAGGCTTCGCCCGACATCGATCGGCAATTCCGCGGCGCTACCGAAGTGGGCGCGCGGCATGATCGCGCTGATCGATAACGATGCCAAGCAAGCCGTGGCACAGTTTCAGACGGCGTACGATCGGGCCGTAGCCTTGCGCGCCTTCGATGAGAACACGCTCTTAACGCTGAAACAGCGTCTTGCGTTCGCCTATATTCGATTGGGCGACGGCGCTAAAGCGGAGCAGCTTTTTCGCGATTTGATTGCCGCATTCTCCCGCATTCAGGGTCCGCAAAGCCCCGGCGCGCTGCGGGTGCGTCTGAATCTCGCCCAAGCGTTCATGATTCAGAGTAAGCACAAAGAAGCGATCGCGGAGACAACGAGCATCTATCCGGCTTATGTAGCGCGCCTCGGTGAAGATCATGAGCTGGCAATGCAGGTGCTGGCTACGCGCGCCCAGTCCGAAGGCAGCCTGGGACTCTGGGAGGATGCCATCCGCGACGATCTCAAAATTCACGAATTGGCCGCTCGCAAGCAAGAAGCAATGTCTTTTTTCGCAATCGCTACGCTCTGCGATGCGGCGCTTGCACAATGCCGCAAAGGCAGCTATGCGGAAGACGAGCCGAATGCACGGCAAGCGTTTGAGGCATCGAGCAAGGCGTTTGGCGCACGCGCAGGCCTGACCGGAGGCACCGCTTATACGCTAGCTAGCTGTCAGATTGGCCTGGGTAAGCTGCAGGGAGCGTCAAGCCTTCTGGCACAGATCGATACGCAGGCGGTCGCACAATTGGCCGGTTATTCCCGACTGGTCCGCCAATGTCGAACTGGCGCAAGCGGATATTGCCTATCGCCGCGGCGATCATGCGGCGGCCAGAAGACATATTCAAGCCGCAACGCCAGCGTTTTCACGCCCCGATGCCGAGCCTTATCAGAAGCAAGCGTTAAAAACGCTCACCGCCGCCACTCGTTTCTGATCGGCTAGGCTTGCCGCCAGTTCATACCGACGCCGAGCGTATGTTTTGCGTACTCGAAGCTGCGCTCGAGATCAATCCTTTGCTGCTCGCGCAAAGCGGCGCTGAACTCCGGAAGCTTCTTGGCGGCAGCGGCGTCTTCGATCGTCATGACGCCCATGAATGGATGACCGTTCTTGGCTAGCTCGGCGAAACGTACAAATTCGCTGCCGGGCATTTTCTCGAACCAGCGCCAGAAGGTCTGATCGAAATAGGGAAGGATCTGCGGGGGACGGCCGGTAATGATCTCGAGATTCACGGCGGCCTGCGGACAGAGCTTCGCGTGCAAAGCAATGATTGCGGGGAGATCGACATTGCCGTCGCCAAGCGCGACCCATTGCCCGGCTGCGCCGAGCGGATGCTCGAATATCGCCGAATCGCGAACATGTGAGGTCAGCACGTGCGGGCCGAGGATCTCCATGGTTACGACAGGATTTTCCATCACCCACACCGGATTGCCGGTATCGAGGCATGAACCCACAAACTCCGGACCCGATTCCTTGATGATGGCAAGCACTTCCCTGGCCTGCATATCCCCGGAGTGGTTTTCGAGGGCGATTTTTACGTTCAAGTCCTGAGCCTCGGACTTCACGGACCGGAAGATCTTAATCGTTTCTTCCATGCAGGCTTCGAGCGTTGGCCCGCTGCCGGTGGTGCGGCGATCGGTCATCGAGCCCATGACACAGCGCATCGACTTTGCACCGACGATGCTCGCTGCGCGCAGTCCTTGGAGCATCGCTTCACGGCCGGAACCCGAGCTCGGAAGCCAACTGCGCGAAAGGGGACAGATACAACCAGTGCCCGCGTCGATGGTGATGCCCAGCCGCTCGGCTTTCGCCCGAACTTGACGCAAATGGCCAGGATCGAGACTCTCAAAATCCTCGAGGCTTGAAATTTGAATAGCATCGAGTTTCAGGCTGGCGGCATAATCGAGAAATTGCAGGGATTTCCACTTGAATGCGCGCAGCGAGTAGGTATCGAAGCCGAGCTTGAGATTTGCTTGGCCTGCGCTGACACTTTCAAGAGGAACTGCCATCGCCGCCGAGGAGCGCAGGGCGGCCTTCAAAAAAGCGCGGCGTTGCATAAGTTTAGTTTCTAGTATCTCGCGGCCGTTCAGCAGACGGCTCACCAGACTGTGCGACCTGCCCTAAGTGGTTCCAGCCAGCCCACTTATATGTCAGTCCCGGTTCTCCCGGATCGGGAATCCGTGGCCGAAATTACGGAATTATGAGAGCAATTGGATTTCGGCCAAACATCGAGTATAATGAAGTATCTAGAAGAAGACTGGTATTCTAGCCAGTCGACCGCGCGAACGGCGCGGACCCCCATTCCGTTTTCCCAGGCGGGCTAACTTACTTTGGATCAATTTGAAGAGCACTATCTAGCTGACGCGCATGCCGCACTTCCCTTTGACGCGGACATGAGCTTTTTTCAGGCGGCCGATGTTCCCGACACGGAACCCCACGCCGAGCCTGTACAGGAGTCGATCTTTACCGACGACCCGGTGCGGGTCTATTTGCGGGAGATGGGCTCGGTGCCGCTGCTGACCCGTCAAGGCGAATTCCTGCTTGCGCGGAAAATGGACCGCGGCAAACTACGAATGCAGAAAGCGATCAGCCGTTCACCGCTGATCCAACAGCTGGTGCTGGAGTTTTCCGAACTCATTCGCAAAGGCAGCGAAGATGTCGATAGCTACGTTGACCTGCGCCCCACCGGCCTCGAAGACGCGGCCGCAGCCGATCTCAAGCGCCGCAAGGAAGTCGGGGCGCTGTTTGTGGCCTACGCCGCGGCTCACAAGAAACTGCTCCATACCGTCGATAAGCACGCCGCCGTGCCCAAGGCCAACAAGAAGCTTCGCGCCAAGTGGCGCGGCAAAGTAGCCCGGGCCAAGGTCGAGGTTTCACAGTCCCTGCGAGCCATTCCATTCTTTTTGGCGCGCTGGAAAGAATTTATTTGCGCCATTCAAAAGACAGCTGCCGAGATAGCGTCTTGTGAGCTCGAAATCAACCGGCTGGAAGGTTCGCGCGCGGCGGCTCAGCAGCTTCGCGTCAAAGAACTGAAACGCGACCTCAAACAGAAGGAAACGGACGCCGGCAGCTCTCTTTCCGAGCTCAGGCACATCTTGGCGGTCATTCATCACGGAGAGGTAGAAGCCGAAAGCGCCAAGAAGGATCTGGTGGAAGCCAATCTTCGCCTGGTGGTTTCGGTCGCCAAGAAGTACGTGAATCGCGGCCTGCACTTGCTGGACCTGGTACAAGAAGGCAATATCGGGCTGATGCGGGCTGCAGATAAGTTTGAATACCGCCGCGGCTTCAAATTTTCGACCTATGCGACTTGGTGGATCCGCCAGGCGGTAACGCGTGCGATTGCCGATCAATCGCGCACGATTCGCATTCCCGTGCACATGAACGAGAGCATGAATAAGTTCCTGCGCGCGAACCGCGAACTTGGCAAAGAGTTGGGACGCGTTCCTACAAACGAAGAAATCAGCCGGCGTATGGAGATTCCGCTCGAAAAGGTTCAACAGCTCAAGATCATTTCGCGCGATCCGGTATCGCTCGAAACTCCCGTGGGACGGGATGGCGAATCCGCACTTGGCGACTTGATCGAGGATCGCTGGATTGGCTCTCCGGCGGACGCCGTCAGCGAATCCAACGTCCGCGACGGCACCGCGAATATCCTGAGAACGCTCTCTCCCAAAGAAGAGAAGGTAATCCGGCTAAGGTTCGGGATCGGCTGCGGGCGGGAACATACGTTGGAAGAAATCAGCCAGGAATTTGACGTGACCCGCGAGCGAATTCGTCAAATCGAGGCTAAAGCGCTTCGTCAACTGCGCTCGCCGGATAAAGCCCGGCCCTTACGTGCGTTGCTCGCCTGAGAGGTTTTCGCCCTTCTTATCTCGTCAGAACCAGATTCTTCGTTTCTTCGCTTTTCGAGGAATCGACCAGGCGCGCCAAGGTTCCCAGGAGCTCCTCGCGAGAGACGGGCTTCGAGATGTAGCCATCCATGCCGGCCGCCAGACAGGCTTCCCGGTCTTCCTTCATGACGCTTGCCGTCATAGCAATGATGGGAACGTGCGTATCGGTTTTCGTCTCCAGGAGACGAATTTGGAGCGTGGTTTCGATTCCATCCATTTCAGGCATGTGAATGTCCATGAGGATGACATCAAAAGACCGCTCCGAAAAAATCTTCACGGCTTCGATGCCGTTGCCGACCGCGGTAACGGCGTGCCCGTGTTTTTCAAGTAGGCGTATCGCCAAACGCTGATTCACGGGATTGTCTTCGGCTAGTAAAATCCGTAGCGCGTGTCTGTCTTCCGCTACCTGGGGAGCATCGCCGGAGCTTGCGGCGTTGGGGCGGCCCAGAGCGGAACGGAAGCGCGCGGTGAAATAGAAGGTGCTGCCGCGGCCCACTTCGCTTTCCAGCCAGATTCTGCCACCGAGCAGTTGCGCCAGCTTCCCGCTAATTGCCAATCCTAACCCGGTACCGCCAAAGCGCCTCGTCGCCGTACCATCGGCTTGTTCGAATTCGCGAAACACCAGCGAGTGCTTGTCCGCTGGAATGCCGATTCCGGTGTCTTCGACCGCGAACTGGCAGATAAGCTCACCATCCCTTTGACTCAGGCATTCGGCCCTAATGGCGATAGCGCCCCGTTCCGTAAACTTGATGGCGTTACCGACCAGATTCAGTACGACCTGGCGCAAGCGGAGGAAATCGCCGCAGATTTGATCCGGAATGTTCTCATCAATCGTGACCGTTAACCCAAGGCCCTTCTGCTGCGCCCGGGCGCCCAATAAGGCAACGCATTCCGAGAGGCAGCTTCGGATGGAGAAATCGGCAAAGTGAAGGTCCATCTTGCCGGCCTCGATTTTGGATAAATCGAGAACATCGTTCAGCAGCGACAGCAGTGCTTGGCCCGAGCTGCGGATGGTGTCTAGATACTCTTTTTGAGGGGGAGTGGGATTTTCGGCAGCCGCTAACTCCGCCGCCAGCAGAACGCCGTTCAGGGGAGTGCGGATTTCATGACTCATGTTGGCAAGAAAACCCGTTTTGGCGCGATTGGCCGCTTCCGATGCTTCTTTGGCGGCGCGCAACTCGGCTTCAGCGGCAACCCGGTCGCTGATGTTCTGATAGATGCCGTAGCATCCCACCACTTGTCCATCGATGATCAGCGGAACACCGTGCACTTCGACATCGATTAGCGTTCCGTCTTTGCATCGGCGGCGCGTAGAGTTGAAGACGGCTTCACCCGTCGCAAGATCCTCGATATTACGGGCGGCTTCCAGCCGCTGCTCCGGCGGCACAATGCATTCGTCAAGCGGACGCCCCAATAGCTCGGCGGCAGTAAACCGGAAGAGGCGTTCGAAGGCGGGGTTACACATGAGCACTCTTCTCTCTGGATCCATGACGGCGATCGCCAATGGATTGTTGACAATCAGGCCGTCGAGATAAGTGGTGCGCTCCTCGAGCGTCCTGACGGTTTGCTTCAGCTCGGTAATTTCGACAATCGTGCCCTCAATCAGGGCGCCGGGTTCACCCTGCTGCAGGTTGGCATTGGCCAATACCCAGACTTCGCTGCCGTCCTTTCGCCGCAGGGCGGCCTCGGCGCTCCCGATGTTGTTTCCAGCGAGGAGCCGCTCGCCGATTGCATCACGGAGACCGAAGCCTTCTTTGGTTCCCCAGCACAACAGCTCTTCACGGCTGGAGTATCCGAGAATCCGGGCGCACGCGTCATTACAGTCTATGATGCGTCCCTCCGCGGTCATACGGTAGACACCGGCCAGATTGCGTTCGAAGAGCTCGCGGTAACGGTGCTCGAGCGCCGCCTCGCTCTCCAGCCGCCGACGTATGGTTTTGGTCTGCTCGCGAACTTTTCTCCGCAAGATGCCCAGCCACGCCCCTACGGCCAGCAGCAGCACGGCGGTAGTTCCGAAGAGCCACATGGCGTGCTGCAACGTCCACCAGGGGGGACGCGAAAGAACAACGATGTCGGCCTGTGAGCGCAACAGCAGCCGCGGATCGCCGGGTTCCGAACCGCTACCGCTGGCTGCCGAGCAGACGCCGGTGAGACGCAATCGGCTTCCCGGCTCGATGGCCATCAACGCGTCGATCGCGTGGCGATCCTCCAATTCGGCTTGCAGAATAATGTCGTGGCTCTTGGCAATGAGAATTTGCTTTTCCGGCGTGACGGTGCGATCCAGCAATTGCGCATCGATGTGCACCAATTCACTGTCGCGCGTGCCGTCCCGCAACTCCTCGCCAGTCGCCGCTTCAGGAATGGGCGCCGCCGCGCGGCCCAGCACGCGAAAGGTCCCTTCCTCCAGCAATGGATCATACTTTCCCAGGGCGGGAAATCCGACGGCATCCACTCTGTCGCCCGGATGTAGCTCGGTTTGCTGGAGCGATTCGACGCGAATATCCCCGTCATCGCTCTTGAGAAAGAAGTACCGTCCGCGCCGTTGCAGTGTTACAAACCCTTGTATCCTGACCCGGTGTCCGGTGGCGCCGGCTACCGTAAAGCGCAGGACGCTGCTAACGGGCTGCACGGGAATCGCCCAGGCATCGGCCGATCCCGCTTCGATCGTCTGTATATCGGTGAGAGCTGGAATATAGAGGATGACCCCGCGAGCTTGATTCTTATTATTAAAAATCGCCCCGCAGACGCCGTGGATCCGTACCCTCGCATCCACCAGATCCGTCGGAACCGCGAGATTAAAATCGGGGACATATCCGACTACGCGCCCGCCGTCCATCGCTATCTCTAACCGAAGATTTCCAGTGTGTACCTCGGCCGATCGAACGATACCCTCGATTTCAACCCACCGGCTGTCTTCTTTCGTTGAAGCCAGCCGCCCAAATTCGGCCCGCACCGGAACGGGCATCGGGACCGAACCGAGAACGCGCCAATGCGGGTGTGCAATATCCGGCGCGAAGTCCGTCTGCGTCGTCGTCCCTTCGAGCTCGATCAATTGCCCGGGTTGAAGCCGTGGCGAGTTTGCGCTAATCCCGACCCAATTCCCGCCTGAGCGATCCTGGATGAACATATTAATACCCAGTTCGGGACTGCCAACAGCGAATTCTTCTTTTGTGATATTAAAGAAGGTCACTACTCCCCTTAGCCGGACGGGATATCCACGATTTGCCTCTTCTTTGGAAAGCGCGTGGACCTGACGGACACTGGTAAGAGTGGGTAGTTTTTGCGGCGGCGTTGCCACCGCGAGAGGCGCCAAGAGGGCCCACAGCGCCAGCTTATTTGGGGTCTTCGGCATTTCGGTCCGCAACACGGTGCTTATTACTTACTAATCGGCTGTCTCCCTGCGGATTATGAAACCTGGCGAGAACCAGTGGTACGATTCGTCTTCCGAACATGAGGCGAAGATCAATCCGTAAGACAGCAATGCTCGCACTCCTGATGAGTGCCGCCTTGGGCGTTTCCGCGCCCCTGAAAGACCCGCCAAATGCCGAAGTCGATTCGATTTTTGCATCGCTGGCCGGTCGAACGTCTCCGGGACTTGCCGTGCTCGTGCGAAAGAATGGGCAGACCGTTTTTCAGCGCGGCTACGGTGTTCGCGACCTGCAGGCGCTGGCAAAAATCGGTCCGGAAACCGATTTTCGACTGGCGTCGTTCACCAAGCAGTTCACCGCGATGGAGATCATGCTGTTGGTGCGGGATGGAAAGCTCCGCTATGACGAACCGCTGACCGATGTGTTCCCCGATTTCCCAGCGTACGGCCGGAACATCACAATTCGCCATCTTTTGACGCACACGTCCGGACTGCCGGATTACGAAGACCTGATGACGGAAATCGAAAAAGAGAAAGGACCGCGCTGGACGGCTACTCACCAAATTCAGGATCAGGAAGTGCTGGCGCTGCTGAAGCAGCAGACGCATGGAAAATTCGCGCCCGGCACAAGCTGGGCATACAGCAATTCGGGATACGTGTTGCTCGGCTTGATTGCCGCAAAAGTTTCTGGCACAGGGTTCGGCCAGGTGTTGCAGGATCGAATCTTCGGACCGCTACACATGCGCGACACGCTGGCTTACGTCGCCGGAAAAAACACGGTTCCGCACCGGGCGTATGGCCACGAAAAGGAAGGAGACCGGTTCATCCCAGCGGACCAAAGTTCCACTTCGGCTACTTTGGGCGATGGCGGCGTATATTCCAACCTTACGGATCTCGCCAAGTGGGATTTGGCTTTAGAGAACCACACGCTTCTGAGCGAAAACGAGATGCGCCCGGCCCTAACGCCGGTAAGACTCGCGGATGGCTCAAAGCCCCGGTGGCCCGCGCAGCCGGGCGAAGACAACCTGGACCCAAACCAGCCGGTTTCGTACGGGTTTGGATGGTTTCTCAATCCCTACCAAGGCCACGCCCGCATGTGGCACAGCGGCACTACGACGGGTTTTCGCACTGTGATTGAGCGTTTTACCACTGAAGGATTGACCATCGTCATTTTGTGCAATCGCACCGATCTCGACGCGAGCAAGCTCGCTCTGCAGACGGCGGACGTCTTTCTTGCGAAGCAATGACGGGGTGATACGATTCCTTTTCTGCCATTATGTCCGCCGATCAAAGAGTAAAAGTTGGCATCATCGGCTCGCAGTTTGAAGCCGATATCCATGCCGCGTCCTTCGCCATGATGCCGGAAGAAATCGACGTCGTGGCCATCGCCTCTCCTACTCCCGGAAACGCCGAGAAACTGGCAAAGAAATACTC
>DASYAX010000272.1:0-4681 GCA_036501045.1 Bryobacteraceae bacterium
ATGAAGTTTTACACAAAAAACCTTCCGCTCAGTCTTCGGGGCAGGCCCGGTTGTACTAGCCATGGGCTGATCTCCTTGTGGTTGCTAACTTGAGGATAGCCCACCGGCCGCTGCCCGCTGAAGCGTCTCTGAGGCCATAAAGACCGAAAGCCGCTGCGGCATGGCGGCACCCTGCGAGCACTGCTTTTGGACCGCTCGTAGATAACGGCGAAGCACATTGGTTCGCGACGACTTGCGAAGGCGCAAGTGCTGTAAGTCGAGTAGCAAGTCCAACTCCCACTGCGAAAATGTATGACGCCGGATTCCACCGCCAATGAGTTCCTGAATAAGTTGGCTGAACGACACCCATTCGGACTGTGACGTATTCAAAAGTTAACGTGGGTTACATTGTGGAAAAGTCTGCGGAAAATTTCTGCGAATCGGTGCGGCCGCTTGCCACTTTGTTGGCGTAACGATCGTGCATTTGTTTCTTATATTCGTCTTTTCTTCGCTGTGGCAGTGGACCTTTGGCGTTCTGGCCGCGGCCCTGCTTTTGAGCGGAATTGACGATTTTATTCCGCTGCTGATTTGCCTGGCGCACCAGATTTTCACCGCGAAAACCCGCAGATCTGCGTCGATCGGCGAGCTGGTTCAGGCGCAGCGGCGGATGGCGATTTTTGTTCCTTGCTGGAAGGAATCGGACGTAATCGGCAATATGGTGCGCCACAATCTGGCCGCCATTCGTTACAAGAATTTCGACTTTTTCCTCGGCGTTTACCCCAACGATGAACCAACTGTAGTTGCGGCGACAAGGCTGGCGGAAGTGTTCCCCAACGTTCACGTGGCGCTGTGCCGCTACCCGGGACCGACGTCGAAAGCGGATTGCCTGAATTGGGCCTATGCTCGAATGCAGCAATTCGAGCAGGAGCGCGGCGCTTATTTCGACACCGTCGTGCTGCACGATGCCGAAGATATGATTCATCCGGAGGCGCTTGCGTTAATTGACCGCGAACGCGCAAAATATGCCATGGTGCAGGTGCCGGTGCTCCCACTGCCCACCGGACTGCGCGAGGTGACGCATGGCGTCTACTGCGACGAATTCGCCGAGTTCCAGATCATCGACATGCATGCCCGGCAGTACAGTGGATCGTTCGTTCCATCGAATGGCGTGGGGACTGGATTTGCCCGCGAAATTCTGGATCGTCTGGCGCAGGAACGCGAGCAGGTGTTCGATGCCGAGAGTCTGACGGAAGATTATGAGATCGGCGTCTACATTCACGCCGCGGGCTACCGGCAGCTCTTTGCGCCGCTGAAGCGAAGCAAAGAAGGTTTCATTGCCACCCGCGAGTATTTTCCCCGCACGGCGCGCTCGGCCATCCGGCAGCGCACCCGCTGGATCACCGGTATCGCGCTGCAGTGCTGGGAACGGCGAGGCTGGCGCGGCGACTGGCGCACGCGCTATTGGTTCTGGCGCGACCGGAAAGGGATTCTCGCAAACCCGCTCAGCCTGCTGACCAATTTTTTATTTTTGGCCGGGTTGACGAACTGGTCTTTCTGTGCCCTGGCGGGGCGCCCGTGGGATTTCGCAGTACATAATCCGCGCATCATCGCGCTTTGTTGGCTCACTCTTTCTCTGCAATGCCTGCGCTTGACGCTACGCATGTGGTGCACCGGGAGAATTTTTGGTCCTGCATTCGCGCTGGCCGTGCCGCTGCGCTCGTTTCACGCGAATTTGATCAATTGCTGTGCCACCCTGCGCGCTTTGTGGCGCTATTTCCATGCGCGGCGCGGTGGAAATAAATTGGTTTGGCTCAAGACCGAGCATGCCTATCCTACACGCGATTCCTTAGCCCAGCAGCGTGGTGAGTTTAGCGAGGTACTCGTTGGCTGCGGCTGCATTTCGGAAGAAAAATTGGGGCAGGTCATGGCTGAGATGCCCGCCGGCGCCGATTTATACGAACATCTCCTGGCAAGAAAGCTCGTGTCGGATGACGACCTTTGCCGGGCCATCAGCTTGCACGCGGGCGTGCCGGCGTCGGCAGTCGACGCGCAAAAAGTAAAGCAACGCGTCGCGCGATGCCTTCCGGCGAACGTGGAACGGCGCTTCGGCCTGGTTCCCGTAGACATGCAAGCGGGCCGTTTGGTCGTTGCCGGCCGCCGCGTTCCTCCTCTCGGTGTATTAGAAGAACTGAAGGACTTCACGTGGCTGCCGGTAGACTTTCACCTGGTCACGCGGCGGAATTACGAGGAGTTAAGAAAGCTGCTGTGAGTCCCGTCAGCGCGCAGTCGGATTGAAAAGATCGAGGGGCGAAAAATCGACGATCTTCCATTTGCCGCCTTTCCGCACCAACCTGATGTTCAAGTCGCCGCTGCGATTTTCCGCATGACGGTTCTGAAGACCGGTTAGCGAGAGCACCCAATGAACGGTAAGCTTCGTCTCGGTTGCCGAATCTTGCTCATCGGTGACGTCTATTTCATTCCCCAATTCGAAGGAATTCGTGAGAGCGGCGAAATAGCTATTCAATTTTTCATAGCCAGAGAAGGACTTATCAAAATTGCTCATGGCGTCGGCCGGGTCGCCGGCGGTGAGCGCCGTGGCGACCGAGCCGATACAACGGCGCACATTGGCGCTCTGGCCGGTTTGGCCGATCGCTGCATGACAAAAGAGCAGTAAAACCGGCCAAGCGCCGCTACGTCCGATAGCTGCCATTGATTTGGATGTAGCCCTCCGTTAAATCGCAGGTGAAGAACCGCGCTTCTCCTTTGCCTCCGTGTTTGTGGACGATGCGAATGCGTACTTCGGATTCATCGAGTTTCTGTTTTAATTCCGCTTCGTTGAAATCGGCCGCCAGACCGCCGCGGCACACGGGCAGGCGTTGCAGCTCAATATCGATGTCGGCCGGATTGAAGACCACGCCGGAGTAACCTGCGGCTGCCAGGATACGGCCCCAATTTGGGTCGCTGCCCGCGATGGCGGTCTTGACAAGCGGCGAATTCGCAACCGCCCGCGCCACGCGACGCGCGTCGTCCTTCGTTTTGAACCCGACCGTGCGCACGACGATGAGCTTCCGCGCGCCCTCGCCATCGGCGGCGATCTGTTCCGCCAGACTCTCCATCGCCCAGGTGATCACTTCCCGCAGCACTTTGCGCTCTTTCGCGCTCGGCCTGACATTCGAAGCGCCGCTCGCCAATAACAGCAGCGTGTCGTTGGTCGACATATCGCCATCGATGGTTAGCGAATGAAACGACCGCTCGGCGGCGCCGGTAAGCATGTCGTGCAGATCGTCGGGATCGGCTACCGCATCTGTCATTACGAAGCTGAGCATGGTCGCCATATTGGGATGGATCATGCCGGCGCCCTTCGTCATGCCGGCAACGCGCACGATGCCATCCTGAAACTGGACCTCTTCGGAAGCCACCTTCATGCGAGTGTCGGTGGTGAGAATGGCGTTCGCAACGGCTTCAAATGCATCCGGCGACAGCGCTTCGACAAGTTTAGGTACGGCCGCCGTAAGCGGCGCCGGGTCGAGTTCCACGCCGATGACTCCGGTGGAAGCGGGAAATACGTACTCGGTGCGTGTCTTTAGCGTTTTCGCGACAGCCTTACAGGACGCAAGCGCCACCCGCTCGCCGGTGCGCGTGGCGCAGTTGGCATTGCCGGCATTGACCAGCACGGCCGCCACCTTGCCTTTAGACGATTTCAAATGCTTGCGCGCCAATTGCACCGGTGCGGCTTGCACCATGTTACGGGTAAAGAGCGCGGCTGCGTGCGCCGGTTTGTCCGGCACAATCAAGGCCAGGTCGTTCTTTTCCTGCGCGCGGATGCCGGCATACACGGCGGCGTATCGATAGCCGAGGGGAAGCTTCAATTCGGATCTCCCAACCTTTCATTTTCAGCTAGCCTGTAGCCGTTCAAGAATGCTTCAGCGGTCATGCTTTTCTTACCGGCCAATTGCATTTCGAGCAACTCGAGCGCGGTGTTTTCTCCGCATCCTGCAAACAGCCGGCGTTTCTCCGGCCGTAGCGCGCCGGGGCTCAAATTGTACATCGCGGCAGGCTTGGCACGCAGTAGCGAAAGCTGCTGGCCGCGAAATGTGGTGTAGGCGCCGGGCCACGGATAGAAACCGCGCTGGCGATTATAGATCTGCTGCGCGGGCAGCGGCCAATTTATCAGACCGTCCTGTCTTCTAAGAATGGGAGCAAGCGTTGCCTCGGGCTCGTTCTGTTTCTCTCGATGAGCCGTGCCGTCAGCGATCTGCCGAATGGCCGCCAGCAGCAGATCGGCGCCCAACGGCGCCAGCCGCGCACTCAACTCGGGAGCAGTCTCTTCGGGCCCGATCTTCAGCGAGGCTTTCAGCAGCATGTCCCCGGTGTCCAGACCGGCGTCGATTTGCATGATCGTCACGCCCGTTTCCGTTTCGCCGTTGGCGATAGCCCACTGAATGGGAGCTGCGCCCCGGTACTTGGGCAACAGCGAAGCATGCACATTCAGAATGCCGAAACGCGGCAGATCGATGACGGTCTGCGGAATCAGTTGTCCGTAGCCAACCACCACCATCAGGTCCGCGGCCAACGCGTGAAGCAGCTCCACGCTCTCCGGGCGGCGAATGCGCTCCGGTTGGTGAACCGCGATGCCAAGCTCGCGCGCCGCGCTCTTCACGGATGATTCGGCGGGCTGATTCCCCCGGCCCTTGGGACGATC
>DASYAX010000273.1:0-3758 GCA_036501045.1 Bryobacteraceae bacterium
CTTTCCTCCCTGAAACCGCCACTCTGGTCGCCTACGATAGCCCGCATCGCATTCTCGAAACTTTGGCTGACATGCAGGAGGTTCTGGGCGACCGGCCGATCGTATTGGCGCGCGAGTTGACCAAGCTGCATGAAGAATTTCTGCGTGGATCGCCCGCTCAGGTTCGCGATCTCCTGCTGAAGAAAGAAACGATCAAGGGCGAAATTACCTTGGTAATTGGAGGCGCTCCGGCCGGAAAAGAAAACCGTTCCGCCGACGCGGATCCGTTGGCGGAAGTCGCGCAACTCGAAAGGGAAGGCATCGGCCGGATGGCGGCCATCAAGACAGTCGCAAAACGGCTTGGGCTTCCGAAGCGTGAGGTCTACCGGTTGGCGGCGGGGCTGGACAACAATCCGGCGGGCAAACGTCGTGATTAGGACCATAGAAGCCGATGGCCAGCTTCGGCTCGTTGGGGCACAGACGCTCGCTGATGAGCTCGCGAAGCGCTCTCAGAAATGCCGGGTGCGTGCCAACGGTGGCCGCACGGACCATTTTTATCCCGAGCCGGTCCGCCAGCGCTTGCGCTTCGTAGTCCAGATCGTAAAGTACTTCGAGGTGATCGGAAAGGAAGCCGAGCGGCGCGGCGATGACGTTTCTGACGCCTTGCTCATGTAGCCGGCGCAGATGTTCCAAAATGTCTGGCTCTAGCCAGGGCTGATTGGGAGGTCCGCTGCGGCTCTGGTAGACCAGGTCCCAAGTAGCAAGCCCGGCAGCTTCGGCAACCAGGCGCGTCGTCTCACACAACTGCTTCTCATAATCGCTCGATTGCGCGAGCGCGAGCGGAATGCTGTGCGCGGTCGAAACCAAATGAACGTCGTTATCAACACCGTTTGCCGTAAATTGCGAGCGCGCTTCGCGAACCCGATCCGCGCAAGCTTCGATAAAGCCCGGATGATTGTAGAAGACACGCAGCTTGTCTACCTTTGGCGCGCCCTCGCCAGCATCGGCCTGGGCCGCTGCGATGTTTTCGCGATACTGGCGGCAGCTTGAATAAGAGCTGTAAGCGGATGTCACCAGCGCGAGCGCGTGCTTTACACCGTCGCTCCGCATTTCGCGAAGCGCGCCATCAAGGAACGGGCGCCAGTTGCGATTGCCCCAGTAAATAGGAAGCCTGATACCGTACTCGTCCAACTCTTTACGGAGCGCCGCCATCAGTTCGCGGCACTGATCGTTGATCGGGCTCACGCCGCCGAAATGATAATAGTGCTCGGCGACTTTGAGCAAGCGCTCCTTCGGCACGTTGCGTCCGCGCGTCACGTTTTCAAGAAACGGCAAAACGTCTTCGCGTCCTTCCGGCCCGCCGAACGAAACTAGCAGAATCGCGTCGTACATCTCTTAGCTGTGCATGCTGCCTACGCGGTGAAGCTTCAGCATATTGGTCGATCCACGCAGGCCCACCGGCTGCCCGGCAACGAAAACAATATTATCGCCGGGCCGGACTCGCCCGCTCTCGATCAGCACGCGCTCCATTTCGTGCAGCATCTGGTCGGTGGACGACATAACTGGCGAAACGATGGCGCTCACCCCGTAAATGATGGTGAGCTGCCGCGCCACCATTTCGCTCGAAGTGAAAGCGTAAATAGGAACCGGCGGCCGGTACCGCGCCAGCAGACGGGCGGACGCGCCCGACGTTGTGCCGACTGCCAGGGCCACCACCCCCGCCGAGCGGGCGCAATGATACGCGGCATCGGCAATCAGATCCGGAATCGCCCGTTCACCGATGTTCCCGGCATCCGCAAATCCCTTACCATGCAGCGAAGCTTCCGTCTCACCGGCAATCCGCGCCATCACCCGGACCGCCTCGATCGGATACTTACCCGCTGAGGTTTCGGCGGAAAGCATCACCGCGCTGGTGCCGTCGTGGATCGCATTGGCAACGTCGCTGACTTCGGCGCGCGTCGGCAGCGGGTGTTCAATCATAGACTCGAGCATTTGCGTGGCGGTGATCACGAACTTGCCGCGCAAGCGGGCCTTTTCGATAATCGTCTTCTGAATGTGCGGCACTTTCTCGAGCGCCATCTCAACGCCCAAATCCCCGCGCGCCACCATCACTCCGTCGCATTCGTCGAGAATCGCATCGAGGTTCTGCCAGCCCTCCGGCTTTTCAATCTTGGCGATGATCGGTTGCCTGGCATCCACCTCTTCGAGCAGATGCCGGAGCCGCAGTACGTCGCGCGCTTGCCGGATGAACGAGAGCGCGAAAAAATCGACCTCCTGCTGAACGCCAAAATGGGCGTCCGCGATGTCTTTCTTCGAAAGCGAAGGCGAACTGACCTGGACGCCAGGAAGATTGATTCCCTTACGATCGCTGATCATGCCGCCGCTCACTACTTGGCAGTGCGCGGCGATGCCGTCGCTTTCCATCACCCGCAGCTCGACCGAGCCGTCGGCCAGCAGCACCGGATCGCCCACCTTCACGTCCCGCGCGAAGTCGGGGTAGTTGGTTGAGACTATTTCAATGTTGCCTTCGACCGTCTCGGTCGTGATGGTGAATGCCGCCCCGTCGCGCAGCAGGCACGGGCCGTCTTTAAACGTACCGAGCCGTATCTTCGGACCCTGCAGGTCGAACAAGATGCCGCTGCTCACCTTGAATTCAGCCGCCAGCGCGCGCACTGTCTTGATTCTCCGCGCATGATCCTCTTGCGTACCGTGCGAAGCATTCAAGCGAAAGACGTCCACGCCCGCCTCAAACAGGCTGCGCATCACGGCATCGGAATCGGTAGACGGTCCTAGTGTGGCGACAATTTTGGTGGCTCGCATGCTCAGCGGAGGGGAGCGTACGCTACGATAGCGAAGGCTTCCTCCTCATTATGCCGCTTTACCAGGCAATCGTACTTGCCGTTATTCAAGGCTTGACGGAGTTTCTTCCGATCTCGAGCAACGCGCATCTCACGGTGATCCCGCGGATGCTCAACTGGACCGATCCGGGACTCGGCTTCGACGTGGCGCTGCACGCCGGCACGCTCGCCGCGATTCTCATTTACTTTTTCCGCGATTGGGTGCAGGTGATCGCCAACGGTTTGGGATTTTCCTATCGTGGTTCGCAGCCGGATGAGAACAGCCGGTCTTTGCTCTGGTTCCTGGTGATCGGGACCATACCAGCCGGTCTCGCGGGCCTGGCCTTCCAGAAATACGCTGAGCACGCCTGGCGTAATTTCTACGTCATCGGCGCGATGGAAATCATCGTCGGTCTTATCTTATTGGCCGCCGATAAGGTCGGCGACGAGAAAAACGGCCTGGACCAGATGAGCTGGTTCGATGCGATCATCGTCGGAATTTCTCAAGCCTTCGCTATCATTCCGGGCGTCTCGCGCAGCGGGATTACCATCACGGCCGCGCGCTTTTGTCATTTCGATCGCGCCGCCGCGGCCCGGTTTTCCTTCCTGCTGTCGACGCCCATTATCGCGGCCGCGGCCGCAAAAGACGCCTTCGATATGCGCAAAGAAGGTGGCATTCCGCCCGGCATGCAGCTTCCTTATCTGGTAGGCATTCTGGTGAGCGCGCTGGTGGGAATTATCGTCATCGCCTTCTTTCTGAAATATCTGCGCCGGAACAGCCTGAGCGTCTTCGTGTGGTATCGCGTGTTATTTGGCATAATAGTAATCGCTCTGGCAGTTTTCTTCCGCATCGGCGGATGAACTTCCTTTCACCAACTCGTCACGCCCGGCTCAATGAAGCCGTCGGCATTCTATTGCTTTTGCTCAGCCTCGCGGGATGGC
>DASYAX010000274.1:0-14321 GCA_036501045.1 Bryobacteraceae bacterium
GCACAAGAGGATAGGAGAAGCTTTCGTGCGGCTGGCCCGTGCGTCCAAGCATTGTCAGTTGCACCAGCTCCTGCGGCGCGCGCACCGGGAGCGAGCGCAGCAGCAAGGCGTCGATCAAGCTGAAAATAGCGGTGTTGGCGCCAATGCCGAGCGCGAGCGAGAGCACGGCCGTTACAGTAAATACCGGACTCTTGCGCAACCCTCGCAATGCGTAGCTCAGGTCTTGTTGTAGCCGGTCGAAAAACATCCAGACCCACATTTCGCGCACGTTCTCCTTTACCAAAGTTGTATTTCCCAGCGCCCGCCTCGCGGCGTAGCGAGCCTCCTCCGGCACGAGCCCCGCGTCTTGGCGTTCCGCCGCTTCGGATTCCAGGTGCGACTGTAGTTCCCGCTCGAGGTCTTTCTCACGGTCTTTTCGTCGATGCCAGAACATGGAACCTCCCACCTATTCGTGCCGCAGTGCCGATACCGGGTTCACCTCGGCCGCGCGATGCGCGGGAAAGTATCCGGCAGCCAGACCTAGGGACAGCAAGATCCCGCAGGAAAGCATGAGACTCCAGCCGTCCGTCGGAGCGATGCCAAACAAAAAGCTCGCCAGCATTTGTGATGCGGCGAGTGAGACGACGAGTCCAATCGCACTTCCGGCTAGCAGCAATGAGATCGTCTGTCGTACGATCATCGCTCGAATCCTCCGGCGATCGGCGCCGAGCGCCATTCGTATACCGATTTCGTTCGTGCGTTTGGAGACCGTGTAAGACATCAATCCATAAAGCCCAATTGAAGCTATTGCGAGTCCGAGGAAGCCGAATAGACTGGACAACCGGGCGAGCAGCCGCTCCTCAGCCAACGAGTCGTCAATGAGCGACTGGACCGTCACCATTTCGGGAATGGGCAATGCAGGATCTACTTTCGCGACCGCCTGGCGCACCGCGGTCTCTACAGTCCTTGGATCGGCGGCCGTGCGGACCTCCAGGGAAAGCAGCGTTTCCTGGTATCCCGAGGCGCTAAAAAACACCATGGGAGGTACGTCCAGTCGAATGCCGTCGTAGCTTGCATTTTTCACCACACCAATGATTTCCATGACGTGCTTAGGATCATGAAACGATCTCCCTAAAGCCATCCCACGTCCGAAATAGTGCCTGGCGAACGCTTCGTTCACCACGACCGGCGTTGGGCTCGATTGGCGTTCGGCATCCGTGAAATCGCGGCCGGCTGCGAGTTTCATCCCCAGAGTCACGAAATAGCCGGGCACGACATCGAGTGTCCGAATGGCCATTCGTTCTCCCGGCGCTGGGGTGTATCCGGGGACCGCAATGCAGCAAGTCCGATTCTTGCCATCCATAAGCGGCAGCGATGACATACTGGCCGAGACGACACCAGGTACTGCGCGAACATGTTCCAGCAAGCTTCTGTTCAACATCGCCGTCCGGGATCCCTGATACCCGGCGCTTACCGGGTCAATCCTGAGAAACAAAAGATGGTCGCGCGAAAAACCCGGATCGAACAGCCGCAGGTTTAGCAGGCTACGCATAAGAAGAGCAGCGCCCGAAAGCAGCATCAGCGACAGCGCCACCTGTAAAACCACAAGCACCCTTCCCACAAGTACTCGTCTCGGTCCGCCGGCGCCGCCGTGGGAATCCTTCAAGCCCGGCACGTCCTTATGAACGAAAGCAGCCTGAAGGCTGAATAGAAGAGTGGTAAGGATGCAGATCGCAAGCGTAAAGCCGAGGACGCGGTCATCGAGATGGACAGACAGCGGAACATTGCCGCGTTCCGCGATTAATGGTAAGAGCGTATTTGTGCTCGAGACCGCGAGCAAGAGGCCGGCAAGTCCGCCCAGAGTGGATAACAAGAGATTTTCAGCGAGCATCAGGCGTAATACGCGCCAGCGGCTCGCACCGATCGCGAAACGGATCGCTATCTCACGCTGTCGCGAGGTGGTGCGCGCCGAAATGAGATTCGCCACATTCACACAGGCAATGAGAAGAACGAAGCAGACGGCTGACATGAGAATTCTGAGCGGGCGTGCAAACCGCTTCCGAATCTCAGAGAACCCTTTGCTTCCGGGCGTCACGAGAATTTGCGCGCCTTCAGGCATTCCGCGGCGGAACGCTTGCTCGGACTTCAATCGATCCACTATGAGCTGCAACTCTGCCTGAGCCTCACGGTCGGTAGCACCAGGCTGCAATCGTGCCATCAACTGCAGCCAATCCGTGTTCGTGGTGTGAAGCCAGTCCCTTCCGGGCAAAACCAGCGGCTGTGTCGATAGGGGGATCCAGATTTCCGGCGACTCGCCAACCACATTGCCGAAAAAACCGGGCGTCGCCACGCCAATGATCGTGTAGGGAACGTCTCTGATACGGACGATGGATCCCACTGCATCAGGACGCGCCGCGAAACGCCGATTCCAGCATCCATAGCTCAATACCGCAACGGTTTGTTGCCCGGAGGCTCGGGCTTCATTGACGCCGAAAGTGCGGCCGAGCCTCGCGGCGACGCCCATGACTTGGAAATAATTTTCCGAAACCAGCTCGACACTTGCTTCTTCAGCGTTATTGTCCGAGATGCGAACCGGCATGCGACCGGCGCCGGTACCGGCGACTAGGCCGGAGAGGGAATGTTGCTCAGCGCGAAGCCGCGCGAACAACGGGTAGGAGAAGGTCGACGATTTTTCGCCATGAATGTTCCGCACGGAAAGCACAGCCAGCTCCTCTGGATTTCGAACCGGAAGAGATTTCAACAGCAAGGTGTCGATTACCGAAAAGATCGCGGTATTTGCGCCGATTCCAAGAGCCAGCGTGAGAGTGGCGGTGAGGGTGAAACCAGGGCTCCTGCGAAGCATTCGGGTCGCATAGTGCAGATCTTGCAAGAGTCTCTGCGCGGAAGCCCATCCCCACATGTCGCGTATCTCTTCTTTCAACAGCGTCATATTTCCGAACGCCCGCCGAGCGGCGTAGCGCGCTTCGTCAGGCGGCATGCCGGATTCTTCGCGTTCGGCTGCCTCCGATTCCAGGTGGGATCGCAACTCGCGGTCCAGTTCCTGGTCGCGTGTTCTTGTTCTCCGCCAAAACATGATCGTCACTCGTATCTCAAAGCGATCATGGGATCGACTTTCGTTGCCCGGCGTGCCGGAATCAGACATGCCAGGATGGCGACCGCTGCGAGCAACGCCGCAACTGCCGCATACACACCCGGATCGAGCGGGCTAACCACATAAAGCTGCGTTCGAAGATAGCGCGAAAGCCACATGGCCGCTCCAGCACCGATCATGATGCCCATAGTCGTCAGGAGAAAAACCCGCTGCAAGACGAGCCGCGCCACATCCGCAGGCCGCGCACCGAGGGCCATCCGTACGCCGATCTCTGCCGTACGCTGGCTGACCGAATACGAGATCACGCCAAAAATCCCGATTGAAGCAAGCACCAATGCCACTCCGGCATAAGCTCCCATCATTGCCGTGATGAGTTGCCGAAGATGGGATTGCGTTGCCAGAATCTCATCAAAGCTATGCACGGACCAGACTGGCTGATCTTTATCCACCTGCCAGATCGCACGGCGAATTTGCGTGGCCATCCTTAGCGGATCGCCAGCGGTGCGCACTGCGAGACTGGTGAAGATGAACGGATTCTGCGCCAAAGCGCCGTAGATCTGCGGAGCTGGCGGATCCGTCAGCGTGTACTGCTTCACGTCTCCCACTACGCCCACAATTTCACCAGTGCGCTGAATTTGCGGCAGCGCCAGGCGTTGCCCGATTGGATCGCGGCCATTAAAGTATTGCCTCGCAAGAGTTTGGTTGATAACGATGACGTATGGACCGTCGGCCTGATCGTGTTCGTTGAATACGCGGCCTTTTAACAGCGGGATGCGCATTGCCGGGAAGAAATTCGGATCGGCAAAGTTCAGCAACGCTTGTGGGCGTTGAGAGACAGGGGGCTCGGGCCGGTCGGCGAGGAAGAATTCCGAGCTGTTGCCGTTCCCGCCAAGCGGCACCGCACGTACCGAAGTTGCCGCAAGAACACCTGGCAGAGCCTTGATCTTTGAGACCACTTCTTGGTGAAATTGCGCCTGTTGCGCGCCGCTTGGATACTTGTTGCGCGGTACCCGATAAGCAAGTGTCAACAGATTGTGAGGATCGAACCCAGGTTTTACACGGCCCAGCTCTGAAAAGCTCTTAATCATCAAGCCCGCGCCCACCAGCAGCACCAGCGCGAGCGCGATCTCACCAACGACCAGGATGCTGCGAGTGCGATTCCGTGTCGCTCCGGAGCCCTCACTGCGTGTGCGCAAGGACTCTACTCGCGAACTCTGCCAGGCAGGGATGCCGGCAACGAGAAATGCGGAGGCCAGCGAAATGCCGAGCGTGAATACGACTACGGCGGTGTCTAATTCGATTTTGGCTCCATAGGGCAAATACGCTGCAATAGACGATGCAATTGTCGGCACACTCCAGATGCCAAACAAGAGTCCCAATCCACCACCAGTTCCGGCCATGAGCAGAGTCTCGGCTACCACATGAGAGATCAATCTGGACCGGCTTGCGCCCAGAGCAATCCGAACCGCGCGCTCCCGCTCCCGTGCGACCATGCGAGCGATTAGCAAACTCGCCACGTTGGTGCAGGCCATGAGCAACACAAACGCAACTGCTCCGGCTAGCGCCGTCAGGGAAGGCTTTAAATCGGCAACGACGTCTTCCTTGAACGACAGGACCATCGCGCCCTGTCCTTTGTTTGAAGCCGGATATGTGGCAGCAAGGCGTGCTGCAACGGCATTCATTTCCGCCTGCGCCTTCTGTATCGATACATCCTTGCGGAGCCGCGCTATCGCAACGCAACTGGTCTGCCCGCGAATCATGGAATAATTGGGATACTTGAAAGCCGGCAATACAACATCCGGACTCATCGGAGGAAACACGAATGATGGTGGCAGCACGCCGACGATTGTGTACGGCTCGCCGTTAAGGTCGACGGTTTTTCCAAGGACATGTGGATCCGCCCCAAAACGTGAGTGCCAAAGGGCATCCGAAAGCAGAACGACGCGCTGTCCACCAATTCGGTCTTCGCCGCTGGTGAAGCCGCGCCCGATTGCAGGCGCAACGCCTAGCACCGGAAGAAAATTCGACGATACGAACATGCCGATGACGCGCTGGGGCTGTTCGAGCCCGGTTAGGTTTACGCTCTGTCCGGTCCACGAAGCCATTCCATTGAATGAGTGCGTCATCGTTCGCCAATCGTCCAGGTCAGGCTGCGAAACGGGCTGCCGATGCCCCTGCGCATCGCGCGCGAATACTTCAACCAGTTGATCCGGGTGTTGAAACGGCAGCGGCTTGAGCAGTACGCCGTTCACGATGCTGAAGATCGCTGAATTGGCGCTGATTCCAACTGCCAGCGTCAAGACTGTCGCAGTCGTGAATCCCGGCGATTTCCGCAGTGTCCGCGCCGCGAACCGCAGGTCTTGCCAAATTTGTTCGATGGCGGTCCATCCCCACATTTCGCGAACCTCTTCTTTCACCAACGTTGTATTTCCGAACGCCCGCCTGGCGGCGAAGCGAGCTTCCTCCGGCGGCATGCCGGACTCTTGCCGTTCCGCTGCCTCCGATTCCAGGTGGGACCGCAACTCGCGGTCCAGTTCCTGCTCACGAGTTTTTGTTCTCCGCCAAAACATAAATCGCCTATTCGTATCTCAAGGCCTCAATCGGATCGACTCGCGAGGCGCGGCGCGCTGGAATGAATGACGCGAGCAAGGCTGTCGCGATCAATACCGACGAGACAACTGCCAGCGTGGCCGGGTCGGCAGCGCTCACGCCATAGAGGAGCGCAGCCAGGAAGCGCGTCAGCAGCAAGGCAGCCGCCAGACCGCCCAGCGTGCCTGCCACAACCAGCAGCATCCCTTGCCGAACAATCAACAGCAGTACATCGCGGCGTTGCGCTCCGAGGGCCATGCGGACGCCAATTTCCGCCGTGCGTTGGGTCACGAGCTGCGACAAAACGCCGTACAGGCCAATGGTCGCCAGTAGAAACGCAAGACCGGCGAAACTGGAAACGAGGACCGCCCGGAAGCGCGGATAGGCGAACTGTTCGGAGTCGATCAGGTGTCGCAGCGTTTGCACAGCATCGATCGGTACCGCTGGATCCAGCGCCGATACTTGCCGTTCGACGGCTGCCGCGATGCCGTCGCCACCGGTTACCAGAAGATACGGCTTGCTATCCGGTTTTTGGCTGATGGGCCGGTATATGGTGGGGATCTGCACGTAGTTCATTTCCTGATAAACCGTGGTCCTCTTCTCGTTCGCTGCTACACCGACAATCGTCAGCCATGGGTTCTGGGCCGCGGGCGCGCCGTAGGAGCGAATGTGTTGACCAATCGGAATTTGGTTTGGGAAATATTTCCGCGCCAGGGCCTCATTGACGATCGCGACCGCCGGTTGCTGAAGACGATCCGTCCGCGCGAATGGCCGACCGCGAAGGAGCGAAACGCCGGCGATTCCGAAGTACGAAGGAGAGACGACAACCTGGCCCGTATCATGAGGCCCGGATGCTGCGACCGGTTCAGGACGCCCCTCAATTTCCAAAGCATCGAAGCCTGAAACACCGCGCAACGGCGGTGTCGATGTGAAGCACCACTCCCCAATCGCTGGAATCTTCGCCAAACGATCCGTCAGCTCATCGAGAAACTGGAGCCGCTTGCCGTCGCTCGCATACGTTGTGGGTGGAAGGCTGATCGTCATGGTTACAATGCGATCCGCGGCGAAGCCAAAATGCACCGACGCGAATCGTGAGAAGCTTTGAATCAGCAGACTTGCGCCGGCAAGCAGCACCAGCGACAGCATGACTTCAACCGCCACCAATGTTTTGGCTAGCAGCTTTTGGGCGGACCCCTGCGTGGCGCTGCGGCCGTTTGCCTTCAGTGCTTCGTTCAGGTCCACTTTCGAGGTTTTCCACGCCGGCACAAACCCGAACAGGATAGCGGTCAATACGGAGAGCGCCGCGGTGAAGAGGAGCACGTACAGGTTGACCTGAACGTTCGTCCCCGGCGGAAGGTCTATGGGCCTCGCCGTTTGAAACCAGTGAATGGCGCCAATCGCGAGCAGCGTTCCGAGGACCGCGGCGGCGCCGGACAACAATAACGCTTCCGTCAAGAGCTGGCCGAACAAGCGCGTTCGGCCCGACCCAAGCGCGGCACGGATCGCCATCTCCCTTTGCCGCACCAGCGACCGGCCGAGCAGCAGGTTCGCCACATTCGTACAGGTAATGAGAAGCACGAATGCGACCGCCGCGAACAACACGATGAGGCTGAGCCGGAGATTGCGTCCGGTCAGCCACGTGAATTCCTCCTGAAGCGGGTAAACGACCGGTTCCGTTTCCGCTCCATGGCGGTCATTGCGGTGAGCCTGCCGGTGCAACAGCCGCAGCTCGGCTTGCGCGGCGGTCAGGGATACGCCCGGCTTTAAGCGCGCGAAGATTCCGATGTTCGAGTGCGCCGGGTCCCGCGCGAAGCGGCTCTCCGGTGTAATCAGGCTCCACATCGCCGTCGCGGTGGGGTAGAAAGCGAAACCGGGAGGCATAACGCCAACTACGTCGCAGGACTTGTCATCGAGTCGCAGACTCTGGCCGACGATCTTGGCTTGGCCGCCGAGCGCGCTCCGCCAAAAATGGTCGGCGAGAACCACGCTGCAGCCGCGCATCAAGTCGTCTGGCCGGAAGGCGCGTCCGATGGCGGGAGATACGCCGAGCAGCTTGAAAAAATCGACGCTCGCCGGAATCGCCAGCACATCCTGCGAGGGTCCGCGGCCGGTCATGATGCGTCCTCCGGTAGCCCAGGTTGCGCCCGCGATTTGCTCAAAACTTCGGCTCTTTTGTCGATAGATTTCCAGGTCTTGGTACCCATCGAAAAGCTTGGAAGCGCCTTTTTCCGCGGACGCCCGGTCCCAAACGGCGACCAGCCGGTCCGCATTGCGATAGGGCAGCGGGTGCAGGAGCACTGCTTCCACCATGCTGAAGATGGCGGTATTCGCGCCAATGCCGAGCGCCAAAGACAGTACGGCTATGGCGACGAACCCGGGGCTCCTGCCCAAAGTCCGCGCGCTGTAGCGCAGGTCCTGGCAAAGCCGCTCGGCGGAATGCCAACCCCAAATTTCACGCATCGATTCCTTGACTAAAGTGGCATTGCCCAAGGCGCGCCGGGCTGCGTAGCGCGCTTCCTCGGGTGACAGGCCTTCCTCTTCACGCTCGGCCGCTTCGGACTGCAGATGCGATTGCAGCTCGCGATCCAAGTCGCGGCCCGGAAAGCGGCGCGCCGGCCAACGCATGTCAGCTCTCCTCGGCGGGCCACATTACCTGGGCGATCGCGCCAGCCATCTGCTTCCATTTGGATTCCTCGATGGTGAGTTGCTTCTTTCCAGCGGCCGTGAGCCGGTAGTATTTGAATTCGCGCTTCAGCTCTTTACCGGCGGCTTCCCATTTTGCCGAGAGCCAGCCCTTTCGCTCGAGGCGATGCAGCGCGGGATAGAGCGATCCGTGCTCCACTTGCAGGAGGTCCTCGGTGGTGCGTTGAATGTGCTTGGCGATTTGATGGCCATGAGCGGGCCCAAATAGTAGTGTGCGCAGGATGAGCATGTCCAGCGTGCCCTGTAATAGCTCGATCCGGTCCGCCGGTTTCTTTGGCATAGTCTCAGAAGATATTCTACCCAAAATGGATGAAGTCGGGTGAGCACAGCGAAAAAAGGGAATGTAATTATACGACGCCGAATTGAGTAGGATGCTTTACCCGAGTCGTTGATTAAAGAAATGGATTCCAGATCGTTACCGAATTGTCACTACTGAATCGAGCGGGATTGGCATTGTCGAAGTAAAGGAAACGTGTATCTATGCGCTCCAAATGGCGCAGGCCCTGGCGGCCATTCATACCCGGAAGATGATGCACCGCGATTTGAAACCCGCCAATTTTGTGGTCAGCCGTGAAACCATCAAACTGCTGGATTTCGGCCTGGCCAAAATCATCGAGCGGATCGATTTTAGATTGCCGGCATCGTCATAGGTATAGGTCAACGTGCCTTAGCGCACCCGCAAGGCGATGTTGGTCGATTCGAGGTTTTGGATACGATCCCAGTCGAGAATCCGAAACGTGCCGGCCCAGGTGCTCATGTTGGCAAACCAAAGCTGTAGCTGAAACAGACCCTCTCCCAAAACCTGCATGTTCCAGCGCCCGAAAACGTTCATCGGGTTGTTGTAACCGCCGATGTTTTGAATCATGACGCCATTGAAACTCCCATCCGGGAAATACATCAGGTCCGATCCTCCGTTGAACCCTTCCACTCGCCAACGGCCTAGAAAAAACTGTACCGAAGCAACGGGCGGAGGCGGATTCGGGTTTGCCGGCGCAGTGGAAACGGGCGCTGTATAGGTCGCGGGCGGCGCAGCGGCGGCCGGAGGTCCGCTGCTCTTCGTTTGCCGCACCGGCGGTGCTTTCTTCGGCCCTTTGAGAAAGCCGTTAATCGCATCGCAGAGATTCGCGAATTCCGAATTCGAAGCCTCGCCCTGCCAGCCCGAAAGATCCGCGCCTTCAATGCGCCCGAAGCCGAACGGCGGGTCCACCTTTTCAATGAAGATCGGCACCAGAACCCCCCGGTCGGCCCCGCGTTCCGCTTCTTCGCGCACCCAGCGCGATTCGACTGACACCTTCGACCACAGCACCACCACGCAGGACGCCGAATCGAGCGAAGCCCCAATCACCTCGTCCCACGTCTTGCCCGGCAGAATGCGGCGATCCCACCAGACCGAAAACCCAGCCCCCTGCAGCTTCTCGGAGATCAGGCGCGCGGTGCCCGCATCTTCCTTTGAGTAGCTGATGAAGACATCACTCACGGCGCTTACCATATAGCAAATGTTCACATTATGGCAGGAGTTGAACCACGCCTGAGGCGCCGGGTTGCAGCAGCGAACTCTAGTGGGCTGTAAGTCCGTGGTCCTCGTTCAGAGCGTCCACGAAGACACCTGTAAGGTCACCCTCGTTCGATATCCGGGTCAATAACGTGCCTTTCGCGCCTGCCACATCCACGATGGAAAAGTTGTTCTGATAGAGGAACCCATGCGAGACGGAGCTGGCGTCTAGATAATAGCCGGCGATTTCGCCCGAGTCATTGATGCCAAACGGAATTGTCGACGTGGCGCCTGGAAAATCGATGCTGGTGAAGTTTCCGTTGCTCCAAAGGAAGCCATGGCTCACCGAAGCGGCGTCCTCATAGTAGCCGGCAACCTCTCCCGAAGCGTTAATTTTCGTGACTTCCGTGCTCGTACCGGCGGGATGATCTATGGAAGTAAAAACGCCGCCCACATTCACAAATCCGTGAGTCTTACTGGCGGCATCAACCCAGATTCCGGCTGTATCGCCGTTATCATTAATGCCAACTACCATGGTTTGAATACTGCCGGGAAAGTCCACGTTACTAATGACGCCGGCGTTGCTCACGAATCCGTGTAAGTTGCTCGATAAATCGCTGTAAGCTCCCGCCATGACACCCAGAGTGTTGATTGCGAATACAACACTCTGTAGCGAGTCGGGCAGGTTTACGATCTGATACTCGTCTCCGGTATGTGTAAAAGACTGGTTTACGGAAGCCACCGAAGGATCGAATATAAAGATTCCCACGTCGGTAGTGCCGTTCGAATCGAGCACCTCTGTCGCCGCCGCGCCCGGATAGTCCACGGTGACAAAGCTATACGCCTTACTGGTAGCCGTCCGTGGTGAAGCCACCGCTGCGGTTACTCGGGCTCTTACCGCGGTGGATTTCGCCGCCGCCAGATCGCGGTGCAGGCGCAAAAGGCTATTGGGTCCGAAAATCTCTCTCTTGGCGTTTTGGCTAACAACCGGCTGAACAGTTTCGCTAACAACCATCTTATTTCTCCTTTGATCTTCTCCGCTGATCTTGTCAGAGGGTGAAGCGGCCATGCCATCTTCCGAATCATGCTAATTCGAAAGTCAACTTGCCCTGACTCCTGAATCAGCAAGTCAGATGCCAGCTCTCTGTGGCTGTATAAACTTCGTCGTTGCGCTGATTCCATTGAGGCAACGCGAATATCTCTGGTCGGAATGTCAAATGCCGCCATTTCGATCTCGTTCTCAAATATCCATTCGGATATAGATTTGTTGAACAAGGGCAGCTATCACAGCGGTGGCGTCCAGCACCGAAGGCCGCCGCCGCGCGGCGAGTGACAAACTCCTGAAAGCGATCTTCTCCCACTGAATCAGTACCTTATCTCTCGACTTTTCCTTCGCCCGCAACCCTCCGCTGCCAGACTCGTGCCCAAATGAGCACTAAAATTTTCCTGACTTGGTTGGTCAGCGGCGGCATCGGACCGGAAGCTTTCGTTTCGCAAAAAACGCCTTTTATTCGCCTCTACAGATTTTTTCTCTGCGAGCCAGGTTCAAAATGAGCACTGACCAGATCCTCAAACTCCAGCCGGACAGGACTCTCTATCTCCGCGGCTTTGATGGCACTGGCGCGGCAGCAGCGCTCTGCCAAGCCAGTCCGACCGGATTCACCGTTTGCGGTGTCTTTCGCGACATGGCGGACTTCTGCGTTCTTGTCTTCTACGATGCCGACAACATCTTCGAACATTACTCGGTCAGATATCTGCCGAGCTTTGACCTCTCCGGTATGGTGCTCACCTTCAGCCTCAGCTATCAGGGGCTTCAACCCATAGATTCCCCCAAATATTCTTGGATCGATTGGGCGCAAGTAGACGTGGCAACCGCCACCGGAGCAAAGGCGCCTGTCGTTACGCTTTGGGACTACGCCACGCTCTCCGCCGGCGACTTTTCAGTCGCGCAAGGCGTTTACACCTTTACGGCGCCCGGCGGTTGTTACATATATGACCGCTTAACATTGTTTGTAGACAATGCTCGTTTTGATTTCATTGCCAAAGGCGGAGAGAGCGCCGGCGACGTGGCAAAGTGGTTCAGGGATGCGATCAACCCCTACCCTTGGTCGAGCTTTCTAAATAGCAGCGTCGCCGTTATTGCCTCGGCCGACGACAATGGACACTTGACACTAAAAAATGCCCGAGCCGGACTCGTCAACGTCAACGGCACATCCATCGAATGGGTCGCATGGATCAAATTTCCCGGAATCTCACCCGGCTCGATCATCTATCTCGCCGGTCTTCCCTATATCGTCGCCACCGTAAACAGCCCAACCTCTCTCACTCTTACCTCCCCGGCCGTCTCCGGAACCAACATTTCCTATCTCGCCGAATACGGTGGCTCCGACGGTAATAATCTAGCCGCCTATATCGTCGTCAGGCCACCCAATATAAGCCTCACAGTCGACAATCCGGTCCTGCAGCTCACGGGTGGCAACTCGGACAACGTGACTTGGGACATCTCGCTCGACTTTTCTGCGCTGGGTATCGATCAGATTCGCCAGGGGTGGCTGACCTTCGCACCGGCGCTGTCCGGTCAAGCAGCCTATAGCGACACCGAATGGACCGCAACGTTTAGTAATTGGTCGGTAGCCGATGCCAACAACAAGCGAACTCTTCAAATTGCCGGGCCCGGCAGTCTCCGCATCGGCAACGATGAGAACGGCGCGTGCACGTATTCTGCTGGCTGGAACGTGCAGGCCGCAAACAACTATTGGCATGGATTTGCCCAGGTTACTGATGCACCCGCCAGCTCAGTCGCCATCTCGTACACGCACAACCAGACGCACGACCTGTATCTCGGAACATCGCTGTACATCGATCGAGGAATTATCAATGTCACTCTCGATGGCGGCTCGCTTCCCCCGGTCGATTGCTATCTCGATACCGGTGCGGAAGTCGTCACTCGACGTCTGCTGCGTGACGATGTCCCCGCCGGCGCCCACATCCTTACCCTGACGCTCGAAAGCGGGAAGAATGCCAATTCGAGCGGTTTTAATTTCATCTTGGATTACATCGAAGCAGCTCTGCCAACCTCTGACATAAGTGACGCCGTTGTGACTTATCAGAATGTAAGTCCCGCTCTCGATTTCGATACCGACGCCACTTACAAAATGAGTCCCCAAAGGCTTCTCTGGCACATTCTGAAGCTCGGCTTTAGAGGACAATTGAACGAATACCTTGGCGTTTTCTGGTGGAATCAGAGAAAACGCGTAGACGCATCCTGGAACTCGGCCGTCGTAACCGTCCTCTCAACCTCTGGCGGAACATGGACGGAGGACGACAGCATAAGCGTCGCCATCGGCGGATTCACCATGATCAAATCCTTGATCATTTGGGATACCGCGGATACCATCGCGCAGCATTTTGTCTCCTACATCAACTCCGCTACGGTCTCTATGCGCGCTGAGGTAACGGGCGATGGTCAATTTACCATTTACCCTCGAACTCCGAACTGGGGCGACACGCTTGCCGTCGCCGCCAACTCCACGCAGTGGACCATCTCGAAAACGGGTAGTCTCGACGTGGGCGTCAGTGGTAACTGGCAAGTAGACCCGTCGGCCTCGAATCCCATCAACTTCCCCCTCCGCCAATGGCACTCGGATCTATTCAATGAAATCAAGGCCGCCGGCCTCTTGATCACTACATCGTTCTCTATGGAGCTGGTTTACCCGCCCGACGACGGCACTGTCGCCAATTGCTGGCAAGCCCGCTATTTCGATGGCACTCCGGTTACCACCGATACCGGCTTTGCCAGTCTGCTCTCTTCGCAATGCTCTTTTGTCGCAAACATGACCGCTTTTCAATCGTCCGCGTTCACCATCATGGCCGGCCTGCAGAGCGCTGCGGGTCTCACGCCTTGGCTCCAATTCGGCGAGTTTCTCTGGTGGTTTTACTCTTCCGAAGCCAACTCAATCTACTCCTGTTCCTCCACCAATCCCGCCACCCTGCAAGTCAGCGATCCCACCGGTAACCCGATTGCCCACGGAATGGAAACCGGCGATCGGGTCGTTATTTCAGGAGCCCTCGGCTGCACTTCGATCAATGGAACATGGCCCATCACGGTTTTGGACTCTACTCACTTCGCCATTCCCGTCTCTCCAAACGGGACTTGGATATCCGGAAGCGGTCAAGTCCGCGGCGGCTCCATGGCGTACTACGATCCGGTCACGGCCGCCGCCGCTCAGTCCGCGCTCGGGCGTCCTCTCTATAAATTCACTTGCCAGGACGACGATCCCACCGCCAATCAAAGCGCCGATGCAACCTTCCTTGCCGGCCGCCTGAAGGCCCACGTCGATGCCATACGCAGCGCGGTCCTCGCGCAATATCCGGATGCCAAATTCGAAGTACTCTATCCGAATGACGTGAACAACCCGGTTTGCTTACTCGGTCCAGGCGTCCAAT
>DASYAX010000275.1:0-3498 GCA_036501045.1 Bryobacteraceae bacterium
CCGCCCTCCTTCGAGGGGTCCGTGCCCGGATAGGCCGTGCCGATCGCGTAGGGCAGGAATTGCAGGATCGCCACGAACACCAGCGGCAGCCAGACAAGGCCGATGATGGCGCCGATCTGCTCGAACACGAACACGTAGGCAAAGCGGATCGCGCCTACGACGGAAAGCCTTTTCATGAACGCCCTGGAATCGCAACGAGCAGCCCGCGACTCTTAGCAGGCTCCGCGCCGCGCACCAAAAACCGGGAAAGTTCCGCGCCGCAACCGCCGCCCTTTCCGGCCGCCGCAGCCATAACAGCGATTTTAACAGCGAATAACAGCGAACGGCCCCTCGGGAACAAAAAAACCGGCAACCCCTTCTCGGAGCGCCGGCCGAACCTCTCTGACAGTACCAAAAACAGTGGCACATTTGGCCGGAAAAAGCCAGCCCGAATCCGCGCCGCCTGCATGGTAGAGAGTCACAGCGAACAAAGCGCGATACACGCCCCATGCAATTCTCCGAATACGCCAAATATGACGGGCTCGGCCTCGCCGAACTGGTCCGCACCCGGCAGGTAACGCCGGCCGAGCTGGTCGAGACCGCGATCGCGGCGGCCGAACGCCTCAACCCGCAGCTCAACTTCATGGTCCATCGCGATTTCGATCGCGCCCGCGCCGCGGCGGAACACATCGACCCGAACGCCCCCTTCGCCGGCGTGCCCATGTTCCTGAAAGACATCCTCGCCTTCGCCGAAGGCATGCCCACGCGTCAGGGCGCCCGCTTCATTCCGCCGATACCTTTCCCGCGCGACTCGCTGCTCACTGCCAAATTCCGCGCCGCGGGCCTCATCCCGCTCGGCAAGACCAACGTGCCCGAATTCGGCCTGCTGCCCTTCACCGAAGGCAGGCTCTACGGCCCCGCGCGCAACCCGCATGCGCCGGACTATTCCACCGGCGGTTCCTCCGGCGGCTCGGCCGCTGCCGTGGCGGCGGGAATCGTGCCGCTCGCGCATGGCAATGATGGCGGCGGCTCGATCCGCATTCCCGCCTCGTGCTGCGGGCTGGTCGGCCTCAAGCCCACCCGCGCCCGCGTCAGCCTTGCGCCCGAGCTTGGCGAGGCGGTGGACGGGCTGGGCGTCGATTTCGTGCTGACGCGGAGCGTGCGCGATGCGGCGGCAGCGCTCGATGCGGTGGCCGGGAACGTGCCCGGCGATCCCTATTGGGCGCCGCCTGCCCCGCCCTCATGGCTCGCCGCGGCCGCCGAGAAACCGCAGCGCCTGAAGATCGCCGTCTCGCTCAAGAAATTAGATGGCAACCCGCTCCATCCCGATTGCGAAGCCGCCGTCGCGCGGGCGGCCAAACTCTGCGAAGAGCTCGGCCATAGCGTCGAAGAGGCCACGCCCGCCTTCAATCTCGCGCTGCTCATTCCATCTTTCATCGCGCTCTGGACCGCCAATCTCGCCACCGCCATCGATTACACCGCGCGCCTGACCGGCCAGACGCCCGCGCCCGACCTGTTCGAAGGGCTCACCTGGGGCATGTATGAAGCGGGCCGGCGCGTGATGGCGAGCGACTATCTCCTCGCCAAAGCCGCGCTCCAGCAGGCCGGCCGCACCGCCGCGCGCTTCCATGATAATTACGACCTCTGGCTCACTTCCACCCTCGGCACCCCGCCGATGAAGATTGGCGCCTTCGACGGCGAAGAGCGCGACATCATGAAAGCGTACGGGGCGCTCTTCGATTATGTGCCCTTCACCGCGCTCCAGAACGTGACGGGACAGCCGGCGATCAGCCTGCCGTTGCACCGGAACGCGGAGGGGCTGCCGATCGGGGTGCATTTTGTGGGGCGGTTTGGGGAAGAGGTGACGTTACTGCGGGTGGCAGTGGAGATAGAACAAACCGCGCCTTAGAAAGGTCGTGCAGCTTCCGAAGCTGAATTAGTACAAGACACCCCGTAATAAGCGCTCCTCAGCAGGTCCGGCAGCAAGAAGCAGGTGTCGATGATTGTCGTTCGCCAACCCCTTACTTACCTCCTTTGGGCGCAAACCAGTTTCATTCCAGCGCCGCTGTTAAGCTACCGCCGCCGCGAACGACTGGAATAAATCACCGGACAGCGGGTATCTGAGCCGCCACGTTATCGCCATAGGCGATTCCGATTCATGGCTGACATACTCAGCCGGTCCCAAGAGATAGAATGCCCTATCATCGTCCCGAAGGCGGCCAAATAGCATCACTCCTAATCCACCCGGACCGTAAGACTGGTACCGGAGGCCAGTCGGACTACTTTCACGAATCATTGACTGACTCTCCCAATGTACGAGTTCGCGACTAATCGCGTAGTCGCGATACCTGGTCGTTGGAGAAAATCGCCCACTTGTCTTGTCCAATGTAAAAACAAAGACATCACATTGTTCACCTTTCATCCAACGAACGCCTTCGCGCCAAACCGGAACTCGCGCGTTTGCGCCATCCCCGAATGCTGCCTGAATTTCAATACGTGTATATCGTGCGTGAACACTCAATGGCAGCGTGGGGCGCTCTGTAAGCGGTAGTTCCGCGTGCTGAATCCGCCTCAGGAGAATATCCATTAATTCTCGCAGTTCCGAAATAACTTGTGGGTGCCCCCACACAATCTTGCATGCATCCTGAAGCGACGCAGAGAGTGGGCAAGCGTTGCCAATCACTGAAGCAACCAGCATCCGAAGGTAACGTTGGCGCAGAATCGTGCCTGCCTCTGCGTCAGGCTCAATCCCGTCGCTCAGAAATTGGGCGTATGTTTCTATTCTGCGTGCATCATCAACGTGCAACAGCCTACCCACGGCTTTTCGTAACTCTTCCTCGGCCGGACCTGTCCCTAATACAGGCAGGCCCGCTGCGCTAAGCAGATCGGACCAAGACCGCCCCGATGAATAGATGTCCTCAAGTGCCAACCCGGTTTGTTCAAGATAGACATCCAGCTTGATTTGCTTTCCGCCTGCTGCCAGACGTCGCAGTTCCTCGACTTTGGCGGTCCAACGGTCTGGTACGGCATTGCGAATGCTGCGCAATACTCGTTCGCTGGCCACCCGATCCAGTTCCATATGGCAACCAGCGGGCAAAAACGGAAATCCCTCCGCCACCTGACGCTCGATGTCTTTGCGTGTCCCGCCAAGGAGCGCCGCGAACCGTGGGTCAAACCGAAATTCATTCCTGTGTAATCCCACCAAATCGATAACGGTACAAGCACGCTTGCCTGGATTCCGGCGTAACCCACGGCCAAGTTGCTGTAGGAACAATATTGGACTGTCCGTTGGACGCAACATGATAAGAGTATCGACAGAAGGAACGTCAACACCTTCGTTGAATATATCCACCGAGAACACCACATTTACGCGTCGTTCTCTTAGTGTCTGTCCGGGGACATTGCGAGTGGGGTGAATCGGTTAGGGGACTTGAAGAGGTTGAATCTGTTGTGATTCTTTGTTGGGCACTGATTCGTTCTGGAGGCGCCCATGTGGACGGCCGCAAATCGATCCCGCTA
>DASYAX010000276.1:0-28540 GCA_036501045.1 Bryobacteraceae bacterium
CAGCAAGAAACACGCCGCCAGGAGCGCCACCAACTACACAAAAAGCGCGCCGAGTTGGCGAATTTCTTCGCCGAAGCCGAAATTCAGGAGAAACTCATCACCAACATCGCCAGCTACTGCTCCGAAATCGCCAAGGATCCGGCCAAAGACGCCAAATTCCGCGAGCTGCATGCTCTCTACGGCCTCACCGCCGCCTGAGCCTTCGAAAAATTCAACTGCCCGGCCCCCCGAAGCGCGATTTTTGTGCCCACCCGAGCGATATGGCGTCGTCAGGCCACTTCCTTTTGGGAGATCCCTCGCTAGAATGAAGTTGTTCTAGCATTTTCCGGAACATTCGAGTGCCATCCATCGAAAGCGAGCATAGGCGGGATGAGATAGTCTCCCCCAAGCTTCAGCGCGACGATCCGCGCGAAGCGGCCGGCAAGATCGCCGTCTTTCAATATCTGACGGCCTTCGTTTTCGTGTTCCTGCTGGCCGGCTTCTGGCAGTTGCAGGTACAAAACCCGGAAGTCTATAGTGAAGCCGCTGAGCGGAATCGCATCAAGAGCACGCCATTGCTCGCCGGACGGGGCAAAATCCTCGACCGTGACGGGCGCGTGATCGTCGATAACCGCGCGTCGTACTCGCTGCTGCTGAACCGCGATCAGATCAAGTGGGAGCATCTGCCGGGCATCGCCGCTGCCTTGCAGTTGGATTACGGCGACCTGGCAAGCACCATCCGCCGCATGGGATCGCGCCCGCAAATCATTATTAAGGATCAACTGACGCGCGACGAGATCGCCTGGATCGAATCGCATCAGGATCCCAGTGCCTATCCCGAGATGCAGTTGATCAAATCCTGGCGCCGCCAATATCCGCAAGGCGGCTTTGCCGCCCATGTGACCGGTTACGTCGGCGAGATTAGCGAAGCCGAGCTCGACCTGCCGCAGTATATCGATTATCACGAGGGCGACATCATCGGCAAGGACGGCCTCGAGCGCCAGTACGATAAAACCCTGCGTGGCGTCGATGGCCAGCAGCGCGTGCTTGTCGACAACATGGGCCGCGAGCGTCAGATGGAAGCAACGCAAGAAGCGGAGCCCGGAAAAGATCTGCACACGACGCTCGATCTGGATCTTCAGGCGGTGGCGGAGTTGTCCATGGCGGATAAGCAGGGCTCGGTCGTGGCCATCGACCCCCGGAACGGAGATGTCCTCGCCATGGTCAGCGAGCCCGGTTACGATCCGAACAAATTTACCGGCCGCATTAGCCGCAAAGACTGGAACGAGCTGGCGAACGACCCTCAGAAACCGCTGCTGAATCGCGCCATCCAGGCCCAGTTGGCGCCTGGATCGACGTTCAAACCCATCATGGCGATTGCCGGCCTGGAAACCGGCGTGATCAATGAAGACACGCAATTTCACTGCCCGGGCGGCGCGTCGTTTTATGGCCACTATTTCGCCTGCCACTTGAAGCACGGGCATGGCGATATCAAGCTGCATCGCGCCATCGCCCAATCTTGCGACGTATTTTTCTACAACGTCGGCAATCGCCTGGGTATCGATCGCATTGCGAAATACGCCGAGCTCGCGGGCATCGGACGCAAAACCGGAATCGATCTTCCGAACGAGACCCAGGGCACCATGCCTTCCACCCGCTGGAAGCTGCGCGTCTCACGCCAGAAGTGGTATGCCGGCGAAACCATCTCGGTCTCCATCGGCCAAGGCGCTGTAACCGTTTCTCCGCTCCAGCTTGTCTCGGCGTTGGGCGGTTTGAGCGTGGGCGGCCGATGGTTCGAGCCGCATATGGTCCAAGGTCAGGCGCCTGTGCTGTTGCGGCAGGCAAACTTCAACCCGGATAATCTTACGCAGGTGATCTCCGGCATGTATGGCGTGGTTAATGAGTGGGGCACCGGCCATGCGGCCCAATTACCAGGCATCAAGGTGTGCGGCAAAACCGGTACCGCGCAGGTGGCCGCTAGCGACAAGACCAAGGGCGCAAAACTCAAAAGCTCTTTGGCCAACAACGTCTGGTTCGTTGGCTTCGCGCCCATGGAGCATCCCGAGATCGCAGTAGTCGCGCTCTTTGAGCATGGCGTAGAAAGCTACAACGCCGTCCCCATTGTGCGCGACGTATTGAAGGCTTATTTCGATAAGAAAGCACGCCGGGAACAAGCCGCCACCCGGCTGACCATGCTGCGCCGCCAGCTCGCCGCGCCCGGCTTATTGACCGGCAGCCTGCTTCCGCCGGCTCTGCTTCCAGCCGCCGCGCGTGCGCCTCGGTTCACGCCGCAAGGGGCGCTCGAGTAATGCCCGTCTATCGATCGATTCGCGATCTCGATTGGACTCTGCTCGTCGTCACGCTCGCGCTGTGCGGTTTGGGCATCCTCCAAATCTACAGTGCCACCTCGGCTACCAAGTGGCAGGACGCCTGGTGGAAACAAATTATCTGGGTGCTCAGCGGCCTGTTTATGATGTGGCTGGCCGCCACCGTCGATTACCATCAGCTCCTCGGCCGCGTCGGCTACCTCTACCTCGCTGCCCTCGCGCTGCTGCTGGTCACCACCTTCGCCGGCAATAAGGTGTTCGGTTCCACCCGCTGGATCAAAATTGCCGGCTTCACGCTGCAAACTTCCGAGTTCGTCAAAATCGTCCTGATTTTGCTGGTGGCCCGCTACCTCACCGATTGGAAGATCGGGGCTTCGCTCACCTGGAAAGACCTCGCGCGCCTGGGCGCTTTGGTCGGCCTTCCCATGTTTCTGGTCATGAGACAGCCCGATCTCGGCACCGCCCTGACCTATCTCCCAATACTGGTCTGTGGCGTGCTAATGGCCGGTTTGCGCTGGAAATATCTCTTGATTATCGCCACTGTGCTCCTAGTCACTTTGCCGATCGGCTATCATTTCCTTAAGCCTTATCAAAAGGATAGGTTGGTCAGTTTTGTCTATCCGGACCGGGATCCGAAAGGGACGGGCTTTCAGGTGATTCAATCCAGAATAGCGGTTGGAAACGGCGGTATGTGGGGCCGCGGCGCCAAGGAGAGTTCCCAGACTCACCTGGGTTTTCTACCCGTGCCGCACACCGATTTCATCTTTTCGTCCTTCGCTGAGGAGCACGGTTTTGTTGGTATTGTGATCGCGCTGGTTTTATATTTTCTGCTGATTATGCAGGTCGTGCAGAACGCCCAGACTTCGACTGATAAAGCAGGTTTGTATATCTGCATGGGCGTCGCTGCCTTGCTCTTGTTCCATGTGTTGGTGAATGTGGGAATGGTGGTGGGCAAAATGCCGATTACCGGAATCCCGCTCCCGTTGATGAGCTCGGGAGGCTCCAGCACGTGGTCGATTTTTCTGATGCTGGGTCTGGTGAACGGCGTCAGGTTACGTAGGTTTGTGAACTGAATGGACCGCCTCTTAGGACGAGGCTGTTCGACACACGAGGGGTCGAGCTGGGTAGAAAAAGATTTCGGATTTGCTAATTGGGTTTCGTAGCGCTGAGGTGCTGAACGCAACTGAGACGCGGGTGTTTTTGAGCAAGCCTCCATCCGGGTCGGCAACACAAATTTTTGCGGTTCGCTTGCCTGGTCGCAGGCGGGTCGCTCGGTGTATATCCGGAGTTCTCTGTACTCTCATCGGCCCCGAAAAGGGGTGATCCATGAGTAAGGAGTTGGTGATTGGATCCAATCGCCACGAAACGAAAGTAGCGATCCTCGAAGAGGATCAACTGGTTGAAGTCTACTTTCAGCGCGCGAACGAGTATTCGCTCGCCGGCAGCATTCACAAGGGCCGCGTTACGCGCGTGCTTCCCGGAATGCAATCCGCCTTTGTCGACCTGGGCCTCGAGCGCGACACGTTCCTCTACGTCTCCGATTTCTTTGAGGAGAACGAGGAAGAGATCGATGCTCTCCCGGAAGACAAGCCGAGCAATCGGCCCGACCGCAGAGACGAGCGGCGCGACCGCGGGCCGAACCGCTCAACCGAGGCCGTAGCACCACCGCTGGTGGCCGTCGCTGCGGAAGCTGGCGAGAGCGAAAGCCGCCCGCCCGCCGCTAGCCCCGCGACAGTGGTGCTGCCAACCGGACCAGCCGAAAGACGGCCGGTCGACCGCACCGACGGAGACCGTGGGCCGCGCGGCGACCGCCGTGGCAGGCGGTCGCGTCGCAGACGTCCACACGGGCGCGACTTCCCGGATAACAAATACGCGCAACCCTCGCCTGCTGCGCCGAGCCTTGAAGCCGATCGGCCGGAGGCCGAGCCGCGCCCTCAGGAAACGCCGCTCCCCGTTCTGTCCGCCAAAGAAGAGCCGCCTGCCGACGTGATGATGCTTCCCGGCGAATCGCTGGCCAAGTACCGCCACAAACCGGTCGAGCAGGAGCCCCTCCCGCTGGCAAGCGAGGCAAGCCAGGCGCCGGAACACGAGCCCGACGAGGACCTCGCCGCCGAGGCCGAGGAGCTCGAGTTGACTGACCGCGTTTTCGCCCATCACGACGAGGACTCCACACCGCTGCCGGAAGAGAAGATTCCCGAAGTCGAAACCCTGCTCACCGAAGAGGAACGCCACTCGAACGTAGTCTCAATCCGCGGAGACGGGCGCGAGGAACCGCCGTTCGAACCAGCCGGGCCCGAAGTCGAAGCGCTCGAAGTAAGTGAGCCCGAAGTCGAAGCGCTCGAAGTAACTGAGTTCGATGCGGATCCGGCCGAAGAAACACTCCCGGAAGTGGAAGAGTTGGCGCCCGAGATTGAGGAAGCGTTAGAGAACGCGGCGGGCGATGTGACAATCCAAGCCGATGGACCGCCCAAGTCGTCCGCTCCGCAAACGGCGGCCGTCCGCGATCAGGGCGGACGCCTCATGCATCGTGTCTCCAGGCGTATGCGGCGGCGGCGTGGTGGCAGCCGCTTCGCCCAAGGCGATGCCGGAAATGGTGCGCCCGGGGCCAACGAAGCCGCCGGAGCAAGTCGCGCGGCGAGTGGCACGGCGGCCGCCATGGAGCCCGAAGCCAAAGCTGAAGCCCGTCGTGAGTCCTATGAAGAGCGCTCCGCCGAAAAACCCGAGCGCAGTATGCCTTCTATCTCGGAATTGCTGAAGGCCGGCCAGGAAATCATTGTGCAGATCGCCAAAGAGCCGCTCGGCCAAAAAGGCGCTCGCATCACCTCCCACGTGGCGCTCCCCGGTCGCTTTGTGGTCTTCATGCCCAGCGTCGCGCATCTGGGGGTGTCGCGCCGCGTATCGAGTGAGGAAGAGCGTCACCGTCTCAAGCGTATTTTGCAGACGCACCGCGTCGGCACTACCGGTGGTTTCATCATTCGTACTGCGGGCGAAGGCGTACCGGAAGAAGAGATCGCCGCCGACATGAACTTCCTCTACAACCTGTGGCTCGACATTCGCCAGAAGGCCGAGAAGAAGCCCGCGCCGGCCTTGCTGCACTACGACCTTGATATTGTGCAGCGCATTTTGCGGGACCAGGTCACCGACGAATTCAAGGCCATTTGGGTCGATAACGAAGAGCTATACGAAAACGTGGTGACCTTCATGCAGCGCTTCCAGCCGGCCCTGGTCAATCGCGTAAAGATGTATACCCGTTCGGCGCCCATCTTTGACGCGTTCGGCATTACGCAGGAGTTGGAGAAGGCGCTGCGGCCGAAGGTTTGGCTGAAATCGGGCGGCTACATCGTAATCAACCAAACCGAAGCGCTGGTGGCGATCGATATCAACACCGGTAAGTATGTAGGCAAATCCAATCGCCTCGAGGACACCATTGTCAAGACCAACATCGAAGCGGTGAAGGAAATCGTCCGTCAGATCCGCCTTCGCGATCTCGGCGGCATCATCGTCGTCGATTTCATCGACATGGATGAGCGCAAGAACCGTCAAAAAGTAATGCAGGCTCTTGAAGAGGCGATGCGCGCCGACAAAGCTCCTAACAAGATTCTGCAGTTTAACGATTTTGGGCTCGTCGCGATCACCCGCAAGCGTGTGAAACAAAGTCTGGAGCGAACGCTCTGTTCTCCTTGCCCGCACTGCGAAGGCGCGGGCTACGTGAAGAGCGTGCAGACGACCATCAGTGAGATTCTGGTGGAGGCGCAAAAAATCGCCCGCGCCATTGAAGGCAAAGACGTCGTCTTGCGCGTCCATCCGGATGTAGCGAAGCAGTTAAAGGCGAGCAGCAACCAGTATCTGGAGGAGTTGGAAGAAATCCTGGGCCGCCCGGTGCTGGTAGTGGGCGACGCCACGCTGCATCACGAAAAATTCGATTTGGCGTAGCCCGGCAACAATTTTCAAAACGGAGAGATGGCCGAGTGGTTGAAGGCGCACGCTTGGAAAGCGTGTTTAGGGGAAACTCTAACGTGGGTTCGAATCCCACTCTCTCCGCCATTTTAAGAAAGTGGCAGAGTGTTTTGGTATTCGCGGCCTGTGATCGGGACGATGATTTTACCCTCATTACGACTCAAAGCGTGTTTCGGCGCAAGGCCGATAGATCGACGAAATCGGCCAGGCACTTAGTCAGCCTGATCGTTTGATCCCACAGTATGCCGGCTTGCCTTCCACGGCAAGCATCGCAAAAGGCAATGTCCTGTTCCCGAATCGCGCTCTCGTAAGTTGGCTGCTCACAATCTTGCCATTTAAAGTAAGCGTCGTCTGAAGAGATATAGGTAAAGCCGTCCGTTGCAACCGTGTGGCAGCTTCCTATTACAGTCATCTTTGTTTCCGGCAGACGGGAAGTGTAGCTGATCGATATCGCGGCAGGTGCATTGCCGGGTAGCAAAGCAGTGAGGGAAAGATCTTGTGCTGCCGGAACGGCGGGATGAGCTGTACAACTCAACGGCTCGAGCGAGCCGAACCAAAGCAAGAAGAGATCCAGGGCGTGCGCAGCGTGATGCCAAAGAGCATCGTCGGTCCAGGAGCGTGTGCGCGGCGGTATCGAACGTACGTACTGTACGTGGCGGATATGCCCGAGAGTCCCCGCCTGAATCCAGCTCGTGAAGCGTCGATAGGGCTCCAGATAGCGGCTCGTATGGGCGCACTGTAATGTTCTGCGATTTCCTGCCAGCGCTTCGAGATCATGCGCCTCGGTTTCAGAAGTGCAAGCGGGAAGTTCGATCAGGACATGAATGCCTGTGTTTAGCGCCTCTCTTCCTTGTTCATAGTGCAGGGGCGAAGGGGAACAGATGATGGCACCTTCCGCGCGGTTGAAGGCCGTCTTCAAACTTGTGTCCGCGTGCGGGATTCCATAAAGCTCGGCAAAGGCTTCCGCTTTCCTTTGATCGGGCCCGCAAACCGTCAGGACCTCGGCATGGCCCTTCAAGCCACGCGCATGAACGGCGGCCACCGCTCCGTAACCTATGAGCGCGACGCGCATCTTAAGATATCCGCCATCCCCTGTTCGAGATCGAGCCAGTTGGATTCCTTTAGAAACGCCCGTAGATGCGTCTCCTGATCCTGGTTGAGAGGATAAAAGGGGCGACGGCTGAATCCTGCTTCTAAGCCCCAGACATTGAGTATCGAGCGATAGATCGCCAGATCGCTGACCGGTCCAATCCGCTGGTGAGTGTAGAGATGAACCAGCGGCAGGAGGCGTTTCCAGATCTCAAATCCAAGGCGCGCGTCATTTTCGGCAACCGTAACCTGATACATCACCTTTGCCGCCCTTGGAATGACATTCAGAATTCCACTAATCCAGCCATCTGCGCCGGCCGTAAGCGCCTCGAAAGGAGCTTGAAACGAACCGTAGAAAATGGCCATTTTCCCGCCCGTTAGAAATCGCAGATCGTGCACGGGAACCACCGTTTCATAAGTGGCCTTGACCATGTGCACGATGTCGTCTTCGACCAATTGGGCGATATCCAACGGAGTCAGATCGACGCAGGCCGAGTTGCCCGGATTGGCGTATAGCATGATCGGAAGCGTCACGGCGCTGCGCAGGTCGCGAAAATGCCGGATGACGGCGGTCTTGTGGGGCTTCTGATAATACGGCAGGATGACGATAATCGCGTCCGCGCCGATTTGCTGTGCCGCCTGGCTCAATTGAATCGTAAGCTTGGTGCTGTAATGTCCTGAACCAAAGATCAGGGGAACACGATCTTTGCATACTTCTTTGGCGAGGCGAAAGAGACGGAGCCGCTCGTCGTTCTCCATCGCTATGAATTCACCGCTCGTACCGGCGATGACTAAGCCATCGATTCCCTGGCGGATCAGCCATTCCCAATGTTCTGCCGTTCGCTGTTCGTCCAGATTATTTTCCTCATCGAACATGGTCAGCGCGGCAGGGAAGATGCCGCGAAATCGTTTAAGTGAGTGAGGCATTTTGTACCAACGTTTTCGGCCTGGCTCGAACTACGGAAAGGATCGTCAGAAAGCCGAGCCAGGGAAGCAGGCCGACGAAGAGGAATGTCAAGGCTGTCTCGCGCAGATCCGCCAGATGGCCGATATAGGGGCTCACCAGACCGTAGCAAAGATTGCCGAGGCCGCCTAACATCCCGGACGCGGCTCCCACGTGCAGCGCGTCTACCTCTTGCACGAGGGTCAGGTAAATGACAAGAAATCCCGCTACACCCACCGCGGTGAGAATGATGCAACCGAGCGCTACTGTGCGGGATTCCATGAACCCTACCAGCGCCGCGCAACTCATCAACAGGCAACTCGCAAAAAGCGACCAAGTGCGGGCCTGATGGGCAGCGACGCCATGGCGAATGACAACGCGCACCAATGCTCCTGTTAGAAGACTGCCACAGTCCAGACCGGCATATACCAGAACAGACAGCGCGTTTCCGACTCGGAAGCTAAAGCCCCGCTCTGTTTGTAAGTAGAGCGGAATCCAGTCAGCCAAAAAATAACTGACGCCGTTCACGACTACGGCGGAGGTGAGGAGCAGCCAAAAATTCCTCTTGCGTGCGATTCCAGCGAGAATTGCAACTGCCTGAGCCGGACGCATTTTGCTCCCGCCCAAATCGCTCGCCCGGCTGCGCGTAAGGCGGAGCCAAAGATACACCCAAATCGCTCCGAGTGCGCCGGTAAGGACGAAGGGCGATCGCCAACCCCATTTGAGCGTGAGGATCGTAACGATGACAGGAGCCAGAATTGCTCCCAGAGCGCTGCCACTGTTGAAAATGCCGTTTGCCAGCGGCCGATCCGATGGCGGGAGCAGGCGTTCCGTAGCCGTCAACGCGCAGGGCCAGTTGAATGCCTCGCCAGTGCCGAGCAGAAGACGGCACGCCGAAATGGCCGCTAACCTTGGGGCAAATGTGGTAAGGACGCTTGCGGCCGACCAGACTCCAACGGCCGCCGGGAAGACAATTCTTGGTCCCGACGCATCGACAATCCATCCTCCCAGCAATTGTACGAGAGCGTAGGAATAGCGGAACGCCGCAAGCAATTGGCCGAACTCCTGCTGATTGAGATGGAACTCCGCCATCAGCTTTGGCGCGGTAAGCGACAATATCTGGCGGTCCAAATAGTTCAAGACCGTGGCAAACAGGAGCAGAATACAAACAGCCCATGTCAGCTTGCTGCCTCGTTGCGCGGTTAACTGTCTAACGCCAGCCCTCCTGAGGAGCATAGGGATGCCGCGCCAAAGCATCGTCGTTCAGCAGAACGCCGAATCCGGGGGCGCAAGGCACGGGAATCTGCCCATCCTGAAGTGAAATCTCATTGTGTGTGATCTCTCGCCAGATCTGCCGGTCGGCCTCTCCGCCAATTGTCTCGAGCATGTAGTAGTTCGGGATGGTGGCGGCAAATTGCAAATTCAGCATGGTTGCGACGGGGCCGTTGGGATTATGCGGAGCCATCCCGATATAGTGTGCCTCAGCGATGCTGGCGATTTTCTTCAGGCCAGTGATGCCGCCGCAATTTACCAAGTCGCATTGCAATATGTCCACGGCGTGGCGCTCAATGAACTCTCTAGCTCCGTGGATGGTCGCCCAGCGCTCACCGGCCGCTAAGGGAATAGAGGTTTCCCGCTGTACGGCCGCGAGCACATCTACATTTTCGGGAGGCACTGGCTCTTCAACAAACAAAAGATCCAGGTCTTCTAACCGTTGACAAAGGCGAATCGCCGCCTTCAAGTTCAATCGGCCGTGACAATCGACCGCAAGTCCAAAGCCTGAGCCAGCGGCCTCACGTGCCGCCACGAAAAACTCGCGAATCCGTCCGAACACGGACGGATCCAGGTACTCAGTCTCCTTCCATGTGCGTGCAACCGCACCATGGGTGCCCGAGTAATTTTTACCGTTTGTTTGGCCGTGCCCGTAAAAGACCGGCAGGGTTGTTTTTGCCGCCCGGTAACCGTCGTTTTTGCAGGCCAGAATGTTCGCTGCAAATTCCTCCGGCGTTGAGCCGCTAGGGCAGTGGCAATAGGCTGGGACCCGCTGACGCGTGGGACCGCCAAGCAGCTTATGCACGGGAACTCCAAGACTCTTGCCCAAAATGTCCCAGAGCGCACAATCAATGGCGCTGATGGAGGTGCAATGCATGGGACCTCCGACCCAAAAGGAGTCCCGATACATTTTCTCCCAATGATCTTCTATGTTCGTCGGGTCCTTGCCAATCAGGTAGGAGCGAAGCTGTAGTATAGATCGTTCGATCGTTAGCGACCATCGCTTCATCACGGTTTCGGAAATACCAGTAATTCCTGCATCCGTATCCACTCGAACTAAAATGCAATTCCGAAAGCCAAGCTGGACGATCTGGGTCCGTAGGTCCGTCACAATCATGAGCAGACCCGAGGCTAGCAGTGATTTCAAGGTTGCGTCAAATTGAAAGATCGCACCGAATCCATCTATTTGTGATATGACCTTGACATGGACTTCCGGCAGCTTCAGATGTTTCACGCAGTGGCGGAAAACCTGTCGTTTACCCTTGCGGGCCGGCAACTGTTTGTCGCTCAATCCGCCATCAGCCGCAAGATCCGCCTACTCGAGGAGGAACTGGGACAAAAGCTGTTCAAGCGGGTCAATAAGCGCATTTTCCTGACGCCTGCCGGTGAAGTAGTGCTGCGATACGCCCGGCACGTCTTTCAGGATTTGCGGAACGCCGCCCTGGAAGTCTCTGACATAGCGCAGTCGAAACAAGGGATCATCAGGATCGGCAGCGGCATGACGGCGTGTATGTACCTGTTGCCGCCGGTTATCGAAAGATTTCAAGCCCGTTATCCAAAGCTGGAGGTTCGGGTAGTGACCGGCACTTCCGAGACTCTCATTCCCCAGATTCGTAACGGCACGCTGGATGTGGGGATTTTGACGTTGCCGGTCAAGTCTCCGGATCTGGACGTCATTCCGTTTACCACCGAAGAATTGGTTGTGGTGGCGAGTCCGAGGCACCGCGCGCTTGCAAAAAGGCGAAACGTCAGTGCAGAGGAACTCAAGGGACTTCCCATGATTCTCTTCAATCCCGGCACTGCCACACGCCGACTGATCGACGAATGTTTTGCACGCCTCGGATTAGAGCCGCGAATCGTTATGGAATCTGAGAACGTTGCGACGATCAAGCCGTTGGTTCGAATCAACCTTGGCATCAGCCTTTTACCTCTTCCCGCAGTCACTACGGAAGCAAAACACGGTGAATTGCACTACTTGCGAATTCGCGGCGAGAAACTCACGCGGGATATCGGCTTAGTGGCGCATAAAGACGACTACAGACCCAAGGCGCTGCTCGAACTGATGGCTCTTTTCCGCTCCGCGAACTAACGGCGGTGCTCATATCAAAATTCGATTAATCATCCAAAATTATTATTCTTGACGCAACTGTCACAATTCGCTACTGTGCGGTCAAACACGCACATGAGTCTCGTGCCCATTCCTAAGCTGCCTCGCACTCCCGCCGCACCGCCAGGCCGCGAGACGTTTTCGAACGAGATGATGCGCTTCCCTTTCAAGCCTTGGCCGATTGAAAATCTAATCGACGGTAACCGCAGATGTCGCGTCAGATTCGATCCGCGCTTTCCGTTTTTCGTGAATCTTTTCTCTTATGACGCACCCCCGCCCTTTCCTCTGAACTGGCATGAACATTTGGAGATCTTTGTGCCGTGTGCGGGCCATGGGAGATTCGTGGTGGAAAATCGCATGGTGCCTTTTTGCGCCGGAGATGTGCTCGTAGTCGAGAATCTGAAGTTACACGGGATACCGCAGTTTCAAGGAGAATCGCGGCGTGGCATGGTGATCGGCTTCCTGCCGGAGTTCGTGTGCGGCTTGGGTTCGGTGGCTTGCGATTCGGAATTTTTGGCGCCATTCCGCGGCCAGGCGATCCTTCGCGCCGATGACCAAGTGGCCCCAAGGCTCCACAACGCCCTACTGCACCTGGCGAGCTGTTATTTCGAATCCGCTCAAGATATACCTTCCCGGGCGGGCTGCAAGGCTTATCTGCTCGAAGTCCTTTATCTGCTGGCCGCGCGCTTCGGCGGATCTCACGCCGTACAACGGAAGGATGTCCTCGAGCAGGAGCAATCCAAACTGTTGGATAAGTTGTGTCCGTTCCTGTCGGATAATTTATCGGAGCGGGTTACCGTGGCCCGAGCGGCATCGGCCGTCAACATGAGCCAATCCGCCTTTATGAAATACTTCAAGCGGGTGACGGGCAGAACGTTTGTCTCGTATCTGACGCGGTTGCGACTGGAACGCGCGGCGGAGCTTCTCGAGCGGACCAGTTTGTCTATCGCCGAGATTTCTTACGCAGTGGGATTTGCCGACCAAAGTTACTTCGACCGGGTGTTCCGCCGGCATTTCTCACGCACTCCAAGGGAAGTTCGACGAGAAAATTCGCCAATCGTCATCCCGCATTGTGCCAGACGGCACAATTTGCACCTAAGCTGATGATAGGCGAATCCATGTGCTGAATCGACGCAAATTCATCGGGCGCTCCGTGATAGCGGCGGCCGCCGCCGACATGGTTCAGTCCCGTGCAGCCAGCGCACCGGCGCTTTCTTATGGCGGGGAATTTCCCGACATGGCATTGACCTATCTCGCAAACAAGCTGAACGCTTGGAACGCGAAATGGGATCGAGAGCGGGCCATGCTGACGACGGCGGCAAAGGTTGAGCAGCGGGACGAATTCGTACGCGAAAAGTTGCGGCTGATGGTTCACGGCTTGCCCGCCCCGACTCCGCTCCTACCGGTTGTCGTAGCGGCGCATCAGAGGGACGGTTACCGCGTGGAGAACGTCATGTTCCAGAGCCGGCCCAATTTTTGGGTCACCGGTAATCTGTATCTTCCGGGTGGAATCCGCAGCCCGGCGCCGGGCATCATTTCGCCGTGCGGTCACTATGCATGGGCGCGCATGGACCCCGAGTACCAGTTTGCATACATGAATTTAGTTCACGCGGGCTTCGTCGTCTTCGCCTATGATCCCATCGGCCAGGGCGAAAGGCGTCAATATTGGAATCCGCAGACGAACGAGACGGAAGTATCCGCCTCGCCCGTCTATGAGCATTCCATGCCGGGTCAAGTGCTTCTGCTGATGGGTGAAGACCTGACTCATTACCGTATTTGGGATGGCATGCGAGCCATCGACTACTTGATGACGCGGCCGGAGGTCGATAAGAACCGGATTGGTTGCGCTGGACATTCCGGCGGCGCGACGATGACCGTCTTCATCAGTGCGCTCGATAAGCGTGTGCGCTGTGCGGCAGTGAACGAAGCCGGAGGCGGGCATCGGTGGCCCATCAGGCTGACGCCCGGCGACCATGTTGGCCCATCGGACGTCGAGCAAAATGTCTTCCCGGCGGCGATCTATGGAGTCGATTCGTATGACATGATCGCCGCTATCGCGCCGCGCCCTTTACTGTGGACCATCGAAAACTATTCACCGTCTTTTCTTCGCACCGCTGCGCAAGTCAAAGCATGTTACGGCAAATTGGGAGCTTCCGGCGCGTTTGCGACGGAAGAAGCCACCGATCCTCACGCCTGGACAGTCAAGCTCCGGCTCGCCACCACAAACTGGTTCTTGCGATGCTTTTATGACAAACCTGCCATAAGCAAGGAACCGCCTTTCGCAGCCGAACAACACGCGACGCTATACTGCACGCCGAATGGATCTATTCGCTACTCCCGGCAAGGCGAGACGATCTTTTCTCTCATCGAGCGCGAGGGACAGACCGTGACTCCACAGGATGTTGTGCCTTCGCAGGAAGAGATCGCGCGCGCGATCCGCTACAAAGAAATGCGCACGGCCCTCAACGTTCGACAGATTGTGACGACTCCCCGAAAGGGCTACCAGGTGGAGAAACTGGAGTTCCTCTCCGAGCCTGGCATCTACATCCCGGCGTGGGTCTTTGTTCCCGAGTCTAGAAACCAGCATCCAGCAACCGTGTTCGTTCATGAGGCGGGCAAAGAGGTGGAAGGCCGTGAGTTCGGATTGCTGGAAAAGCTCGCGCGCGGGGGTTACCTGATTGTTGCGGTTGACGTGCGCGGAATCGGACAGACGGCGCCGCCGCATGCAGGCGGTGTTCCGGCTAGCGAATTTGGGCATCTCTTCAGTACCGATACCGCGATGACCTATATGGCGTGGGCGATGGATGAGTGCCTGTTCGGGATGCGGGTGCGCGATGTCATTCGATCGATCGACTATGCGGTGAGCCGCGGCGACATTGGCCACCAGGGAGTCCGCCTATTTGGAAAAGGCGCAGGCGCGATGTGGTGCCTTTTTGCCGCGGCGCTCGATTCGCGTGTGATCTCTACCATTGCCGAGAACCCTTTGATTTCGTATCAGAGCCTGACGCGCTTCGACCGATATCGTCATAGCGCCAACATCTTCGTCAGGGATGTTCTGACCAGGTTCGACGTGCCGCAGGTGGCTGCGTCCATCGCCGGTCGCGAGGTGGTATTGGTTGCTCCGGTGGATCCAATGAAGAACCGAATCGAGCAGAATTTGGCGCGCGCTGAGTATCAATGGACCACCGAGGTGTACCGCCGGGCAGGTGCGGAAAGCCGCTTCCGGATCGTCAACGAATTCGAGATGGAAAATCTCTATGAATCGGCGTGAGTTTTTGGCGGCTCATGCCGGCGCTCTCTATGCCGCAAACTCGGGTTTCGATGCGCCCGTGAGCGAAGCGAACATTCCGCGCGCCAAGTGGATTGAGGATGGGCTGATCGATGCAGGCGGTTCGCACGAGCCGTATTCATTCATCGTTCGACGCGGCGGCGAGCGGCAAGACGCCTATCGGCGTTATCAACAAGCAGACAGCGAGGACGTGATCCGCCGGTTGAAGGATCGGGGTGTCGAGGTGTACCACACCCATCTGTACAAGGGCGCCGGAATGGCGCAAGAGCGCGCTGAAATGGAAGACGCCAAACGAGTGGCCGCGATTGCGCACCGCTACGGTCTTCGCGTAGATTCCTACATCCAGTGGAACACCATGATGTACGAAACATTCTTCGCCGAAGAGCCGCGAGCAAAGAATTGGATTCAGCGGGACGACCTGGGAAAGCCGATCATGCTCACTTATGGCTACCAACAGTCCTTTCGTTATCGGCCCTGCTTCGCGAACCCGGAGTATTTAGAATATCTCGGCAAGATTGTCCGCTTTGCCGTCGAAGAGGTCAAGTCGGACTTCATCCACTTCGATAACTTCAACCTCAATCCGGAACCGGACTCCTGCCACTGCCCAAATTGCGTCAACGGCTTCCGCCTTCGTCTACGGACGAAATATTCAGCAGCTCTGCGCAAAGAGCGGTTCGGCTTCGAAAACGTGGACTATGTGAATCCTCCAAGCTGGAACCGCGAGAATCCTCCCGAGAAGATGGACATCATCTTCGATCCGGCGATTCAGGAGTGGATCGATTTCCGATGCCAGTTGATGACCGACGCTTTGGCGAAGATGGCCGCGCTCGCGAAGTCGCTAAACAGCGAAGTGGTGATCGAAGTGAATCCCCACGGCATCAACGGCGGAAACCGAGCTTGGGAAGCTGGACTCGATCATTCCCGATTTCTCAAATACACGCAGGTGTTCTGGACGGAGGAGCGGAACCCACCGGACTTCCTACCCGATGGCCGGCTCATTTCCACGATTCGCACTTATAAACTTGCCAGGCGATACAACAATTTCGTATTCAGCTATCTGCCGGATGCCGCCGCTATCGCGGAATCGTTGGCATTCAATCACACGCTGGGGTTTGCAGGTACTGATCCTCTCAGCGCCGATATGAAGGAGCACATCGTGTTTTACCGCGCCAATCGACACTTGTACACGGCGGCGGTGGATGCCGGAAACGTGGCTCTTCTGCGCTCCTATGCGTCGATTGCCTATCATCAGTCACGTGCGCAGCTCAGTGCCATTCTCTTCGAGCAGGCCTTGATCGAATCGAAGATCCCGTTCGATTTGATCTTCGACGAGCACCTGGCAGATCTATCGAAATACAGTGTGCTGATTCTACCGGATTCAGAGTGTTTATCCGAGGCACAACTCACGGCTATTCGCGAATTCGCCGCGCGCGGTGGCGGGCTTATCGCATCGGGGGCCGCGGGCATGTATGACGAATGGCGCCGGCTTCGCACGGAGCCGGGACTGCGCAGCCTCCTACCTGAACAGCCCACGTCGAAGGCATATGAAGAGACGGTGGCGCATGAAAGTGCGTCCAGCGGCGTATATCGCCACGAAACCGGCGCGGGACGTGTGGTCTACTTCCGCTCTGTGCCGTTTGACGGCCCTCTTCCCCCCGCAAACAACTACTTTGCGATTAACCGGCGTTTCTGGAAGGCTCCAGCAAATACAGATGAGATTGCCGAGTCAGTGCGATGGGCCGCGCGAGAGGAAATCCCGATTCGCGTCGACGGCCCCCGGTTTCTGGTCGCCAACCTCACCGCGCAAAGTGCGAAGCAGCGCTGGCTGGTGCATTTGATCAACTACAACAAGAATGTGCCTGCGGTTGAAGCGGTGAAAATCGAATGCCGCCTTCCGGAAGGGACCAGGCTGAAGCAGGTATCAATTATTTCGCCCGATCATTCAGTGCTCGAAAATCTTCCTTTCCAATTCACTTCAAATACAGCGATATTAACCATTCCGCGCGTGAACGTTTATGCGATAGCTGTCTTGTCGTGGTAAACGCCTGAAGCATCCGTTCTCCGACAGGTAGAATTCTCCAATTCTCATCCCGCATTGTGCTAGACGGCGCGCCGGTTCGCCCGTAAGCTGAACTGGACCGGCGACGGGTGCCGGGGGAGAACGACATGCATACGAAACGAATATTGCGGTACTTTCTGGCAGCGGCGTATATCTCGATTCCTGTCCTGGGGCAAACTACATTTGGGTCGATTACCGGAACGGTTGTGGATCCAAGCGGAGCGCTGGTTCCCCAAGCCAAGGTACGTGTCACTAACGTGGGCGAAGGCGCTGTCCGCGACGTGACCACAAGCTCAGCCGGCGTCTTTAGCGCTCCTAACCTGAGCGTTGGAACATATCGGGTGGAGATTTCGGCGCCGGGATTCGCCCAATATCAAAGCTCGGGATTGATCTTGACCGCAAACCAGGTTCTGAACCTGGACGCGCATTTAAGCGTGACACAAGCCGCGACCACACTTCAGGTGACGGAGGCGGCGAGCCCCATATCGACGGAGACGACCAACTTATCTAATATCAAGACGGCCAAAGACCTGGAGGAGTTGCCGCTCATCTCCCGTCACCAGGGGGACATCGGAATCTACAGCTATGTTTTGTCGAATCCGGGCGTCAGCAGCGTTCCGGGTAATTCGAACAGTAATGTGCAAGGATTGCGGCAAATTACCGGAGTATTGCCCACTGTTGACGGAGTCGCCGTCATGGCCATTGCGGTCGGTGACGGTCCGGTGCAGCCGAGCTTTGAAGGAATCCAGGAAGTCAACGTGCAACTAGCCGACACGCCAGCCGAGTTCGCCACCGCCGCGAACATCACGATGGTTACGAAATCCGGCTCGAACGAATTTCACGGCAGCGCTTTTTGGGATTACAACGGCGGCCGGCTGAATGCCCGCAATTTCTTCAGTACCACCGTGCCATTCCGCGTCTATCACAATTTCGGAGCGAGCACTGGCGGGCCTATTCGTAAAAATAAGACGTTCTTCTTCGTCGATTACGAAGGCGCGCGCGAGTCCTCGATTGTAACGGTGACGGGGACTACGCCGCTGCCTGCCTGGCGCACGGGAGATTTCAGCGGAAGTTCCGTAAAGGTGCTTGATCCACTGACTCGCGCGCCGTTTGCCGGTAACATGATCCCGTCCAGCCGGATCAACCCGACCGCCCAAAAAGTTCAGGATTATTTTTATCCGCTGCCCAACTTTGGTCCTGCGGGCTTGCAGTCGTCAAACTGGATCGGCAATTTTCCCGCGAACACAGGCTTTAACCACTACGACAGTCCCGACGGCCGGATCGATCAGAATTTTGGCAACGGCGACAAAGTATTCGCCCGCTTTAGCTATCGCAACATGCCCTTCGCCGCCCACGATCAAAACCTTCCGCCCGTGGGTAAAAGAATTCAGACGCGCTACGGAGCGAGCGCCGTTCTCTCTTGGACGCACTTGTTTTCTCCGACCGTGCTGAACGAGTTCCGGGGCGGCTTCACCCGCCAGCAGAACTTCTATTATCCGGAACTGGTGGGCTCCGACATCATCCAACAACTGGGCATCCAGGGAGTTACGACCACAGGTATCCATGATGTTCCCGCTTTTTCCATCACCGGCCTGACCACCACCGGCCAAAGCGTTGCTCAAGCACTGACGCTCGACACCAGTTTTGAATACACCGACAACGTGAGCTGGACTCATGGCAGCCACACCATGAAGTTCGGCTTCGACGCGATTCGCGATCAGCTCGGCGGCGTTAGTTACCCGAATGCGATTTACGGCACGTATAGTTTTACGGGGGTTTACACCAATGTGGCCTACGCCGATTTTCTTCTGGGAATTCCCCAATCGACTAGCCTGACGGTAGCAACGCCTGCGCGCTATCTCCGCGGAACGACGTGGAGCGGCTATGCGCAAGATCAATTCAAAGTCAACCAGGCATTGACAGTGAACTATGGGATGAGGTGGCAGTATGCGGGTCCATATTATGACCGCTACGGCACCATCGCGAGCTTTGACCCAGCGAACGGGGCATTTGTTGTCCCGGATAACGGCATGAAGCTCGTGAATCCCTTGTATCCGAAAAATATCCCGATTGTCACGGCATCCGCCGCAGGCTATCCCCAAGGGTCGCTGATCGCAGCCAATAATGATTTCTACCCTAGAGCCGGCATCGCCTTTAAGCCGTTTCATGATGATAAGACAGTCATTCGCGCCGGCTATGGGATTTACGGCAACCTGATTTACGGTGCGTTGTCGAGAAACCTCGGCGGCGGCCCGTTTTCAGGCAGCGCCACATTCACAAATTCGCTCACCAATGGCGTGCCGCTGTTCAGTCTTCCAAATCCTTTTCTCGCGACGGGCACAACTTCTACCCAGGATGCGTTTGGTATCAATCCAAATCTGGCGACGCCGTACACGCAGCAGTGGAATTTCACGATCGAGCACCAGATCGGCCAGGCCGGTATTCGTCTTTCCTACGTCGGCTCCCGCTCGAATAAGCTTGTCTACGTGCGGAATCTGAATGAGCCGGCCCCCAGCACGCAGCCCTTCTCCACCAGCAGGCGGCCCTATCCGATTTTCAATTCCATCACCTATTACGACAATGGCGCCATCCAGAATTATCATTCGCTCGAAGCTGCGATTGCGAAGAACTACGGAAAAAATTTAACGTTCAATTCCGGATTCACCTGGGCGAAGGATCTGACGGACGCGCAAGATACCTCAAACGCCTACGGTCAGACTATTGCGAATCAATTCGATCTCCGCTCAGAGTATGGCAACAATCAGATCACGCCGGCGCGCCGTTTTTATGGCTACACGGTCTATCAACTTCCGTTCGGAACCGGCCAGCGCTTTCTCGATACTACGTCCAAAGTTTTGCAGGCCGCTTTCGGCGGATGGCAGATGGCCTGGCATGTGGTCGTGCAATCCGGTCAATACTTTACTCCCTCGTTTTCCGGCTTCGATCCTTCAAACACAAATTCGCTCGGTGGGCGTCCCGACGTCGTTCCGGGCGTGAGTACCAATGCGGTCGGGACGCAGTCGCTCAACAACTGGTTCAACCCGGCTGCGTTCAAGATTCCCGGTTGTCCCGATAGCAATCCGGTATGCACAAATCCGGCGAGTATCGGGCGCTTTGGAGATGCCGGTCTGGGAATTTTGCGGGGCCCGGCATTGTCGGACACCGCCCTTGCGCTTTCAAAGTATTTCGTTATTCGCGAGAACGTCCGTTTGCAGTTCCGGGCCAACGCGGCAAATGTTTTCAACCATCCGAGCTTCGCACTGCCGGGGTCAAATATCAGCGCTACGGCAGCCGTAGGGCACATTACCAACAGCGCGACCGCGATCTTCGGCACAGTCGCTCCGCGCGAAATCGATTTTCAGCTTCGACTGGAGTTTTAGCAGACTCGTGATTCATAACAGGAGATCCGTTCTCAAGGGGCTGGCGGCGTTCGCTCCCAGCCTTGCTTACGGTTGGCAGACCCCGCCGGCGAACGCAAGCCACTCAGGCGCGCGCGGCCGCACCATGCGCGTCGACGGTGAAGTGAAAGAGTTTCGCGATCCGGAAACGGGTGCGCGCGTCATGCGCTTGACTGGAGACGGCTCAGATAACGTCCATCTCTATTTCACCTCGGAAGCTTTTGCGGCTGCTTCCGACCAGGTTGTATTCGCATCCAATCGCTCCGGCCGCTTTCAATTCTATTTGCTCGAAATCCGTCAGCGGCGATTGACCCAACTGACGGATTCCGATCACATAAGACCGCTCATGGCGTGTATGGCGCCGGGCGGGCAGCTGATGTATTTCGACGGGCCGATCCTGCGGCGTTTGAAGACCGATACGCTTCAAGATCACGAGCTGTATCGCGTGCCGGAGGGCTGGTCTCCTCACTTGCCGACTTGTACGGCCGATGGACTGTATGTGGCTTTCGCATATGCCCAGAAGCTCGAGGTCAGCACCGAGAACGGGCAGCTTTATTCATCGATGGCCGAAACCTTCTATCAGCGGCCCGAATGCGTCGTCATGCGTGTCAACACCAGCAACGGCGAACCTGTGGCGGCCTGGGGAGAGCGAATGTGGATCAGCCATGTCATCATTCATCCCCATGAGCCGAACCTGATCCTGTTTTGCCAGGAAGGCGGCAGCTTGTCCCCGCAACGAATGTGGACCGTAGATATAGCTCTGCGGCGTGGACGTAAGGCCGAGCCGCTCTATGTGCAGAAGCCCAACGAGTATTGCGTTCACGAATACTTCACTCGCTTGGGCGAAGTCGGCTTTCAGTATGAAGTTCAGCGCGAAGGACGGATCGAGTATTACAACTGCTTCATCCGTCCCGACGGCACCTGGATCCGACAATATCTGTTGCCAGGCCGCCGACCCGGACATATTCAGTCGAATACCAACAATACCTTGGTAGTTGGCGACTGCGGATATCTAAGCGCGAACGATAAAGATGGCGATAAATATATTTCTCTGATGTCGCACGTGAACGGCAAAGCGCAAGTTCGCCGTTTATGCCGGCGCGAGCCGGGCGAAACCGAGGAAAGCCACGGGCACCCGGTGTTCAGCCTCGACGACCGATGGGTGCTGTTCAATTCCCGGATCGGCGCCCGCGACAATATTTTCATGGCTGATGTCACGAGTATCTGACCCGGCGCCATCAGCCACGCTTCAGAAATGAATTTTGGCCGCAAGCTGAACCTGTCTGCCGGGATTCAACGTGCTCGAAAGGGTGCCGAATTGAGAGGTTCCGACCGTCGTGCCCGGATATCCGAAGTTGACATTGTTGAACAAATTGAAAAATTCGCCGCGAAGTTCGAAGGTGGCGCGTTCGCGTATTTTCCAGTCTTTCGAAAGTGAAAGATCGTCTTCAATTAAACTGTCGGATCGCAGGATGTTGCGGCCCGCATTACCCACTGTGCCGAATTGGGGAACCGCGAATGCGCTGATATTAAACCATTCGCTTGGAGTGCTGTTGGTGATTGCGTTGGGATCTCCAACTACGTTCGGATATTCCGGGAAACGTCCTCCCACGCTGCCGATATTTTCGTTATCGCTACCCAGGTAGACGGAGTAGGGCAGGCCGGTGTGGAACGTAAATACATTTCCGAGCTTCCATCCCGCGACCACGCCATCGAGCAAGCGGTGATTCGTTCGCCCCGGAATTTCCCAGATGTTGCTGAAAACCAGTACACTGCGAATGTCAAAGCCCGCGGGCCCCTTGTTCAAGTTCGAATTGAAACGTGTCGGATTTGAGGTAGGTAAACCCACGCCGCCGTTTGAGAGGTTATCGACGTAATCGAGATTTTTGGAATATGTATAACTCAGAAGGAACGACAACCCCTGCGAAAACCGCTTATCGACGCGCAGCGCGCCAGCATCGTACCAGGATGAATATTCGTTGAAACCATTTAATACGAACGGCGCGAATTGCGGATACAACTGCCGGCTCGCTACCGGTGTCGTACCGGGGAATACGGCGGTGTTGTCAATGATCTGGGCAGTCAGCTTCGTACCTTTCGATCCAAAGTAAGAGGTGTCGATGGCGAGAGTAGGGCTTAGCTGATATTGCAGCGTGAACGTCCATTCAGCAACGTACGGCGTCCGCGACGAGCTCGGCTCCACATTCAAACACTGTGCGCAAATGAGCGGCGTGGCCGATCCCGCCGGATTTCCGGGAAACGGATCGGGGAAAATAGCATTAACCGTGGTCGCATTCAGTCCCGAGAGCGCCTGCGGAAACGCGAATGGCCAATTGCCCCTCGCGCTCTGCGACGCTTGAATGTAATTTGAGCCGAAGCTATCGTAGAAGAGCCCGAAGGACGAACGCACTACCAATCGCGATGTTGCGGCGTATGCTAGCCCTAAACGCGGCGCAAAGTTATTGCGATCCGGCTGGATTCCGCCGCGGCTGATGTTCGCCGGCGCATTGGTAATTGGATTCGTCAAATCCCAAACATATCGGCCGGTGCTGTAGTCAAATGTCCCGAGACCGTACTTATTCACCGGTGGCGAATTGTAATCGTAGCGAAGCCCGATGTTCAGGGTGAATCGCCGCACGCGCCAGGTGTCCTGCACATAGAGGCCATAGCCGATCGAGGTCAGGTCTCCGAGCGAACCGCCAATCTGGCGCCGCGCGGAATCTGGTGTTCCAACCAGATAGCTGGCCAGGGCGTTCCCAGTGTCGGACGTGAAATTTGAGGTTTGCGTACTCGCATACTGAAGCGCCGTGCTGGTGGTGTCCTCGAGAATCATGTGCGACCTGACAACGCTGCCGCCGAACTCAATCGTATGCTGGCTGGCGATTTTCTGGGCATCGGCACTCCATGAATGCTGGTAAAGCGGTCCGATTTGGCCGGCCGAAAAATTGACACCGGTATACCCGGGAATGGTAATCGCCGGGAGGAAGTCCGTGCCTTGAAACTTGGGAAACACGGCGCTGAGTCCCGTTGCGTCGGCAATGCCGACGGGCGCGGTGCTTCCAGTTCGATAGTTCACTCCGATCAACCCATACCGGCCCGTAACGATGAAATGCGGCGAAAAGATGTGCGTGTCGCTGATGCCGACGTTTGAGAGCTGGTCTTTGGTTTGTCCCGTCAGGCTGGGAAGCGAAACTCCGCTCGACGGGTTATTTGCGCCGGTGTATCTACCGAAGAAACTGTCATGCTGCCCGAACTGATGATCGAGCCGCACATCCCACTGATTTCCATCAGTGCTGTTGCCCGCCGTATTGATGTAATTTGTCCCCGGTATGACGCCGGCAGCGAGATTGGGAGCGGGGTAGATCGCCTGTGCCAGTTTCAGCGCGTCCGCATTCAAGCTCGATTGCGGAATACGATTGCCCGCGAACGGTTGACGCGTGTAGGTACCGTTCGGGCCCGCGGCTGTTGAGTACGGATCGTAAATTGCCGCCAAACCCGTGAAGTCTCCGCTGAGATTTGCCGCAGTCGGAACAAAAGCCGTGTAGTTTGCGGCTTGCCGGATACGCACCCCCTCGTAATACCCGAAAACATACCAGCCTTTGTCCTTCGACAGCAATCGCGGGATGGTGACGGGTCCTCCCATAGCACCGCCAAACTGATTCCAACGGAATGCGCCCAAAGTGGGAACGAAGAAGCTTCTCGCGTCTAGAACGTTGTTTCGAAAATATTCCCAACCGTCTCCATGCCATGCGTTGGTGCCCGACTTGGTGACTACGTCGATCGTCGCTCCGGAACCATGCCCATACGCGGACGAGCCAACGCCCGAATCCACTTTCAGTTCGGCAATCGCCTCCGGCGGAGGATAAATCGCGACCCCAAGCAAATTAGGATCGCGATTTTCAACTCCGTCCATCAGAAAATTGTTATCCTTTTGCCGCTGTCCGAAAACCGATGGAATCGTCGATTGCCCCACCGGGCTGTGGTTCGTGGTTGACCCGGCCGGCGCTACCGGAACGGTTCCCGGAACAAGGCTGACTGCATTCAGAAAGCTGCGGCCTAAGAGCGGCAAGTCCGTTACTTGTCTCGCAGTAACAGTCGCGCCGAGACTCGCCGATGTTGTTTGCAGCAGCGGGGCCGTCTCTTGGACGGTCACCTGGCTTGCCTGGCTTGCGAGCCGCAGCGCGACGTTTAGCGATCCAGCTTGCCCGGACGAAAGCTCAAACGGCTGCGTTTGCTGCTCGACAAAGCCCTTGGCAGTTACTTTCACCTGGTAGTTGCCCGGCGGCAGCGTTGGGATAACGTATTCGCCTGCCGGTCCTGTTATCGCGGTACGCGTGAAAGTCTGCTCAGAACTGCTGAGTGTGACCTGCGCCTTAGGAACCACTGCTCCCGATGGATCGGTAACGGTTCCGCTGAGACTGGAAGTCCCTATCTGGGCGAAAAGTGCGCCCGAGACGCAAGCAAGCAGGAACAGAAGGAAAGAGGCACGCGAGTTACCCATATTAAGTTAAGGGTACGCGCCCCAGCGCCTGAATTTTAGGACAATTCGGCCGGAAATTTGAACGATTCTATTGCGCTACCGCTTGCGCGAGCGCTCTGACAAGTTCCCCGCCGAATTTCAGACGATCCGCGACTTCCGGCAAGCGCCCCAGCTTCTGGTTATAAGAAATTCGCTGCTCCATGATAAATCCCGGGATGCCGAAATCCCGGTACAGTCCTTGGGTCACATCCATGCGGCCGGCCTTACCGGGTGTCGTCGTCTCTTCCGCGTAAATCAGCGGCCGCGTTGGTGCAAAGGTAGTCTCTTGACTCAGAATTTGAAAAGCACGCTGCGCCAATGGCTTGAATTCGCCCTTGTGGCCACCTCCTGGCGGCCCCTCGAGGTATTCCCCGGTTTCCGTGTTGTGCAGGGAAAGCAGCAAATCAATGTGATTCCCGGCGTCGAGCCATTGCTTGATGGCATTCCGCTGGGCCGTGATTTCGGGCATCTTGATCGGGTCGACCACGTCCCAATTGCGATTCAGATCGTAGCCGTTCACGTTGAATCGTACACCGCCGCGCGCCACGCCATCGGGATCGCAGAGCGGCAGAATCTTCCAAACAATGTCGTTGCGCAGCTTCTTTGATTCGCTCGCAAGCAGAGTGCGCACCGCGCCTTCCCCTACCCAGGAACTGCCCGATTCCCAGCTATGCTGCCGGAACATCAGCCAGATGGTCTTCTTGCTTTTGCTATTCCCGTGAGTGATCGTCCATAGCACGAGATCACGGCCGCGCACCGTCTTGCCGATTACCTGTTCTCGAAAATCGGGATTATGACGGATTTTGTTGCGCAGTCTGGCGAGATTTTCGTTGGTGTAAGGGGCGCAGTGGGCAATCCAGAAGGTTGCCTTGGCAGGCTCGATGTGGAGAATGAGCTTCGGCTCTTTCGGATCATAATCGTATGTCTTTACATGCTCCCAATGAATACCGTCGTAGCTGATCACCGGGGGAGTGTCTTTGGTAACCGCGCCTCGATTGGGCCGGTAGTTGTATTCACCTGGAAGATTGACCATATCGAGGGTGAGCGGTTGAGACGAAGCGCCATCCACCCGAAAGTAGTACCAGTTGGCTTGGCGGTTCCGGCCGTCCTGGTCCGATTCGCCTTTCACCGCCAAACGAAAATGCGTGGGGGACACCTTTTCGATTTGGCCCAGAGAACCGCCTTCAAAATCGGTATGAATGGTTGCCGCGGATAGCTGCAGTGCAGTTGCAAACAGAATAAATAGTTGATTAGAAGTCATTACGAATTCGCTATTCTCGCGCTTCGAAACGCTCGTAAAATGTTCTCGCGCGAAACGCCGTCGCATTCCAGGTATTGGCGGCCCGCTAAAGGCAAGCGGAGAGCGCCGGAGATTCTCGAGATGGCTTGCGGTCTGCCGAGTTCAGCCATCAACCGAACGGTGCCGCCTCCGAGAGGAAGTGCCATTGACCCATTTCCCGACATGTGCCAGAACACGACATAAATCTTTGCCTTCCGCTCGAACAAGAACGCTCGCACGGGAGTACTTCCTCCGCCAACGTCCTCAATCTGGCGATAGGCCGCCAGTTCGGGTGCACCCCGTTCATCGAGCAGCAGGATGTGCTCCTGGTCCAGATTCCGCAGCGCAGCTTTCTGGCTGTCGCTTAACCACCCTTTGGCGCGTGCACTTTCCCATCGCCGGATCACTTCCAGGTTATCGGGCGTTCGGGGATGCGCTTCAAGCTGTTCCAGATCTCCCACCAGCGAAATCGGACAATCCCATCCCGCCGCACGGCTCGTGACATATTCGATCATGTCCGGCTGCGTCCCGATGGTCTCGCGGCTCGGCGCCCAATAGCCGATCCATCCAAAATTGATACTGGTGAAGTCTCTGGCCGCCCGCGGCGCTTCCGCCGCCGGATATGCGCGCACGGCGGCTTTCAAAACTTCCGGCTTGAACATGTCAAACGCATTGCCCCGGGTGAGAATGTGCCAACTGAAATGCGACTTGCAAGCGCCCTCGGAGAACAGTGGCCGCGGATTCAGCTTCTGATAAACCAACCATTGCGCTCGCGACACTGTATACCAATACTCGGGACCCGGCACATCTTCGGCGCCATCAAAATAAACGAACTGAAAGCCGCCCTCACGATAAATGGCGGCTAGGCGTTGCGCTACTTCTTCCTGAATATCGGTGTCCTGGCTCAATCTAACGAAAATCGGCCAGGTATCCACATCCAGCAATCCGACGCGCGCGCCAACCCCGCATGCAGATGCTTCCGATCCCAGCGCTCCGCGGTCACAACCAAGAAACTGGTAGGGAGGGGTTGTCATGTAGCGCTCATAAGTGATCAGCTCATCCTGTATTTTCAGGATTCGCCGGCCCTCATCGAGCGTGCATTGCCGCGGGTTCTCCTCCACTGTGATGGTCCGTGAAGAACGGTCAAGCGCCTCTCGCAACGTAAAGGTAGCCGCCAGATTGAGCCGCGGATCGGGACGCGGCGTCACATACGCATCTTGCTTATCCACTTTGTTGTAGTGAATATGAATCCCAGGCCTGATGCCGGCTTGCAAAATCTGGCCGGTCAACCGCTTGACATCTTCGATGCCGTTGGGATACTCGGGACGAAACGGAAAATGCCCGCACGTTTTGGCGAAAGTCCGATAGTACACATCCATGCACCGCAAACCTGCCACCTTGGTAAACCGGATGTGCCGTTCGATCTCCCCCGGCTTTAGAGTCGACAGCTCATAGTAGGATTGCCGATACTCCGGCCGCCGTCTGCTCTCTACGCCACGCGGGAGTCCGTAATCCTCCTCGACCTTGGCCACACGATCCAAAAGCTGCCGTGTTCCGGTCACGATCAAGGCGCCGCCGACGCCCTCCGTCTTTATGGAATCCACTGTGCCTACCTTCATGAGATGGTAGTCGCCGCAGGCCGTCGCATCGACGCGCGCATAGGGATCGGTGCCTAACACGTTCACCGCCACTGCCTCATCCCACATCACATTCAGCCACTCGCCGAAATTCTCGCGATTACGAATCGGAAGCTGCAGGAATACAGATTCATCGATTGGCGTCTTCCTCTTCGCGCGAAGACTCGTGTAGCCCTTGTATTCCAGCTTCTCGAGCGTGAACCCGATGTAGGAGTCAGTGATGCGTAGCCGGATGACGGCTTGGTAGCCGACCAGTGAGAACTGGACAATCAGCCGGTCCTCTTCCCGGCGAATGGCCTCGGCCGGAAAGTCTCTTGGCTTCGCAGGATAAGCGAGTTGCAGCTCGTTGTCATACGGCCGGTATTGAGTGACCGTGAACACCGGCAGCGCGACCCCGGCTGCCAGGCATTCCTGTCCGCTCGCCTTGTGTATCAGGCTTTTGGCGGCGCCATCCGGCGCGAGAATCAGCCGCATCTCGGCGTTCTCTAACACGATGGCTTGCTTGGAAGCGGGAGCCGCCACCGCAAGCAGCCCGGCCTCTTTCAAGAATTGTCTGCGGCTTTCAGTCACAGTTATTCCAATCCGGATGGACGGAGGTCACCCAGTCGCGCGCCAGGCAAATGTAATCGGCATAGCGGCTTCGTTCGAAAAGAGGATAGTCGCTGCCGATCGCGATGCGGGAAGC
>DASYAX010000277.1:0-5526 GCA_036501045.1 Bryobacteraceae bacterium
AGAAAGTCAGCTAGCTTGCCCGGGATATACTCGAAATACCCCGCTGTGAAGGGGACCATCTAGTCACAACTCTAGGGTCGATTCCGATCGACGCGACTAAAGGGAACCGCAAGGTTCCCTTTTCGCTTATTACTGCTATGAGACTTGCCGGCCGCATGCAGCGGCTCGAAATCGAATCGGCGTTTGACGTTCTAGTGAGAGCACGCGCCCTCGAAGCCACCGGCCGCAGTATTGTGCACCTGGAAATCGGCGAGCCTGATTTTGCGACCCCCGCGCACATCGTCCAAGCCGCTAAGCGCGCGCTCGATGAAGGCTGGACCCGTTACGGACCGACGCAAGGGCTTCCGGAACTGAGGGAAGCTATCGCAGCGTATGTGTCTCGCACGCGGGATATTTCGGTGGGTCCGCAGCATGTCTGCGTTGTTCCCGGGGGCAAGCCCATTATCTTCTTTCCGATGCTGGCGCTGCTCGAGCCGGGCGACGAGGTTCTGTATCCCGATCCCGGATTCCCGATCTATCGCTCGATGATTCAGTTTTTGGGCGCGAAAGCGGTGCCGGTTCCGCTGCTCGAGAATCGCGGATTCTCCTTCGATCTCGACGTGCTGCGCGACAAGCTCTCGGACCGCACCAAGCTGCTGATTCTCAATTCACCGCAAAATCCGACCGGCGGCATCATCCCGGAACAGGATCTAAGGCAGATCGCGGAGATGGTTCGCGATCGCGATCTGGTGGTGCTGTCCGATGAAATCTATTCGCGGATCTACTACACCAAGGAACCGCCATGCTCGATTGCTAGCGTTCCCGGCATGCTTGAAAAGACCATCCTTCTCGACGGTTTTTCTAAAACATATGCCATGACCGGCTGGCGGCTCGGCTACGGCGTGATGCCGGAGTGGCTGGTGGATGCGGTGAATAAGCTGATGGTCAATTCCAATTCCTGCGCCGCGAGCTTTACGCAACGCGCGGCCCTCGCCGCGCTCAATGGCCCTCAAACGGATGTCGATAACATGGTGCTTCAGTTCCGGCAGCGCCGTGACGCGTTCTGCTCCGCGCTTGACCGGCTGCCGGGTTTTCGCTGCGCTCCGCCAGGAGGCGCCTTTTACGCGTTTGCAAATGTGCAGGGAACAGGCATTCCATCGCAGCAGCTTGCCGATCGCCTGCTGGATGAGGCGGGTGTTGCTTGTCTGAACGGCGGCTCTTTTGGCGAGCATGGCGCCGGCTTCATCCGCTTCAGCTTCGCGAATTCGATCGAAAATTTGATGGAGGCGGCCGCGCGCATCGAAGCAGCCGCTATGCGCTGGGCGCGCTAACTCTTTTGCTAGCGCTGCCGGTATTTATGCGAGCAAGCGATTCCGGACCAACCATCATCGATACTGGCTCAACCAACATTCCCGGGCTGCGTGTCATCATGGACGAAGCGGGAAACCGGGCTACCGTCGAGCTCCGCAATGGGACCAAGCGTCGCATGAAAATGAACAAGGCGCTTCACGAACAATTTCTGCGCAATTTGCAGGCCGCTGGCCCGCTCAATGCGCTGCCCGCCAATCACTGCATGAAAAGCGCTTCCTTCGGCTCATCGCTTTACGTGGAATTAAATGGCGTACGTTCACCCGATCTAAGCTGCCCGGCGCAGGTGGACCCAAGGACGAAGGCACTAAAGAGCGACGCCACGAAGATCCTGCGCGCGGCCCGAAATCAATAAGAGGTGTAATGGAACCGTGAAACATATCTGTTGGGACGAAGTGCCAGTAGAGACAATGAATCCGCTGTTCGACCGCCAATTTGTCGTGGGCGATCGTGTCATGGTCGCGCGCATTCTCATGAAAGAGGGTTGTCTGGTCCCTCAACACAGCCATCTCAACGAGCAGATCAGTCATATTCTGTCCGGAGTCCTGCAATTCACGATTGACGGAAAGGAAATCGTCGTAAAGGCCGGTGAAGTTTTGCTCATCCCGCCGCACCTGCCGCACGCGGCGCTTGCGCTCGAGGATACGATCGCTATCGACACCTTCACGCCGCCACGCGAAGATTGGATCAATAAGAGCGATCAGTATTTGCGGGGTTAGATCTGCGGGGCTAGGTTGCCAGGATTGAGCAGGCCGACCGGACGGCCCCAAGGAACGCGTCGAAGTTCGCGGGCTTGGTAATGAACTCCTGAGCGCCAAGGCTGAGGGCCTGCGTCTTCTCGCGCGTCAGAGAAGAAGACGTAAACACCACCACTGGGATCTGGCAGAGAGCCGGACTATAGTGTATTTCGCTTAGAACGTCCATTCCACTCTTCTTCGGCAGATTGATATCTAAAAGGATCAGGTCGGGCGAGGGAGAAGAGGCATATTCTGCTTGATGATGAAGAAAACGCAGAGCCGAATCGCCATCCGAGACGTGGTGAAGCTCGACAGCCAAGCCGATTTCGTCCAACGCCACGCTCAATAGATAGCTGGTTGCAGCGTCGTCTTCGACGTGCAATAACACCCGTGTCCCCACATGAGGTGGACTGCATCTAGAATATTTAGTGTCCGAAAAAACTAGGGAGTTCCCTCATAAAAATAACTTTTTATTCGTTGCGTAAGGCCACCAGTGGGTCGATCCGGACCGCCCGGCGGGCCGGCAATAAGGACGCGAGCAGGGCCGTGAAGCTCATCGTCAGAATTACCAATCCAAGCGAGAGGCCGTCCATCGGCCTTAGGCCAAACAGCAGGGATTGCAGGTAACGGCTCAGGCCGAGGGCCAGGGGAATGCCCGCGGCGAGCCCCACCACTACCAGCAGGAGAGTATCGCGCATTACCATCCAAACGACGTTGCCGGCATTCGCTCCCACGGCCATCCGCAGGCCGATTTCCTGTGTTCGCCGCGCCACGGCATAGGCCATGATTCCATACAACCCGACACCGCCGAGCACCAGCGCCAGGATCCCGAAGAATACGGAGAGCTTGGCGATAAGCCGTTCGGTCATCATGGAATCGTTTATCGAATTCATCAGCAGCTCGACCCGAATGATGGGCATACGCGGAGAGACTTGGTAGATCGCGGCGCGCACAGCTTTGGCCATAACACCGTAGTCCACGGGCGTGCGAATTTCGTAGTCGGCACCCATCTGGCCGTCAACAGGCTGCCGGTAGGACACATAAAATCGGCGGAACGGCTCATCTCGGACCTCGTGATCGCGCACGTCCTTGGCTACGCCAACGATAGTAAGAGTGAATTTCAAACGATTGTCGTAGAACAGCGTCTGGCCGATTGGATTTCGCTTTCCGAAGTAGAATTTCGCCATACTCTGATTGATCACGGCGACTCGCGGGGCGTGTGCCGTGTCGGATAGGGCAATATCGCGACCCAGCAGAATCAGGACGCCGATGGTTGCGAAATAGCCGGGGCCGACCTGATCGAAGCGCGCCACCGAGTCTTTGGCAGATCCGGGTTTAAAGCCATCGATTCGCACGCGCGCACCCGATTCTTGACCCGCGAACAAGCCGTTATCGGAATAGCTGGCGGCCGTTACGCCGGGTAAAGCGCGAATCTTTTCGAGAACCCGCTGCGCGATGATGCCGATATCGTCACCGTGGTACCCGGCCCCGATAGGATCGATGTGCGCCATCAACATCTTCTCCGGCACATATCCCAAGTCCTGCGCCTTCATGTTGTAAAGAGTGCGCGTAAACAGGCCCGTTCCGAAGAGCAGTGCTGCGGAGAGCGCGACTTGCGCGATGACCACGGCCTTTTCTCCTCCAAGGCGTGAGCGGCCGCCCGCGGTACCTCGTCCCGCTTCCTTAAGCACGGCGTTGATATCGACCCGCGTGGCGCGGAGCGCCGGCATAACGCCGAACAGGAGAGCGGTGAGAACCGCTACCATTCCCGTAAACAACAGCACGCGGCTATCCGGAGCAAGATCGAGACTCAACTCCGGCCTTCCCGCGGAAACCATCGCGAACAGGGCGTGACTGCCCGCCCAGGCAATCGGCAAGCTCAGCGCGGCGCCGAGAAACGACAACAAAAAGCTCTCCGTCAGCAATTGCCGCACCAGCCTCATGCGGCTCACGCCCAGCGCGAGCCGTGTGCCGATTTCGCGCCGCCGCGCCGTTCCCCGCGCGAAAAGAAGATTCGCCAAATTCGCGCAGGCGATCAAAAGCACGGCGCAAACCATACCCATCAGAATCCAGAGCGGCTTGGCGAACTGCTGGCGCAGATTCGAGAATCCCTTCGCACCCTCCAGCAATTTCAGCTTTCTTTGGGCGAGATCGCGGCGGCGTGTCTCGCTCATCCCAGGGCCTTCCGCTTCAAATAACATCTGGCGATAGAGCACGTTGCTGGCGGCTTCGGCTTGTTTGGCGGAAATGGAGGGCTGCAGCCGCGCGATCACTTGAACCCAATTCGCCGTTCTGCGGGACAGCCAGTGCCGCCCCGGCAGGAATTGCTCCTCCATCATGAGCGGCGCCCAAAAATCGGGCCTTTCGCCAGCCGTCTCGCCAAAGAAACCTGGCGGCATCACGCCAATCACGGTGAAATTCCCGTTGGTAGGAGGCGCCGCGCGATCTTCTTCAAAGCCACTGCTGCCCCAGCCGCTGGTAAGCCAGCCGGCGCCCAGATGAATCGTTTTGCCGAGAACACCGGGGTCGCCATGGAAACGCCCCTGCCACAAGCCATAGCTGATGGTCACCACCGGATGGCCGCCGGGCACTACATCGTCGGCGGGAGAGAGCGCGCGGCCGAGCAGCGGCGCTACACCGAGCACGCCAAAGTAATTTCCGGAAACCAGCCGGCCTTTTATGGTGTTCGCCGGATCCTCGCTCTCGTCCACCCGCACACCGCTCAAGCTGGCCGTACCGGCAACGCCTTGAAATACCTGGCTGCGATCTCGAAATTCCCGATACTCGGGATACGACAGCCCGTTATCGAAAAGCACTAACTGCTGCGGATCCTTGACGGGGAGACTGCGAAGAATCACGCGATCGAGCAGCGAAAAAATACCGGCATTCGCGCCAATGCCAAGGGCCAGCGAAAGAACGGCCACCACGCTCATGCCCGGCGCGCGAAGCATCATCCGCCAGCCATAGCGGACGTCGTGAAACAGAGCCTCGATCGTTTCCAAGTTCGCCATCGATAGCAGTGTGGCCGATGGCGCTTGCGCTGTCAATGAAGCTTTGCGCCTTTCGTACACTGAAACTTCATGATTCGGGCTCGCTTTGCGCCCTCGCCGACGGGCTACTTGCACATCGGCAGCGCGCGCACTTTCATTTTCAATTGGCTGTACGTGAGAAAGCACCAGGGGACGATGGTGTTGCGCATCGATGACACTGATGTCGACCGGAACACCGAAGCGTCGTTGCATTCGATTTACGACGGTCTGAACTGGCTGGCGCTTGGCTGGGATGAGCTTTACCGGCAGTCGGAGCGGCTGGAGCTTCATCGTAAATTGGCGCTCGATTTGTTGGCGAAGGGGTTTGCCTATCGCGATTTTGTGCCGGCGGTAACGGATTCCGAGGATAAAGAGCGGCCTCACGGGGAAGGTCCGTGGCTGTGCAATCCGGA
>DASYAX010000278.1:0-5544 GCA_036501045.1 Bryobacteraceae bacterium
AATTCTCTATTCTTTACCGCGGGGCCAAACTCGTATGCTAACGGCCTATTCGGCGTGATTACGCCGCCCGGAAACTAGCGCGAGCCAGCCAACCGAGCGTCGCTACCGTGGCGTAGACATTGAGTCCGGCCGAAAAGCAAATCACCACCAGCAACGCCGTCAACTCCGTGCCACTCGGTATCGCCGGAATAATGAAATCAGCGAGCATCGCGCGACGCTAAACATACGACGCCGCGCGTTTGCGCGCTACTGCACATTCACGGATAAACCCGAAATGACCTGCGAGGCGCCGTTGATCGTCGCCGAAACGCTGATCATATACTGACCGGGCGGCGTCCCGGAATTGCTCCCGCCACCTCCGACGCCACTGCCTCCGCCGCCGCCCCCGCAAGCGATCAGCGCGATTGCAAGTGCCAAGACGAGCGAACCCGTTGCTGCACTCCATCGACGCCCTGGGCCGCGAATAGAACGCGTCAGCGCTACCATGTACAAAAACATTGCCAGAAACGCCTCGAAGATGGATACGCGCCATCCCGAAAGCGGATTTCGCCTGGGACCTGTTTCACGTATTGGCAAGAAAGCAGCGCTCGTCGCAATTGTCAGAGTTGTCGTCGCCGTCCCGTTCGCCGGCAGACTGACCATGGCCGGGCTGAAGCTGCAACTCGCCTTCAAGGGTAGTCCGGTGCAATTCGCGGCGGAGAGTGTAGCCGAACCGGAGAAGCCGCTCATCGACGTGAACGTCAACATCGTCGATCCGGACTGGCCCGGAGCGCTGATGCTGATGGTCATCGGATTCGCCGAAATTGTGAATGCGTTGTTGACAGTTACCGCCACTATGGAGCTGCCTGAAGGCGCATAGTTTGAGTCGCCGGAGTACGTCGCGTACACCGAATCCAGGCCGGGTGATAGTGATGAAGTCGTGCACGTCGCCTGACCGCTCGCGGAAAGAGCAACGGCGTTACAGATCACGACGGTCCCAGGTGAATTGGAAACAAACTGAACAGTCCCGGTTATCGCGGTTCCTGCCTGCTCACCTGTTACTTGCGCTGTGAATGTCACGTTTTGGCCTTGCAGTACCGTCGTGGTCGAAGATGTGATCGCCGTCTGCGTGGGATATATCACCGAGATAGCGATGGGGGCCGAGGTTGAACCTGCGTAACTCGCGTCCCCACTGTATTGCGCCGTCACACTGCTCTGGCCGTGAGGCAGCGTGGACGTACCGAAAGTGGCGCACGCTGTTTTGAAGCCGGGCGCATTTTCCCCGCACTCCTGAAACGAAGTGGTTCCCAGAAGAGTTGCCCCCGAAAAGAAGCTGATGGTGCCAGTGGGAAAAATATCGGAGTAGATGTTTTGCGCAGCCAGGATTGCGGAAAAGTCCACGCTCGAGCCAAGCGTTACCTTAGTGGACCCGAAGCTAGAAATGGCCGTCGAAGTCGCGGCTGGCGTGATCGTCAATACCTCCGTCGCGGGACCAACAGGGGCCGTGTAGCTGTTATCGCCGCTGTACGTCGCCGTCAAGTTATGAGAACCACCGGTTAGATCAATGAGCTGATCCTCGGTGTACCCCTGCGCATTCAACCGAAATGTGCCGCCATCGAGAGGATTGCTATTATCTGTGAGCACGACATTGCCGGTTGGACAGGCGGAATCCTGCGACGCGTTGTTGTTGTTGGGACAGGCGTCGCCTGCCTGACTCGTGACGTTGACGAGCAGTCGTGCAGGCGTGCCAAAGACCGCCGTCGTAGCGTTCGGACTGGTTTGCAACCCCGTCGTGGGGCTGAAGAGTTCGTAGGCTATGCTGGCCTTGCTTGCTTCCGGCGCTACTGTCACCGAAATCGGCGGCGTCGACGCGCTGGCTCCGAAGATTCCATCGCCCGGATAGTTCGCCACGACGGTGTACGTTCCACCGGGCAGCGCGTTCGTTGTCCCGCTTGCTGATCCGCCGCTGCCTAGTGCAAATCCCTGAACGCCCTCGGTTCCATCAGGTCCGGTGTTGGCAAGCAGCGAGACATTGCCGGTCGGCGTGCCGAGACTTCCTGTGACCCCGATGGCCACGCTTACCGACTGGCCGTGAGTGATGTTGACGGGATTGCCGGAATTGAGGGTCAGAGTCGTGGTGCTGGTTTTCAAGGTTGTGGTGACGGTGCTCCACTTGGTCACAAAATTATTTGCGTCCATGGAACCGAGCCCCGTCGCCAGATCGTAACCGCTGGTCGTCGCATATCCCGAAAGCACTCCGTAGGCATCACCGGATTTGGAAGTAACACAATTCGGACTTCCGGTGGCGCATGGCATGGCAATTGTTCCGCCGGTAGGAACGTCATGAAAAGCGCTTGGCTGCTGCGCCGCCAGTTTATACAGGATGTAGTTCGCGTTTCCCTGGATTGAGTTCGTCTCTTGGTTTACGAGCGCCATGATACCCGCGAAGGCCTGCACGGATGCCGACGTGCCGCCGACGCCCAGAAAATTCGTGTTTGAGTTTGTTGGGTCACAAGAACTGGCGCCGAAAAAAGCATCCGCTTCACATACGACGTAAAAACTTCCCGAAGGGGAACCAGCGGCCGAAAACAGCGAAACGTCGGGCAGGTCGCGCTTGCCGTCACTCGGAACCCCGGTGCCCACCTGCCAAGACGGCTTGCTATATCCGCCCGAACAGCTCGTCACATCGCTGCCATTCCCCGACGTGCAACTGCTTTTGCCGCCGGAGCCGCCAATCGGGACCACGAAATTCACGAGCTGCGAATTGTTGCAGTTCGTTTCGGCGTTTGTGCTATAGCCAAGCAGCGTACCGAATACAGCGTTCGTGCATGAGTCGTTCCAGGTTGTCTCCGGAATATACGATTTCGCGGAGAATGTGGGAAGTGCGCTAGGATTTCCGGGTGGCGCTGAATTCGAAGTATTCCAGTAGGTTGACGCGTTCGTCAGATCGTTGAAATCCGTTCCTCCGACCGCCACGTTGTACGGAGTCGAAGAAAGACCGTTCACCTGCAGACCGAATTCCGCCGGCAGCGGAGCCGTTCCATCCGCTGCATTGTCACAACCAGCCGAGCCACCGTCTCCCGTCGACACGAGCACAGTGATTCCCTGCGCCGCCGCCTGCTCCCACAATTGGCTGAAGAATTGGTTCCCGCTGGTTCCGAGGCCCGCCTCACATTCCCCGAAGCTTACGCTGAGAATCGGAGCGACATCATTTTCGACGGCGTACTCGGCTGAAAGATCGGTTCCGTCGGTGGATTCCGTTGATTCCGAAACGATCAAATCGATTGTGGCATTGGGCGCGACGGCGCCTGCCCATTCCGCATCCAGGTCCGCCTCTATTTCCGAGCCGGATACGAGTCCGGGGTCGGTTCCGTTCAGGATAATCTGGGGATCCTTGGCGGAGAGTCCGAAAAAGTTCCGGAAGTCGCGCACGTCTTGAACGTTGATGTTGCTCACCGCGACGATGGCGATCGCTTGCCCGGTGCCGTCGATGTGCGGAGTGGCGTTCCAAAGGGGCGATAAGTCATAAATGGTTGCGAAATCGTAAGGGCCGACTGCGTGGCACCCGATGCCAGGAACGCCGCAGGTTCCGCCTAAATTGAACATCGGAGAGGCGGGGGTTATTTGTCCTGTAGCCTTCGATCGCGAGACCGGGCCTGCAATGTGGCTCATGGGATGCCGGGGGAAATTATTCAGGGAATCAACCCCCGCCACCACGGGAACGAGCGCGGATGGAATCTCCGGGTCCAGGGAGTTGGCCCAGCGATTTTCACCGTTGACGATGAAGCGGTGAATCGGTGTGTGAAACGCTTCCTGAACTTGCCCCGCCGTGCCCGAGAATTCGATCGCGCTGCGGCTTGTCAATACCCGGTTCACTTCGAAACCGTGCGACTGCAGCCACAGCGTGACGGTGAGAATGTCCTGGTCGGCGGGCCCAAACTGCTGGCCAAATTGATCGGGCGTGAGCCATTGATGGTAGTTCGGCGACGATTTGTCTTGCTGCTGATCGAGCAACGCATCCAAAGCAGTTTCTTGTTCAACGCTTCGCTTGAGGACCAACAGCATGCGCTGCATCGCAAGGCTGCTGGGAGCGGGACCGCGATCGAACTCGGGACGCGCCAACGGATGCGTGTTGCCCTGAAGAGTGGTGAGCTTGGATTCGTCGATGGCCGCCGCGATGCGCGGCCGGCTAGTGGTCCCCTGTGCGAAGGCTAGACCGGAAAATGCGAAAAACAGCGCGACGGCAAACCACAATCGAGAGTGGAATATCGACCCCTGTTGCATGGCGCCTCTGGGTGCGGCTGGCCAAGCGAGCAAATTAGCGTCCTCACCGCCGTGGCCCGCGCTGCCTTTGGCGCGAACCCATTTGCGGTCCGTAGATGACTACTTGGTAACTAACTTGGCGAGGACGTGGCGAGAATATTCTCAAGAATGGCGGCGAGCGTCAACAGCAACTTGATGGTATTTTTTGGGATTGCAAAACGGTACGATCGGACTATTCGGAAATTATCGGCGGCGTGCTAGAGCATTTGGCGCAAAACGTAGTGGAGGATGCCGCCGTGCTGGTAGTAGGCGACCTCGAACGGCGTATCGACGCGGGCGGTGGCGGTGAAATTCTTTTCTCTACCCTGAGCATCGCGCGCGCGAACTTTGATCTTCTTTTGCGGCTCGAACTTTTCTCCCAGCCCCTGGAAATCGAAACTTTCGAGGCCGGTAAGTCCCAGCGACTTGAAATCTTCGCCTGGCGCGAATTCCAGCGGCAGCACGCCCATGCCGACCAGATTGCTGCGATGGATGCGCTCGAAACTCTCGGCCAGCACCGCGCGAACCCCGAGAAGCAGAGTTCCTTTCGCCGCCCAGTCGCGCGACGAGCCTGAGCCGTATTCTTTTCCCGCGATAATTACGAGCGGAACGCCTTCTTCGCGATACTTCATCGCCGCGTCATAGATGGTCATTTGCTCGTCGCCGGGCTGATGGACGGTCCAGCCGCCCTCGGTGCCGGGTGCCAGCAGATTGCGGAGGCGGATATTCGCAAATGTACCGCGCATCATCACTTCGTGATTGCCGCGGCGCGCGCCGTAGGAGTTGAAGTCCTTCGGCTGGACGCCATGCGCGATCAAGTATTTTCCCGCGGGACTATCGGGCTGAATCGAGCCGGCCGGCGAAATGTGATCGGTGGTGATGCTATCGCCGAGAACAGCAAGAGCGCGCAGGCCGCGCAAATCTGAAATCGCGGCGGGCTTCACCGGCATACCTTCAAAGTACGGCGGATTCTTAATGTAGGTGGATTTGTCGCTCCAAGCGTAAAGGTCGCCTTCAGGAACGGGCAGGGCGCGCCAGTGCTCGTCCCCGGTAAAAACGTCCGCATATTCTTTCTTGAACATTTCACTCGAGACCGCGCCGCGCACGGCGGATTCAACTTCCTGCGGCGTGGGCCAAATTTCGCGCAAGTAGACAGGCTTGCCGGATTTATCGTTCCCAATCGGCTCGTTGACGATATCGAAATCCATGCGGCCCGCGAGCGCGTAGGCCACGACGAGCGGCGGCGAGGCCAGATAATTCGCT
>DASYAX010000279.1:0-15921 GCA_036501045.1 Bryobacteraceae bacterium
GCCTCCAATCTCGGCTTGAACCACCGCCGGACCGTATTGCTGAAGCAGTTCCCAGGTGATCGTAATGACGGTGCCGAGCACAATGGAGGTAACCGCACCTGCGGCCGTGCTTCTGCGCCAGAAAAACACCGCCATTATAGCCGGCGTGACAGCAGCTCCGTAGACGGTATAGGCGTAAAGCGAAGCTTTCAAAACGGATTCGAATTGAGTCGACTGCAGTACCGCAAATATTCCTAGCAGGATCACGATGAGCCGCGAGACCACCAAAATCCGCCGCTGGCTGGCACCCGGGTTGATGAATCGCTCATAAACGTCGTGGATCAAGTTTGTCGCCGCCGAGAAAAGATAATTGTTGGCAGTGGAGATTACTTTGGCGAAGACGCCGCCCAACAAAATCGCGCCCAGTAAAGAAGGGAGCGCTTCCTTAGCCGTCAGCGGAATGATTTCGCGAGGCTTGGCGGTATGCAGTTTCGCGCTGGCGATCACGGCCATGGTCACCAGCAAAGTTTCGAGAATGACTGTGCCGACAATCCAACCTATAACGGACTTTCTGGCGTCGCTTTCCGATTTCGCCGAAAAGAATTTCTGATACATACCCTGATTGCCAATCAGGAGCAACATGGTCGGCAAGGTGAGCCCGAACGCGCCGAGCAAACTGTAATTTCCGAGAACTTGAAAGTGTGTGGCGGGAAGCGCGCTCGTGACCACGGACCAGCCGCCGGTCCGGCTAAGCAAGACGGGAACGGCCACAATCATCGTCACCGTGACCAAAGAACCGATCACCAGGTCGAGATAGGCAATCGAGGCCATGCCCGCGCCGGCGATAAAGAAGATCACAAAGCCGGCCATGATGCATAAGCCAGTATTGCGCGCGACCTGGGGAAAAATCATGTGCAGGATGTCGCCGCCGCCGATCAATTGATAACTGGTGATGACGACATTCGAAATGACGATCGCAATCGTCGCTAGCACGCGGGCGGCGGAGTTGTATCGCGCTTCCAAAAGATCGGGAACGGTGAATTGCGCAAAGTGTCTGGCGCGCCCCGCGATCAGCGCGACCACAATCAGACCCAGCCACCCGCCCAACGCCTGCCAAAGCGCGACGAAACCGTTTTTATAAGCGTTCTCGGCGCCCGCAAGCAGGCTTCCCGCGCCGATCCAAGAGGAGAGAAGCGTGAAGACCAATACTGGCCAACCCAGGGTTCGACCGGCCACCAGAAAGTCCGTTTTATTTTTGACTTGGGTGGCTTTATAAGCCGTTATGCCGCAAAGTGACAGGACAACGAAAGAGATCGTGACGGCATAAATCATTAACCGACTATTATCCCTGCCGTTGGCTCCGGATGGATCTCACGAAGGGCGGCGGCGAGTATCCGATCAGGCAACCTGGTAGCCGATGGAAATGTGCCGCCGCTAAAAGTCACGGATGGCTGCTCCCAGATATCTACCGGTTGAGAAGCGCCGTCCGGAATTTGGGCAAATCCGTACACCGTGATGCGGTTGCCATTTGCGCCGGAAAGGTTCGGGTAAGACGCCCATATGACTGTTACGGAGGCGCTGCCATCCTCATGTGAAGCTGTAAAGTCGTGGCTAAGTTCATTGATGTTGGCCGCAATTCCCGCCGCTATCGCCGCCAGGTCGTCGCCGTCTTGCACTGTGTAGTAATAATGCTCTTCGAGGAACGCGAGCCCGGCGCGGTATGTCGTCCCCGGGGACGCCTTCAACGTCATGATGGCGGAGGCCGGTACGGAACTTCCGGAGACCGGCGTGGCATGATCGGCCACCTTGACGTAATAAACCGTCTCGCTGCCATCTTCGTTCGAAACCCGGAGGCGTAACTGATCGCAGGCGACTACCGGATAAAGATTTGATTCGAATGGAATAGCGTTGATTCGCTCTTCTGTATAACTGAGCGTCAGCCCGCCCAAATCGCCGTCGGGCAAATTTCGCAGCGCCGGATGCTCAAATACGTTGTCACGGTTCCGTTCGATCACCGCTCAGTCAAACTGCTGCCTCCATTTACCCGAAAGTGTGAAGCCTCCACTGCTTGCGCCGCTCATCGCTGCAATGGCCGACGGTGTTAGAAAGTAACACTGCATGTCCCGGTCGGGGCTCAGCTTGTAAATTTGCTCGGGCATGGCCGCTCAGAGCGCCTAAAGGCGAATCGTTACCGTTAAATCTCTTCCAGGGCTGAGTTGGGCCGCCGGGGGAGGTGAAAGAACATTCAACGTGATGTTCATCGTTAGCGTCTCTTCCTTCTTGAGCGGCGGCAATTCAAAGAAGTTAGTCGTTATTGCCGACGCCGTACTTCCGGAAGGAATCGTCAAGCTTTGATAAAGCGCGCCATTCTGAAAGAGGTCGATCTGGATGTCATAACCGGTAGCAGGCTGGCTCACCGTCGCCCGCAGATCGCGCACGGCGTGATCGGCTTCAATGATCAAGGGCGGCGCGGCGTCTTGTTGAGTAGCTAGATAACCGCTCACCTGCAACGAGAACTGTCCACCAGAAAGCGTTCTTAGGCCGGTATCCGGTAGATTCGTGTAGCAAATACCGGCTGCCTGGCTGTTGCCGAAAGCGTTTGTTACGTAAAATTCGGCCGCACAAACTCGCACGTCCGGCAAACTCACTGTGTGCAGATAATTTGAGGAAGCCCGGTTTTCAAAATAGTCCGCCGCGAAAGGAACAACGATAAAGGAATTATCCAGGTGAAGCACCAGGTCACCAGCGGAATGCGCAGCGGCTTGTGAATCGAGGGCGCCGCGGGCCGCTGTGTAGACGTTGGAGCTCGTATCCAGCCCGAGGACGATCATCAACTCAGTTCCGACTTGGATCACCTGGCCCAAATACGGCGCGGTTTCCGCGATGTAAGGCGCGCCATTTTGATTTAACTGGATGCTGCCCGCAGTAGCATCCACACCAGCGGCCAGCGAAAAGACCGTGGGTGTGTTCAGCTCGTTCCAGTGAAAGATCTGCAGAGTGCCGCTAGTGACGGAAGCGGTGTTGGTATCGTCGGTGAACTGTACTTGAGAGAGCGCCAGATCACCGCCGCCAGGCGCCGTCAATGAAAATCCCGGCGTGCCGGCAACGCCTGCGTCCGCCTGGCCTCCTCCGAGCGTCCACTGCGTGATCGGACAGAGATCGAGGCTGCCTTCCTGATTGTTGACATTCGCGCCGCGCCCCGAAATCTGGATCACCGTTCCAGGGTGATAGGCAATCTCGAACTGCACCGGACTGAGTGCGGAGACCGCGGCAAATTTCCAAGAAGGCTCTGCAATCGTGAAGATGCTAGTTGTATCCGGCATCACCGACCACGCTGGGCTGACCGTCAGAGTCGTTTGATCGTTCAAAATGATGGAGCGCTCCTGGCCCCGACCGGTTCCATCCATGATTCGCACGACCATACCTATATAGACATTGGCCGTAGCGCCGAGATCGCTCCAGCCGATCATCGTCGCGGAGAAGATGCTTGCCGGGAACGGGCCGCCGTACTGGTAGCGGTAATAGAAATTTGCGTGATCGAAACTCGCATCCGGTGGACCGGCCGGCTGCGGAGGGAATCCGGTGTCAGTGAATTCCCCATTCGAGCCGATGGGCTGGTTCTGCGCGATTCGATATAGCGTCTGAGGCGTCGTTCCCCGGTAGACATTGAAGGACGCGGCACTCGCCGGGAAGCTCAACTCTTGAATCGTGACGGTATTCGTGCCGGTACCGCCTGGAATGAAGGCCGGTACCGTAAACGACAATGCCCCTTCATTGCCGGCCGCGTCTACCGCGCTCACGGCGTAGTAAAAGCTGCTTCCGCCCAACAGGCTTCCGCCGGTACTCGAATACAGCGGAGCGAGACTGAGCAGTGGCAAATTCGGAGAATTGAGCGCCGGTTTGAAAGGCACCGAAAAGGCGACGGTCAAGGTATCGAGTGCGGTGCCGTCGGGCAGGGCTTGCATCGCCTCTTGCACGGTAAAGTCGAAGAATTCGAAATTGTTCTGCGCGTCGTTGTGAGCAACCAGGCCAATTAGCGGCCGGGGTGTTTGCACCAGCGATCCTGGTTGTCTTCCCGCTCCGGCGAGGACGGCCGGATTATCGCTGTACCAATCGTCATCGTGTATTTGCGCCAGTATCGTTACCAGCTCATAATTCACGGAAGGAGAGAGCTTCACCAATCGGAATGGAACGCGGACGAATCCTTCCTTCAGATAAGTAAGCGCAATAATGTCGCCCGGCCGTACCTTCAAGGCGCGAAAGCTGGTTTGGAACTGGACATAACGATTGCCGTTTACCGACTTATCCAGTTGGCGCAGAAGCACGCGGTTCGCCTGACTAAAGTTCGCTATGCCTAAAGCGGTCGACTGGCTGCTGTTTTCGTAACCGATTAGCGCGGCGTCGTCGGCATCGACCACCGACAAACTATCCTGTTGGTATTCGTTCGATTCGTCTTGAAATTCGACGCTGAGGCGGTTGGCCGTTTCGGCGACGCTGTTTGAAGTCAGCCGCAGGGTTGAAGTACCGTTCGGATTACGAACGATGCCGGAAAACGGCTCCGACGAGTCACTGAATTCGTAAGCCGGCCAGCCGCCATTCAACGCGTCAAGACTGTTCCCGCCATCCGGCAAGACCGGCTGCTGAGCCGCAATGGTGGTCTCAGGCAAAAGTTCCAGCAATCCGCTTACACCGTAGCGGAGCATGAGGCTCGAGGCAACCCGAATGCCGCGCACGGCAGTAGCAGCACTCTGCCGCTTGGTCAAAATCAAGTTGCACTCATACCTGGGCACCTGAATCGGATTGCCATTCAGGTCGGTCGTGCTGATGAGGTACTGACAAAAGGCCGCGGCGTTCGCAAATGTCCCAAGGTCGATGTCGGTAAGCGACCAGCCACAGCGCCGCAGGATATCCAGGATGACCCAAGCAGGATTGTTCCAGGCAGGATCATTCGTGTCGGCGATCGTTTGCAAACTGCCATCGGAGTTGAACACATCAATCGCCACACCTTGCATCAGTACTTCGACATTAGGAAGTGATTTGCCGCTGCTGATGCGATTCGGCACAACCACGGAGAGCACCGCCAGACTCCCGTAAGGATCTCCCAAAGGGTTTCCAGACGAATCGACGAAATCCAAATTGAAGCCGCCTGCCCTGGCGCCCGTGGTGATCAAGCCGTACCAACCGCTCGTGGTCATGTCTTGTCCCGAAACGGTCAGCGGAATCTCGACATCGTTGACGACCACCTTGAGAACGCTGCGAATGGTTCCCATTCCGAGCAGCACTTCCATGTGGGTCAGATTTCCGTCGTTCCGCGCGAAAATCACCGGCGCCTTGAGCCAGCCGGTACCGTATGCCAGCGGGACCGTATCGTTGTATTTCGCCGCATTATCCAAAATCGGAGAAAGATGAGACGTACTGGCTCCGGCGGTGCGAACCGAGATAGCCGACGGAACAAACTCGAAGCCGCCGAATCGACGGGTTAGATTGCCTGTCGCGTCGCTCGCGAACATTCCCCTTTGCTGGCAGCTCGTTCGTGACTTATCGCACGACGTAAACGCCTGGCTGCCATTCAGCGTTCCCACACCACCGGTAATGTCCGCCGAGTAACCGCAACGGTACAGGCGCGAATACCGGCCACTTACTCCGCCGTCCTTGGCCTCTGTCCTTTGATTGGCATCCGCCGGGAAATTCCAGGGACAAGATCGCTGAACGCGGACCTCCGGCACCGGAATCCGCTGTAAGCTCAACTTGTTCGTAAACGTCAGATTCAGGAAATCTTCGGTAATCTCATCGGGATCTCCAGCCACGCCGCGGAAAAGAACTGTGCTTTCCGTGGTGATCGTCAAACTGGGCAAGTCCGCAAAGGCGAAGTAAACCGTGAGCTGCGAACCTTTCAAGCCAAGCGGAGGCGTATTCAACTCCGATAGCGCACCATCGGCGTTCGCCAAGGTCAGCGAAAGTTGAGAGATTCCATCCATCGCATCGTCGGCAGATAGCGCCAGGTCGAACAGGTTGTGTTTCAAGACTCTTGCGGAGTAAATCTGTCCATTGAACGAAATCGTATGCGTGCTCCAGTATTGAGCCGGACCGCCGTTCGGTAACGCGCACTGAAAAAACAAGAGCGGTGTATCGGCTTCGGCAAGCTGCTTGATCTCGTTGATGGTCCCCATTTGTTAGTCCTGTATGCTCGTTTCGATACTGAAAGAAGTTGAAAACAAATTCGGGGCCTGCGCCGTAATTACCAACTCGTCTACCGCCCAATGCGCCGCCGGGTAGATTCCCCCTGATTGAGCGGTGGGACGATAACGGGAAGGCGCGATCTGCGCTTCAAGCTGAGGTCCATAAAGCGAAGCCTGCTGGCCGGCCAGCAGGCGAATGGCTACCGTAAACGTCAGTGCGCCGTCCAGTAGTTGTCCGGACGAGACAACTCGCGTCCAAGTAGGACCGATATCACTCGTTGCCGGCGTCTCCGGAGGAGTGCCTTGCCGCGTCAAGGTAATCGTAGATAACGAGGCGCTAGCAGCGTAAATTGAAAAGCAATATTGATAATTGGCCGGAATCGCGAGAGTTTGGGTAATCTCCTGGGCAATTTCTGCTCTGTTCGTTACGGTAAAGGCAGCGGCGCCGCCAAACGGATCTGCGGCTCCCGGCGCGACGTTTACCAAACTCGGCACCACCCAAGGCGCGGCTCCGAGGTTAGAACTCGAGACCAGCATGTTGTCTGTCGGATCGATAAAAGTGAATGCCCTTGCGGGACCAAAACAAGTATCGAAGTGTGACTGTAATGCCGTTGTGTCCTCAAGGGCGAGATTGGCGTACGAGAGTTGCCAGTACAATTGCGCGCTTGTCGGGTCGGCGAGCACGATCATGCTGCCGTCGGGCAGGACATTCTTAATCGTTCGCACGATGCGCGTCTTGCCGATCGGATATTGTGCGGAAGCTCCGCTCGTTAACTGGGGAAAGAACAGATTAGCCATTTGTCTCGATGACCAAGAACGACGTTGAGCTTATGTCGACCCCTTCGTATTCGATGGGCAGGCCCGGTCCGCCCAGCCGACAATTCGGGACGCTGGTCCCACTAAACGGATCCGGAAAGTCGAATGCAGAATATTCGCCGGCTTGCGCTTGAAAAAATGCTTCGATTTGGGCAATCTCAAACTCGCTGAGCAGGTTCAATTTAATTTGCCAACTCCGCAGCGCCCGGCCCCGCGCGATGAACCGCTGGTCTGTACCGTCAATGAATCGGATGACTTGCGCGGGCCGGCCAAACGAAACGGGAGCCGGATATTGCATCACGGCGCCGGAACTGAGGACAGGAAAAGTTGCCATTAGATTTCCGCGATTACGTCGTTTAGTGAGCTGGAATTGAGCAGCGCCTGCTTGACCGCTTGCGCGATCTGCGTGCTTTGATATTGAAAAGGTTGATTCGCTTGGCCCGACCCCGTATAACCTCCGCCGGAACCTACCGTGGTAGTGGAGGAGCCCACCGTATTGCCTTGGTTACCCGAACCCTTCGTTGGGCTTGTATACGTGACCTGATCTTGCGAGCCAGGCAGCGTAAATTTGACCAGCGCCGGCGGAGCGCTCTTACCACCGCCGCCAAACAGACTCACCAGTCCCGAAACCAGCGACCCGAGACCCCCGAGCCCTTCCAGACCACCCCCAAGCGCGCTCGCTACGCCCCCCGAAGCTGTTTGCTTCAGGAAACTGCTCAATTCACCGCCTGTCTGCGTTGTACTGGTAGCGGAGCTCGACGGGGACCCGAACTTGAGACCACTTGCGACCGTTCTCGCATTGAGAGACGCGGCCTTTGTGCCGCCGATCCGGGCAAGTTTTATCGGCACCGCCGACGCGGCACTTTCGGCTTTGGCAATCGACGCCAAAGGCGATGGAAGACTCTTGCCGCGAGATAGCTGATTGACAAGACCGAACAAATTGTTTTTAGACTTTGCCATTTTGTAATTCCGTCCGCCACTCTTGTTCCAAAACCATCAGTGCCTCGGCACTTTTCGCCTCCATCGACCAGAGACTAGTCCCTAATTCCTTCCACCAACGAAATTGCTCCAAGAAGTAGAGGCTACGGGTCGTAATAATCGATTTGGGACAGCGCTGCGACAGGACTTGCCCACGCGCCCACGCGATCCGTCGATTTTCCGGCTCCTCTGGACTCGCCCAGGCACAATTTCGAATCTTCACCAGGCCGCTAGACCGGCAGGTATCGCATTTCCACGCGGCCGGCGAGGAAAACTGAAAATGGAATGCGATTAAAAGTTTTTTCGTTCTTCTTCGGAAAGACCAATCTCAGCCCGCAGCGCCGCGATGATCTCGTCAGTTAGCTGCTCAGGGCCCTTCTCGATCAGCAGGCCGGCAGTGGCGTGCTGCCCATCAATCGTGAGGCCCTCCACCCGAATCAGTCCCCACTCTAGATACAACTTGCGCACCAGTAAGTCGGACAACGCTGCTTCCAGTTGGTCGGAGGCATCACCCGACTTCATAAACTCGTGCCGAAGCGTCAGCTCCCGAACCTGCTTGGTTAATTCAATTCGCTGCGAAAGCGAAATGCGCCGCGTGGCGAACCGCACACCCTTCACTGCCTGGCTTTCGTGCCATGACAGGCTTGAGTAGCCGCTTCGTTTAGGCAAAAGCGACATAAGCTTCATCGTTCGAGACCCCCTGCCCCAAGTTGTTCTTGAACTCCCAAAGGAGCCTAGTTTCCGAATCGTTGTAACTGGGAATTTCCGGAGTAACCTCCGGTAGAAAGATACCCATGATCTGTCCTTGTTTCTGGCCAAGCTGCAGCATCGCGGCAATTTGAGTCCGCTCCTTGGCCGCCGCGTACAAGTCCCTGGTTTGCGTGTCGTCTTGCGCGAACAAGGTAAACTTTGTGAGGACTTCCCTGGGCCCCGGCGCCACCGCGCGAGGATAGGAGGAGCCAAATTCCTGATTTCGCACTTCGATGTTATTGCGGATTTCGATATTTGCTTCCGTCAAGGTAAAAAACTGATTCATCGCGCTCCCCAGCCACACCTGACCCAGATGTCCGGGAACAATAGAATAGTCGAAGGTTGAAAGAGCGGGTTCAGCGGGAAATTCGCTCAGTCCCGCCGTACCCGCCACGAAGCTGTAGGAATCGAGCAAATCCGCGGCCGGGCCAGTGAATGAAAGTTCGTGATAGTCGCCGTTAACGACTACCTGAAACGCCTCTACGGCCGCGCCGGTGACCATCCGGCTCACGGCGGTCGACGGATCCCAATAGTCATACAGCGTAAGGCTCGGGAGCACCGTCGCCAATCTATACGTTATGGTCGGAGCAAGAACCGCATTCGCGGCGAGGGCGGCCAGAAAAGGAGCGTTCAACACAACGGTCGATGCATCGAGCACCGCGGTCACAAAACGAATCTCCGTACCGCTTGAAACAGCCGACCCGATGGAAAGACCGTGCGGCCCGGTGGTCTGAAGTTGCGGTCCATTTGGAGCGGAGGCCAATGTAAGACCTTGCGCAGTTTGCGGTGGAGCGCCGAGCGCCGCCTGTAGAAGAGGGCCGTAACCTGGTTCGCCTGATCCACTCCAGGACGTCAGATATGTACTTGTCTCGAAGGCCGTTTGTCGGCGTGCGCTGACGGGAGAGCCTAGATAGGTGCGCGTTCCGGTTTTATCCAAACGCTTGCCAAAGCGGAGTAACTGCTGAGCCTGCAGCCTGATGGCAGGAAATCGATTGGCGGCTGCAACAGCGACCGGCGATCCAAAGCTACTCTCCAACGCCGCGTAAAAGCGATTTGCGTTCGACGAAATATAGTTTCCCATGGTTTCCTAACTGGCGCTCCTAACTCAGACTTACGTCCAAACTGCTGGTTATTTTGGCTAATTCTACAAATCCCGTGCCGCCTGTCTTTAGCGGTTGGAGCTGAACCTCGTAGATGCCGGAGAAAAGAAATCCATCGCCCCAGTCCCCGATATTCGCTCGCAGAATCGTGGTGAAGCCTTCTACGTAGTAATGAATCCATTGATCCGCTTGACCGGCCAAGTCGCCACTAGACCAGATTTCCGCTACGACCGCGATAGACCCTGAAAAAGACCGGAATTTTTCCCGCTGCGCGTTTCTTATCTGGTTACTATAAAGGCAAATCCGGGGATAAACGATCTGAATCTCCCTGTCGGCGATATCGGGGCCGGCCGAAGTCAAGATAATTTGGTTCGAAGCAATGGCCGGCAGCACCACTGCATTTTCGGCGGCGAGCGTGTTGATGACCGCCGTCAGGACATTGTTCGTTGTCAGTAAGGTCGATAATTTTTGTGCTGCAAGCAGGGTTAGCGGAAGCATTTTAGCCTCGTCGAATCTGGTTTGAAATGGTAATGTAAAAGTCCGGTTGCTGCCCGTCGATTGGATCTCGACCATCAGTTATTCCGGTTGAAGGTAAGTCCCAGGTAGAGCCAATGATTAGCGGTACAGGGTTCTGTAAGGTGGCGATCGCATTTACGGAACTTACGTAGACGTTCCAACCGGTCGCTGCCAGGGGGGTGCCTGGTTCTCCTTCCGCCATGGCCACGGTGATACTCGAGTTATCCGGCAGCAACAGGCCATTTACCGGACTCAGCGCTCCCTCATTTCCCTCGGTGTCCACCCATGCTGTTTGCACGAATAGCGATTCCGCGGGCTGGTTTCCGGATTGAATAGATACTAACGGCAAGGCCGGTTTTGGCAGTGAGTTGTAAACAATGCCCACGCCAGCTAGCGATGCCATGGTGTTCGCGTTCTTTGCTTCTTGCCGATACTCTTGCCACTTGCCCTGAAAGCGGCTATTGAGTTGCAGATTATAAGCTTCAGCGAAGAAGCGCGACAAGGATTCGTAGCACAGCCACCGACGCAGCGGCGGGGTAACTACCACCGTTGAGAGGCCTATGGTCCGCCGGGTGAGCCACTGCGGGTCGGACGCGCCGACGTCCAAAAGCCAGAGCATCAACTGGTCTCCTATGACGCTGGTCGCCAGGCTGATCTTCGTGTCTACATTGATTCCGTGCGTCGACGCGATCTGCGCCAGGGTTGTCTCGAACTGTAGAAGGTCGTCTAAAGTAACGGTGCTTTGATCGGTGAACAGCGCCATGAAAATCTACTTTCTGGTTGTCGAAGGCGGCGGCGCTTTTTCGCCGGCCCAGGCTGAATGAGCGTCCGGTTCGGAGAGGATCGCCACCTGCACGCGCCGCGAGAGTTCGGCTCTTTCGGCTGCTTTTTTATGAGAAGCCTGCTGCTCCAGGTAAGCTTGTCTTTGGCTTTCGCTTGCTAACGCGGCGCGGCCCTCGACAATCATCTTGGCGGCCACTTCGCGAGAAACTTCCGAAATCCTTCCCGGCTTGCCCCCGTCGGAAGTCTCCAGACTGACCAGCAGCGGAAATGCCTCCGGGAGCGCCGACTCCGCCTCACGAATTTTTTTGAAATATTGCCTTAAATCCACAGATCTTCTCCAAAAAAGAAAGGAGCCGTCTCAAGACGGCCCCTGGTAAGAGTTTCCGATCAAACGCAGCTAGCTGCTCACTTGCACAGCAAAGTTGTTCCGCAGTACACCGCAACCGTACAACACGTCGACGGTGAACTGTTGAGCCAGCGTATTCGGCTGATAGCTCATGACGATCCGGATGCCGAAGTTACCCATCTCCGCGTATTCCGCCACGGCGCCAGTGCCAGGCAGAGGCTGCGGCAGACGCCGCACCACCAGGCCCAGAGCGTCGCGGGTAAATGCCAGGTTATGGGTTGTTACGGTTGAGGTACCGGTTGCCGGCACAAACTGCGAGCGGAAGATAAAGAAATCCTTCATCTTTCCGATGTTGCCTTCCACCAGCGCCTTCAAACCCGCTTCCCCAGCGCTGTAGTACTCGCTGAATCGCGGAATCTGGCGGATCTGCGAATAGGTATTCGAATCCACCACCAAGTACTTCGGCGCGCTCGGCGGCACCTTCGCCGCAAACAAAGCAGTTTCGGCCGCGTCGATAGTCGCCTCCGTTACCGGCGTCCCACCCGATCCTAACGGCGTGTTCACCGTGAACTGGCCGTACAAATTCAACAGATCGCTCTCAACCCGCGAGGCAATTGCTACCACCGCCGGCTGCATGTACGCCTTCAGTAACTCGGGAAACGCAAGCGCTTTGGTCACGTCCGGTATCTGGAACGTCGCCTCGGCATGCGTGTTGAGAACGATTTGTGCGTTCCCTAAACTCGGATTTTGCGGCTGCACCGTGCCGCCCTCCGCAATATTGTTCGCGACCAGCACCGGAGGAATCGGCACGTTTACCGTATCGCCGGCGTTCGCCAATACAGGCTCATAATCGCGATTGACCAAGTTCCCCATGACGAGGTTCCCCATGAGGGCTGGCAATGCGTCGGCCGCTACCAGCTTTACGATCGCGTTCGCCAGATTGGCGGATGTAATAATTGACATAAGTCTCCTAGATGTATCTCGCGGCACGTCGGCGTGCCGCTGCTTCTTACTGCGAGGCGCTCTTCCCGCCCGCCAGTTACTAACTTCTGCCGGCGCGCGGTCTGCCACGCCTTTTTCAGGCGCGCTGGGCGCCTGCGGTAACTCCAAACGTTCGCGCAGATTGGCGCTTTACATGCCGCGCAGAGCCTGCGACGCTAGCCTGGAAATTTCCTGCCGCACCCTCTCCAGCTCTTCCTTGCTCATTCCCGGTTTGATCTTGTCGATATCGATACCGGTTGGTCCACCGTGTGCAGCGCCTCTTACTGGTGTTTGCGCGCCACTTCCGCCCGCAATCCTGGCCGGAAGTAACTCCGGATTTTCCTGCACAAAGCCGATGAGGTAATCCTGCAAGGGCTTACCCTCTGGACCCTTGGCCTGCAATCGGCCATCTTCTCCTCGTACAATTTCGTCTTTGACCGCGCGAAACGCCAGGTCGAGCTTCGCTATGCCCAACCGTTGAAGCTCGCTACGAATCTGGGAATTCCGGTCCGCTTCTTCGGCAGATGCTCGCGCTTTCCGGTTCTCTTCCACCAACTGGTTGACCCGACTCTCGAGACTCTCGCGGCGTTTGCGCTCATCTTGCAGCTCCGCCTTGTAGGCGGGTTCAGCTTTGCGCTGTTCAGACTGCACGAATTCCTGAATCGCTTGCCTGACAACCTCTCGCACGTCAGGACCATTCTTGACATCGTTTTCCGTTGGGATTTGCTCTGACATTCATTTCCTCTCTCTGCTAACTCATTACTTGCGCATCGATCTCGTGCGCAATCTGATCCTTGGTGTCCTGCCGCGCGTCGCTCAGGTATTTCAGAGCGAGCCGTTGGAAGATCTGCCGCTTCAGCGTTGGTGAGCCGATGCCCAGCCCTAACAGACCCGACGCCTGCTGTAACTCGGTCCCAAAATCGCTGATATCCAACTCATCCATCCCGGTGACCGAAACCAGCACCCCATCTTGCCGCGCGTCGCTAACTGCCGTCAGCATCCGCCGGATGCAGTCCTTCACGGCTGTTCCATAGGCGCGTAGCACCTCCTGGGTTATCGTGAAGTCCAATTGCTTGCTCAATGCCGATTGGGCATTTCCCGTGAGCGCTTCGCCTGAGGCTTGGCTCAGGTAGCAAACCCGATAAAGCTCTTCCTTCAACGTCTCCAGGTTCGCCGCGGCAATCTGATAAACCTTGCCGTCTGGCTCCGTCCATCCAAACTTGTCGCCGGGACCGAGCTGAATGAAATAACTTTCGCCGACAATCTGGTTCCACTCACGGTCCGAATAGATAATCGGCATCGCGAAAAGACCCATCGTAATCGCCCAGCCCAGCGCGTTCGACTTATTAAAGTGCTCCAACTGGAGTTGCGCAGCCTTGTTCAACAGCCACAAGCCGTCACTTACTTGCAGCGTAAATAGCGGCACCCGCCCTTGGTGGGTTAGCGCGTGCGGTCCGCGTGAAACAAGGTTTACACCGGCTTGGCCGCCGGTTTGCTCCACGCGCCGGTAGGTTCTGTACTCCGACTTGTCGTAGTAAAACCAGTAAGTTTCCTTTACTAGTTCCGGAGAGTCGACCTTCGGCTGCCGTTCCATTCTGTGGCGCAGCACGATCCATTCGTACTCACCACGCTCGTCCACGCTCCAATTGATCAGCTCTTCCGCTTCGTAGCAAACTAGAAAAGCTCGCGACAATCCAGCCGCATCTTCCTCCGCCCGGTTCAAAGGAGTTTTCGCCGCGCGCGGGAAGTCGATCAGGATGTGGCTGCGGCCCACCACCAAGGCTTCCACCAGGCAGCGCCGGAAGAAATTCGCCAGTGTCGTGCCCTTCATATCGCAGTCGTCGGCCAGTTGGCTTAAGAACGCCCGGCCTGTTTCGAGGCCACCGTCTAGACTGAGGCTCGGTTCGCGACGAAACAGCGTCGACGCGTACCAGTCGACGATCGAGCCAATGTAGTTTTCGTAAAACACCCGGTGCAAACGTTCGCTGTAAACGTCCAGCGGTTCCTTCTGACGGCGCAGTAAGTAGTCGGCGGCGCGAACCTTGAACTGGTGGCCCCCGACGTACAAATCTCGGTACGTTCGCCACATCAATGTTTGCCGCTTGTAATCGGGATGCTCTTGATCGATTTGAATCATCTTTCTTCTCTGCCGCTAAAAAAGCCGCCTGTCTATTTCACCCGCTCTTGCTTTGTCTCCAAATAGCTGCCACACCAGATATCCGAGGGCATCCGAAGCGTGAGTTCGCTGCGGGTCGCGATTTTTATCGATCACACCCGAATCCTTCTTAAATGTGACTTCCTCGAGATCCTTGATCAGTTCCTTACACGCTGGATCGATCTCCAGCCGCACTTCCCCCAGCGCGTTGGTTAGCAGGGCATTCACTTTTTGCACCCGGTCCAGCACCGGTGGGTTGCTCGCCGGCACCTTCACCTTCACATCGCGAAACCCGGCGCGATAGAGGAAGCCTTGCAAGAGCGTGTAATCGCCCGTTCCCGTGGTATGCGTGTTCCGGCCGCTCGCGTCGCCGTAGATTTCAAGCGCCGCCGGATGTTGCTTGTATCTATTCTCAAATTCCAGGCAGGCTTCTTCCGTGGTAGCGCGTTCGAGCACAATTTCATCGACGACCATCAGCCTGTCTCCGTGGCGCTGCACCAGTACCGAGCTCATCGGCGCAACGTTAAAATCCAACGCCCATAACAGCGGCTTGTTCCGGTCATACGCCCGCGGCGCCACATGAACGGCCTGGTTGAAGCAGTGATAGACGCGGTCGACGCGACTATTGACATATTCGCCTAGCACTTCTTGCCGGTAAAACCTCGGATCGTAACTGCTTTCTAAGCGCTCGTAGTAATCTGGCGTTTTCTCGAGTAAGTAGCGATTCTCAAACGGTTTCGCTTGAGCACACGCATAGCCCGCTACTGGCTTGTGGATAAACCGCTTATAAACCCAGTCGTATCCTTGAGGCGTCCAAACTGCAAATCCGCACAGCTTCGCCGCCTTGGGATCGCGCAAGCGGGCTTCTAATCGAAGCCAGGCCTCTTCGCGCGCATAGGAAAGCTCGTCGATTCCAAACCAGGCCAGATTTGTTCCTCTAAGACGCTCCGGTTCGTCCAGCGAACGTAGCAGGATGACACTTCCCGGAGCCGTAAGTAGAAGTTCTCCATCCGCTTTCTTCAAATCGAACGCGATATCCTGACCGTCGAGCATTTGCACCAAAGCTGCTTGTGAAGCGTCGCGTAGCATTCCGAAAGTCGGCGCCGCTAACACGCCGTGCCGGCCGGGATTGAGATAAGATTGCGACAGAGACTCGAAACACAGAGCAGCGCTCTTGCCCGAACCAACGGGACCGGAAAAGCCCTTAAATCGCTGCTTTAGCGCCTGGAATTTGGCCTGCGACGGAAGCGGACGATATGTCCAGCAAACTTCGGGCACAGGTGATGAGTCACCATGCTTGTCCGTTGCTGTGGCAATCAAGTTCATCCGCACACGAAG
>DASYAX010000280.1:0-6925 GCA_036501045.1 Bryobacteraceae bacterium
GCCGTCAGCCTCGCGTGTTTGAGCCGCAGCTCCTTCGCCCGCTCGAAAAATTCTTTGTCTTTGGGATTTGAACCCGGCCAGCCGCCTTCGATGTAGTCAATTCCAAGCTCGTCCAGCTTCTCCACGATGAGCAATTTGTCCTCGGCGGAAAAAGAGACGGATTCACCCTGCGAGCCGTCCCGAAGCGTAGTATCGAACGTGGAAATTTTCATAAAAATGCGCTGTCTCGAAAAACAAAAAGCCACCGGCCGGATTATCCCGCCGATGGCCTCAAGTAAGCTAACCGTTGCACGAGGTCTCAGGCGGGGCCGCTAATGGCCACGCTAATAAGAATTCCGCCCTGAAGGAGGAGCAGCATGAGATTCGTGAACCTCTAGTATACGATAATGCCCGTTACAGGCACAGCGCGTCCCGGACCTGAACACTCATCGCTCGCCAGCCGTCCGGCGCGTCAAGCCAAATCAGTTACTTGCCGCCGCCCATTTCCGGCAGGCCGCCTGCTGCACATAGCACATGGACTGGCTCTGGCAGGACGCACGCTTCGGTCTTCGGACCATCCTTAAAGATCGTGGCTTTTCCTTCGCCGCGGTTTTGGCTCTCGCCCTAGGTATCGGTTCCACCACTGCCATCTTCAGCGTCATCGACAACGTCCTGCTTCAGCCCTTCCCCTACACCGACGGCAACCGTCTCTTCGATGTCCGGATTCACGATAGCGCCGGCGGTCCATCACGCATCCGAAATTCTTTCTCCGTTCCCGAATTCCTCGACTATCGGGAACAGAACCACGTCTTCGACCGCACCATGGGCGTATGGGAAGTAACCGCGCTCATGGGTGGCCCATCCGCGCCCGAGCCGCTCGACGCCGATCTCGTCACCGCCAACACCTTTGACTTTCTCGGCGTCCCGCCGCTGCTGGGTCGCGGAATTCTGCCTCGCGACGCCCAACCCGGCGCGCCGCCCGTCTTCGTCCTCAGCTACAAGGTATGGGTGAAGCGCTTTGGCCTCGACCGCAGCGTCGTTGGCAAGACCTTCATCCTGAATGACAAGCCCACCACGCTGGTCGGTATCATGCCGCCCCGCTTCGCCTTCTGGAGCGGCGATATTTGGATGCCCGCCTCGCTCGACCGCGCTGATCCCGATGCCGCTCGCCGCTTCTTCGTCCTCTATGGGCATTTGAAACCCGGTCTCGATCCCAAAGCCGCCGAGGCCGATTTGCGCATATTGGCCGAACGCTTTTCGAAGATTTATCGCGGCAGCTATCCGAAACAGTTTGATGTTCACCTTATGTCGCTGGTGGAAGTTGCCTCGGGCAGAATCAGGAACACACTCTTCACGCTCCTCGCCGCCGTTGGCTTGCTGCTGTTGATCGCTTGCGCCAACGTGGCAAATCTACTGCTGGCCAAATCCGCCGCCCGCGAAAAAGAACTGGCCCTCCGCCTTACCCTGGGCGCCGGCCGCTTCCGCATCGTCCGGCAGTTAATCGTCGAGAGCCTCCTGCTCGCCCTGGCGGGAGCGGCGGTCGGTTGCTTCTTCGCGTTGGCGGGCTTGAAGGGACTCATCGCTCTACTTCCGCAATTCACCTTCCCCGATGAAGCAGTCATCGGCGAAAACATTCCGGTCCTTCTCGCGACCGTCGCCATCGCCGTCCTGACGGCGGTTCTCTTCGGCCTTGCCCCCGCTCTGGCCGCTTCCCGCCGTGATCTGAATGAGCCGTTGAAGACCGGCGGCCGCGGCAACACCGGCTTCCGGCGCGGCCATCTGCGCAATCTCCTGATCGTCAGTGAAGTCGCTTTTTCGCTGTTGCTGCTTACCGCGTCCGGGCTCTTGATGCGCAGTTTCTTTCTCCAGCGCGCCGCTGACCTCGGTATTCGTACGGATCACGTCTTGCTCACGGAATTGAATCTGCCGGCCACCCGCTACAAAACGACCGATTCTCAGGCGCGCTTCCTGCGCGAGTTGATACCTCGCGTGGAGCGCCTGCCCGGCGTCATATCGGTTGCGGGCGCGCTTGACTTTCCGCCCTTCGGCGGCGCCGATACCGATTTCGACGTCGCGGGCATCACCCACTCAGAGCGCTGGCTTGGCGGCATGGTGCCTGCGAGTTGGCAGCTCTTCCAAACTCTTCGTTTGCGCTTGGTCCAGGGAAGGTTGCTGACTCTTGCCGACGAGAACGGCAAGCGAAAAGTCGTAGTGATTAATCAGACCTTGGCCGCCAGATATTTCGGCCGTCGGAATCCGATCGGGAGCCAACTCCAATTGGCCGCTCTGAAAACCGCGCCAGAGCCCATAGGCAGTCCTTGGTTCGAGATTGTCGGCGTCGTTTCCGACGTAAAAAACCGGGGAATCCGCGAGGCCGTCGCCCCGGAAGCCTACCTGCCGTATACGGTCGCGGCCTTTGGCCGCTACAATCTCTTCGTTCGCACTCTGGCTAATCCCGCTTCCCTGTCGTTGCCTTTGACCGATGCGGTTCTGAGCTTGGATCGCCAAATCATTCCCCGCGGAACTGAAACGATGGATGACTTGTTCGAGACTAGCCAATACGCGCGGCCCCGCTTCGGTCTGATTCTTTTTTCCGTTTTCGCCGCGATCGGTCTTGCCCTCGTAAGCGTCGGCGTCTACAGCGTGATTTCCTACACTGTCTCGCAGCAGCGCCACGAAATTGGCATCCGTATGGCCTTGGGTGCCAGCGCCGGCGACGTGCGCTCCCTGGTGGTGGTTGCGTCCCTACAGGTCATTTTGATCGGTGTCGGCATTGGTCTGTTGTTCGCCTTTCTAGTGGCGCGCGTCCTCGCCAGCCAGCTTTGGGGCGTGCCCTGGTATGATCCACAGACCCTGTTGAGCGTCATTGCGCTACTGACGGCAGTGGGCCTCGGCGCGTCTTATCTCCCCTCCATCCGCGCCACCCGCGTCGACCCCGCGATTTGTCTCCGTCACGAGTAAAAATCGCGGTTTAACCGGCCAACATCTTTTTCAAGAACACCAACTGGCCCAGATGATACGAATTATGCGCCGCCACCACCAGCGCCTCGCGCAGCAACGTCTGGCCGTCGCCGTGCGCGAACGGCCGGAAAAGATCCTGCTTTGCGTCTTGCATCAGCTCTTCCAGTTCCCTGGCGTCGCGTTCGAAAGATCGCACGCTCGCCTGCCACGCTTTGGCATCTGGCGGCGCGTCGCTCTCGGGCCAATAGCCTTCAGGAAATTTTGGCGATTCGTGCTTCGGGTTCCGTGAGAATTCCAGAATGTCGTGCTGCGCAATGCGCAGGTGCTCGAGCAACTGCCATGCGCTGTGCGGGGCGCCCGCGGGTTTCACCCCGTAAGCATCGGCCGGAAAATCTTTCACGGCGTCCTTGAAAAGCAGATGCGCTTCATCGCCCAGCATGGCGTGCGCAAGCTGTTCGCGCAGAAGCGCGATTTCCTTACTGCTCATGCCACGAGTTTAACGGGTCGGCGGATGTAGCGGCGGTGGATTCGGCGTGCCCAAAACCCCTGAAGTGTTGCCTAGCGGCGCGCCGCCCGGTTTCCACGCGGGTGGCTTGGCCAACAAATCTTTCATCTGCGGAAGTTGCGTACGATCCCAGCCGCCGCCGAGCGCCAGCACCAGCGAAACACTCGATGTCATCTGGCGGAGCTGAAGCTGAACCTCCGTCTCGCGATTAGTCAGCACGGCGGTCTGTGCCGTGATCACGTTCAAATAGCTATCCACGCCCGTCTTAAAACGAATCAGCGCCAAATCCAGATAATGCGTCGAAGAATTGATGGCGGTACGCTCTTCAACTACTTCCTGCGAAAGAATGCGCAGCGACGATAATTGATCTTCCACTGCCTGGAATGACGTCAGCACCGTCTGCCGGTAATTCGCTACCGCGGCGTCATACGAAGCTTCCGCTTCTTCGTTCAAGGCGCGGCGCGCGCCGGCGTCGAATAACGTCTGCGATAGCACCGGACCCAACGACCAGAAGCGGCTCGGCCAATTGAACCATTGCGTGAAATGCGAGGTCTGAAACCCGCCCGATGCGCTGAGCGTAAGGCTCGGGTAATAGGCCGCGCGCGCGATGCCGATTTCGGCATTAGCCGCCGCGATCTGCCGCTCCAGCGCCGCAATATCGGGCCGTCTTTCAAGCAATACCGAAGGCACCGCTACCGGCACCGGCGGAGGATTCGGAACGAAAGGCGCAACCGCCAAAGAGAAATTGGAAGCGGGGTTCCCGATCAATGTAGCGATGGCATGCTCGTATTCCGCTCGGGCCACGCCCAGGTCGGTTGCCTGCGCCGTCGCCGTATCCACCTGGGTTTGCGCTTGCGTCACCTCCTGCTCGGAATTGATGCCTGTTCGGTAAAGCGTCTTCGTTAGGTCGAGCGCTTGGCGATAATTTGTCAGCGTTTCGTCCAACACCCTACGCTGTTCGTCAAGCGCGCGGATTTGAAAATAGTCGGTAGCCAACTCAGTCTGCGTGCTCAGCAGCGCCGTCGCAACGTCTGCTGCGCTCGCCTGTGCGTTATACGCGTTCGCCGCGATCTGGTTCCGAATCCGATGCCAGAAATCGACCGTGTAGGAAGCGTCAAAAGGAAGCGAAAAATTGTTGATAACTCCATTGCCTGGGATGACGGACAAGCTGGAGGTACGAGACGTGGAGGAAATGCGCGAATTCGTGTACGCGGGAGCAGCGCCGATCGTCGGAAACAACGCCGAGTGGGCCGAGACTACCAGCGCACGCGCATTGCGGTAGTTCGCTTCCGCGGCGGCGATCGTCTGATTCGAAATGACGACCTGTTCTTCCAAGGCGCTCAGTTGCGGATCGTTGTAAAGCTCCCACCATTTCGCGCGCATCTTGTCGTCGCCGGGCTGAGCCAGTTTCCAGCCCGTGCCGTCCTTGTACTCTTGCGGAGTTGCTTCCTTGAAAGCGCTGGGAGTCGGCGCCGGCGGCTTCGCATACTTCGGCGCCGGATTACACGCGCACAATAGCAGGAGAAAACCCGCGCCCGCGAATTCAATTTTCAGCTTCATCGCTCACCTGTGTAATCCAGCGCCGCAAATAAATAGGACAGTTGACCAGTTTGATATCCTCACCCGCCTGTTCGGAAAAATATTGCACCGTTTTCCGGTCCACTAGCGTGACCTCGCTGAGATCGAGATAAATCTGCCGGTGCGCTCCCCTTGCCTCGAGAATCGTATTCTTCAGGTCCGAAATGGCGTCCTCTCCAAACTTCCCGTTGAGTAAGAGCGTCACTGACTGCTCGGACGGATGCGGCGCCGCGACGATTTTATATTGCGTCTCCATGCGGTTCCTTTGCCCTACGCCGGTCCCACCGCCTCAACCGGAGCGTCAGGCAAGCGGCCATGGCGTAGCCGGTTGAGCCACAAGGAAAGGCGGTCCATGTAGAGATAAATGACCGGCGTTGTATAGAGCGTCAACACCTGGCTCACGATTAAGCCGCCGACGATCGTGATACCCAGCGGCCGGCGCAGCTCCGACCCTGTTCCCGTTCCCAGCGCCAGCGGCAATCCGCCCAGCAGCGCCGCCATAGTAGTCATCATGATGGGGCGGAAGCGCAGCATGCATGCCTGGAAAACGGCTTCTTTCGGTGTCTTGCGTTCGTGCCGTTCTACCGCCAGCGCAAAATCGATCATCATGATGGCGTTCTTCTTCACGATTCCGATCAGCAGAATGATGCCGATCAGCGCAATCACGCTCAACTCCGTCTTCGTGATCAGCAGAGCGAGAATCGCGCCCACCCCGGCCGAAGGCAGCGTGGAAAGAATCGTAATCGGGTGGATGAAACTTTCATACAAAATGCCCAGCACGATGTAAACGGCCACCAACGCGGCGCCGATCAGGATCGGCTCATTGGCCAGCGACGCCTGAAAGGCTTCCGCTGTGCCGGTAAAATTCGTGTTCACTGTGGTCGGTAAGCCGGCATTCAGAGTCGTTTCGTTGATCGCTGTAACCGCCGATCCCAGCGCAACGCCTGGCGCAAGATTAAAGGAAATCGTTACTGAAGGGAACACGCCCGAGTGGTTCACCGTCAAAGCCGCGGTGGAAGGTTGGAAATGCGTGAAAGCCGCCAGCGGTATCGTAGTGCCGGTGCTGGATGTCGCGTACACTGATTTAAGCCCGTCGGGATTTTGCCAGAAACTAGGCGCGACCTCCATTACCACGTAGTACTGATTCATCGGCGAGTACGTGCGCGCGATTTCCCGTTCCCCGAAGGCGTCGTAGAGAAGGTTGTCGATGGTTTGCGGCGTTATGCCAAGACGCGAAGCCGTCGGACGATCGATCACCAGATTCGCATCCAGGCCCTTGTCCTGCTGGTCGCTATTCACGTCCGTGAGGTCGGGCATCTTGCGCATGAGATTGAGCACAATTGGCGACCAGTGCGTTAGTTCTTCCAGATTGTCGCTCTGCATGGTGTATTGGTACTGCGCAGCCGTCTGGTGGCCGCCCACTCTGAGGTCTTGCGAAGCTTGCAGGTAGAGCGTCACGCCCGGAACCACATTGAGTTTGGGCCGCAAGCGGCCGATGATCTGGTCGGCAGTGGAATGACGCTGTCCTTGCGGCTTAAGAGTGATGAAGCAGCGCCCGGTATTGGTTGTCGTGCCGCCGCCGCCGCCGCTGAAGGCCTGAATTGCCGCTACGTCGGGATCCTTTTCGGCAATAGCGGACAAGCGGGTGATCTTGGCTTCCATTGCCTGGAAAGAAACGCTCTGGTCGCCCGTAAAATTACCGTTCAAACGGCCCGTGTCCTGCTGCGGAAAGAAGCCTTTGGGCACGATTACGTACAAGTAAACGTTGAGGCAGAGCGTGCCGATCGCGATGAGCAATACGAGCGCCGAATGACGCATCACCCAGCCCAGGCTGCGTTGGTAGGTCCGCAGAATGAAATCGAAAAACTTCTCGCTGAGCACATACAGCCTGCCATGCGTCCG
>DASYAX010000281.1:0-2315 GCA_036501045.1 Bryobacteraceae bacterium
CAACTTCTGAACTGTGATGAGGGGCGGGGAATCCGGGCCGCTTGAATTAGAGCGAAAGGTAAGACCTTCCGCTATGCAACCGGGATGAGGAAGGTAAATCGCCCTAAAATGGTTCACTGTAAGCGTGCTTGGCAGAGTTTCACGCAACGACTCAGCTACCTTTCTTTTCGAGTAAGGGAAATATAGCGCTAGCAGAACCACGGCAGCCAAAAGCACCACGGCAACAGCGGCGATTCCGATTAGCCATCGACGGCGGGCACGCCCCGCACGCGGCGTAATCCTTTCTAACTTCGCCACATAAGCCCCCTGGGCCTGGACTTCAACAGGCCACGTTCAGATTTCACCGAAGGCGTAGGATGCGTCCATCAGGTTCACTTGGTATTCGGCGGCGGGTATTAATTGGGCAGGTTAGCGGATCGTTCGCAGTCTTTGTGGCCAGCTGGCTCTTGAGTTGTGTAACTTGCATTGTGCAAGGGATATTTGATATCGTGCCCCGCGTGGCAGGGAAGTCCCAGTCAAAACATCGGTCGGTTTGTCCGGTAAGTATCTCGCTCGAAATTTTCGGAGACCGCTGGTCGCTGCTGATCATTCGCGATCTGATGGTTCGCGGCTACCGGACATTCAAGGAATTCCAGGCGGCGGGCGAGGGGATTGCCACTAACATTCTGTCGGATCGTTTGCGCAAACTCCAAGCGGCGGGAATTGTCACCGCCGGAGTTGAAAAAACGGATGGGCGCAAGGTGAACTACCGGCTCACAGAGAAGGGAATTGACCTCGCGCCGGTTCTTTTGGAGTTGCTCATTTGGGGCGCGCGGCACGAAGAAACGGGCGCGCCCTGCGCCGTGATAGACGAAATGGAGCAGAATCGCCAGCAAGTTCTCGCCGAAACGCGGCGGCGCTGGCAGGAACGGGACCCGACTCCCATACTGCCGAAATTCGAGGATCGCAGGGACCGTCGCAGTTTGACGCGAACACGCCGGAGCGCCTAACGTAGCGGGCGAGCATCCAAGATTTCTGACCAACTAAACCTGAAGGAGCAAACCATGCAGCTAAATGCGTATCTCAATTTCAACGGCCAATGTGAAGCAGCTTTCAAATTCTACGAGAAGTGTCTGGGAGGCAAGATCGAAGTGATGGGCCGCTTCGAGGATATGCCGGAAGGCGGCGGCGTTGCGCCAAATTGGCGCAGCAAAATCATGCACGCCCAATTAAACGCTGGCGGCGCGGTGCTGATGGGCTCTGACGCACCGGACGATCGTTACCAAGCCCCGCAAGGATTCTCCGTTTCATTGCAAACGAGCGATCCTGCCGAAGCAGACCGCGTCTTTAAAGCTCTTTCTGAGAACAGCGCCGTCAGCCTGCCGATCCAGGAGACTGCCTGGGCTCTTCGCTTCGGTATGCTCGTCGACCGCTACGGCATTCCTTGGATGGTGAACTGCCAGAAAGCGGCCGCTGCGGCGTCGGCGCAGTCCTAGCCGATTTACAATAACCTAAGATCAAAATATCTCAATACCGAAGGGGGAAGAATGAGCAAGATACGCGTATTGGTTGGCACACGAAAAGGTGCGTTCATTTTGGAATCCGATGGCAAACGTGAAAAATGGGACGTGAAGGGTCCGCACTTTGCCGGATGGGAAATGTATCACTTGAAGGGATCGCCGGCCGATCCAAATCGAATTTACGCCTCGCAAACCAGCGGGTGGTTCGGACAGGTAATTCAGCGTTCAAGCGACGGAGGGAAGACCTGGGAAACACCCGGCGGAGAAAAAATGCCCGCGCCCGGCGGCCCGCCTCCCGGCAAGAGCAACCATTTCCTCTATGACGCTTCTCCAGAAACCGGAAAACCCCTCACTACGCATCAGTGGTACGACGGCACGCAGCATCCCTGGGAATTCAAGCGCGTCTGGCATCTCGAACCGTCTCTCACCGATCCGGATACGGTCTACGCCGGTGTGGAAGACGCCGCGCTGTTCAAATCCACGGACGGCGGCAAGTCGTGGCACGAACTCTCCGGGCTTCGCGGACACGGCACCGGTCCGAAATGGCAGCCAGGGGCTGGCGGGATGTGCTTGCACACTATCGTTCTCGATCCCAGCAATCCCGGACGCATGTTCATCGCCATTTCGGCGGCCGGCGCCTTTCGCACCGATGATGGGGGCAAAACATGGAAGCCCATCAACCAAGGGCTGAGATCTCAGTATATTCCCGACCCCACCGCTGAGATCGGCCACTGCGTTCACCGAATCGCGCAGCCCAAATCGCGTCCAAACGTTCTCTACATGCAGAAGCACTGGGATGTGATGCGCAGCAACAAC
>DASYAX010000282.1:0-15048 GCA_036501045.1 Bryobacteraceae bacterium
CGAACGGCAAGGGCGTCGATCACGTGGTTGAAGTGGGCGGCAGCGACACACTTCCCCGGTCATTGAAAGCGATTCGGACGTACGGAACGATAAGCGTGATCGGCGTGCTGAGCGGTGGCACGTCGACCGTCAGTCCGGTGCCGATTTTCCGGAAAAGCGCTCGCGTCCAGGGAATTTATGTGGGATCGCGGGCGATGTTCGAGCGAATGATCCGTGCGATCGAGGTGCGCGGGATTCAGCCGGTGGTGGATCGGACCTTCGCTTGGACCGAGTTTAAAGACGCGCTGCGCTATATGGAATCGCAGCAGCATTTCGGCAAGATTTGCCTCAAGTTTTGATTATTCGAAGGGCGCGTCGTCATCGCCGGTGTCGGCGGCGAGATTTTCAAACTTGGTATAGCGATTCAGGAAAGCAAGCTTGACGCGGCCGGTGGGACCATTGCGCTGCTTGGCCAAGACCAGTTCGGCCAGCCCTTTGAGGCTCTCTTTATCGGGCCGGTAGACCTCCTCGCGGAAGATGAAGGCCACCAGATCGGCATCCTGTTCAATACTTCCCGACTCACGCAAGTCGCTCAACATAGGCCGATGATCGCCGGGCCGAGTTTCCGGCGCGCGGCTGAGCTGCGAAAGAACCAGGAAGGGAACGCGCAGATCTTTGGACATCAGCTTCAATCCGCGGGAAAGAGAGCTGATCTCCTGCACGCGATTTTCGAAGCGGCCGCGGCCCTGCATGAGCTGGAGGTAATCGATGATGACCAATCCCAAATCCTGCTCGGCTTGCAGCCGGCGCAGTTTGGAATGCACATCCATGAGATTGATACCGGCGCTATCGTCCAGGTACAAGGGCGATTCGACGATGCTGTACAGGGCTTGTTGTAGGGAAGCGCGTTCGTCGGCACTCAGATAACCGGCGCGGAAACGCTGTTGATCGACCCGCGCGGCGGCGCAGATCATGCGCGTTAGCAGTGACTCCTTGGACATTTCGAGCGAAAAAACGGCGACGGCTTTCGGATTCTTACCATTGCAGGCCACGTGCTGCGCGATGTTCAAAGCAAGAGCGGTTTTTCCCATGGCGGGACGCGCCGCGAGAATGAACAACTCGCCTTCGCGCAGGCCGCCGGTCATCTCATCGAACTTGAGGAATCCGGTGCTGATGCCTTTGATGCGTTTACTGGTATCGAGAAAGGCATTGATACCGCCTTCATACTCGGTAATGATCTGGGCGGGAGTCGCGAGCGCGTTTTTCGATTGAACGTCGCCCAGCTTCATCAGAGCTTCTTCGACGGCGCCCAGAATTTGCTTGGGGTCTTCTTCGGAGGTTAGGCAACGATTGATGGTGTCGTGCGAAACAGCGATGATGCGGCGCAGCAGCGCCTTTTCCTTCACGATCGAGACATAGCTGTCCAGATTGTGAAGCTGCGGCAAGCCATCGTCGAGCGTGACCAGGTAACTGAGGCCGTCGACGGATTGGAGTTGGCCCTGCTTCATCAGCTCGTTCGCGAGCGTTACACGGTCAATCTTTTCGCCGCGCTCGTGAAGGTCGCTCATGCGCAGGAAAATGCGCTTGTGCTTTTCGAGGCTGAAATCGTCGGCGGTGAGCGTGCCCGCAACTTGCAGGAATGCGTTATCGCTGCTCATGATGGCGCCCAGCACGAAACGCTCCGCGTCGAGGTTATCGGGGAGGAGTTGATCGAGGCTAATATCGCGTACGGCCATACGGAGCAGACTTGGTTAACTTAACTGAGGTACATGGCGGAAGCCAAGGGGAATCTTAGAGGAAATTTCCCTTCGAAAAGCAAATTGAGAACAGACAGGAGGTTGAGAGTCCGCATTCATCGGATTTTCACAGTTTTCCCTCAAACCATTCTCTCTTAGAATTGTTTGGGATGGGACGGGCAGGGATGACACGAAGCATCTCCTCTAGTGGATAGATCGGCTATACTGTGACTTGACGATCATGAGCGCATTTCGCCATCCTCACCACCATCACGCGATGGTTTAGACGGCGAGCCTGCGTTTCGATCTCCTGGAAGAATTGCAACCGGCCCGCCGTAATGGTGGGCTTTCTTATTTTCAAGGAAACAAGTATGAGCGACGTGCTGGATTTTGACAAGCAGAGTGGATTGATAACCGCCGTGGTGCAAGACGCGAATACGCGGCGCGTGCTGATGGTCGGCTACATGAACCGCGCAGCGTTGGATAAGACGGTCGGGACGGGGCGCGTTACGTTTTTCAGCCGTTCGCGGCAGCGCCTCTGGACCAAAGGCGAAAGCTCCGGTCACTACCTACTGCTCAAATCCATCGCGACCGATTGCGATGGCGACGCGCTGCTGGTGGAGGCCGAGCCGATTGGGCCCGGCGTTTGCCACAACGGCTATGAGAGCTGCTTTTACCGGACGCTCGAGAACGGGAACTGGCGCGAGTCGGAGGAAAAGGCATACGAGCCGGATGCGGTTTACGGGGTCAAGCTTTGAAGCTCAAAATCGGCATACCGAAGGGGAGCCTGGAGACCGCTACGATCGACCTGTTCCGCCGCGCCGGCTTTAATATTACGACCGGCAGCCGGAGTTATTACCCTTCGGTCGACGATCCCGACCTGGAATGCATGTTGATCCGCGCGCAGGAAATGGCGCGTTACGTGGAAGACGGCGTGCTCGATGCGGGTTTGACCGGGCGCGATTGGGTGGAAGAGAACGAAGCGCATGTCGAGACGGTGGCCGATCTCATTTACGCGAAGCAGAGTTTTGGAAAGGTGCGCTGGGTACTGGCGGCGCCCGAATCGTCGCCGTACCAAACGGTGCACGATCTGCAGGACAAGATTATCGCGACAGAGCTCGTCAGCACTACCGAGCGTTATCTGGCCGCGAAGGGCGTGAGAGCGCGCGTGGAGTTCAGTTGGGGCGCGACGGAAGTGAAGCCTCCCGATTTGGCCGATGCCATTGTGGAGGTGACCGAAACCGGTTCCTCGCTGCGCGCCAACAAATTGAGAATCCTTGAAACGGTTATGGAGTCGAACACGCAACTCATCGCGAACGTCGATGCCTGGATGGATGAGTGGAAGCGCCGCAAGCTGGAAGATATCAAGCTGCTGCTCGAGGGCGCGATGAATGCGCTTGGCCGGGTGGGCCTGATGCTCAACGTGAAGCGGGCCGATCTAGCAAGCGTGTTGGCGGTGCTGCCGGCGCTGAAGAATCCGACCATTTCGCAGCTTAGCGATGAAGAATGGGTGGCGGTGAATACGATTCTGGAAGAATGCATGGTGCGCAACATGATTCCGCGGCTGAAAGAAGCCGGGGCGCAGGGCATTGTGGAATATCCGTTGAACAAGATTGTGATGTAGGCAAAACGCGTGATTCAGACGGTTCACATCGGCAAAGATTTTCCGGGCGCGGACTGCTACGGCTTCGAGCGCAAGCGCCGTGGCAGCACGGCCGAAGATATCGTACGCCCGATTATCGAGGCGATCCGCAGTGAAGGCGATGCGGCCTTGCGGCGGTATGCACGTGAACTGGATGGCCTGGGCGACCAGCCCATGCGCTTAGAGGAAGCGGAGCTGGCGGACGCTGCCGCGGCGATGCCCGAGAAGGTGCGCGAAGCTGCCGAAATCGCTATTGCGAATATTCGGCAATTTGCCGAGGCGCAATTACCTAAAGAGCGCTTTGAGGAATTTTCCCCGGGGCGCAAACTGGGTTGGATCGTTCGCCCGCTAGAGGCAGTGGGATGCTACATTCCTTCCGGACGCTACCCGCTGCCCTCAACGCTGCTCATGACGGCGGTGCTCGCGCAAGCGGCGGGCGTGGCGCGCATTTGCGTGACTTCGCCTAAACCGTCGATTGAGATTTTAGGATGCGCGCATATGCTCGGGATTCGCGAGTTCTATCGCGTGGGCGGCGCGCAGGCAATCGCGGCGATGGCGTTTGGAACGCAGACGATCCGGCGCGTGGATCGAATCGTCGGTCCGGGGAACGCGTATGTGGCAGCGGCCAAGAAGCTGCTGGCGGGCGAAGTGGGGATCGATTTTCTGGCGGGGCCCACGGAGATTCTTATTCTTGCCGCCGAGGGGGATGCGAAGACGATTGCCGCCGACATGCTGGCACAGGCCGAGCACGATCCGGAAGCCAGCGCAACGCTGGTTACCACGTCGGAGGCTTTGGCTGAGGCGGTTTCGCTTGAGATTGAACAGCAGCTCCGATCACTGCCGACCGCCGAAGTGGCGCGGCAGGCGATCGATAATGGCAGCGCGATCGTGGTGGTCCCCGATATGGAGATTGCGGTGTTGTTCTGCAACATGATTGCTCCTGAACATCTGAGCTTGCACGATCCGGCGCTGCTGGCGAAAATTACGAATGCGGGAACCGTATTCCTCGGCCAGAATTCGCCGGAATCAGCGGGCGATTATGCCGCTGGACCGAGCCATGTGCTGCCAACGGGGGGCGCCGCTCGTTTGCGCGGCGGCTTGTCGGCAGCGGACTTTGTGAAAGTGATCGCCATTCAGCAGCTTTCGCCTGTCGCCCTGGCGAAGCTTGCGCCGGCGATTACCACCCTCGCTCGAGCGGAAGGTCTTGAGGCGCATGCCCGCGCCGTGGAGGTTCGTTGTGCCGGCTAATCCAACACTCGATGCGCCAGAGGCGACAAGCCTGACGCCGCGCCGCGCCGTGATCGAGATGGCTCCTTACCATCCGCCCACCGGGGCTCGCCGCAACAAACTGCGGCTGGACTTCAACGAGAACACGGTGGGCGCTCCGCCGCACGTGATCGATTTCATCAAACGTTATCTCACGGCCGCCGACCTCAGCATCTATCCCGAATATGAGAACGCGCTCGAAGATCTGGCCCGTCATTTCGGCGCGCGCATCGACGAGATGACTCTTACGAACGGCACGGATGAAGCCATTCACCTACTCGTCAACACATTCGTCGAGCGGGACGACGAGATTCTGGTTCTCCGGCCGTCGTACGCGATGTACAAATTTTATAGCCAACTGGCGGGCGCGCGGGTGCAGGAATTGGATTACATCGCAGGAACGCTGGAGTTTCCGCTAGAGGAATTGCTCGAGCGCATCACGCCCGCGACGCGCGCGATCCTGATCAGCAATCCGAATAACCCGACCGGCACGGGACTCGGCGCGGGCGCCATCGAGAAGATTCTGAAGAAGGCCGCCCGGGCAGCGGTCCTGATCGATGAAGCGTATTACGAATTCAGCGGCGTAACCATGCTGCCGCGGCTCGGTGAACATCCGAATCTATTCGTCAGCCGGACGTTCTCAAAAATTTACGGTTTGGCGGCGATGCGCTGCGGCTGCCTTTTTTCGCAAGCCGTCAACATGGCGCATGTGCGGAAAGCGCAATCGCCCTACAGCGTGAACGCGCTCGCGGCGATGGCGGCACGCATTGCGGTGCAGGACCAGAAATTTGTTGAAGACTATGTGCTTGAGGTTTTGACGGCACGCGAGCTGCTGTATGTGGGCCTCGAGAAATTGAGGATTCCGTATATCGAGAGCCAGGCGAACTTCGTCCTGATGCAAGCCGGCGACCGGGCGATTCCGATTCGCGATGCGCTGCGCGAGCGCGGCGTGCTGGTGCGCGATCGCAGCTACGAATTGCCGGGATGCCTGCGGGTGACGATCGGCACGCGCGATCAGATCCGCCACTTCCTGGATGAACTGGAGCAACTCTGGTGAATTCGGCTAGCGCTCCGGACGTTCTAGTTTTTGACATGGACGGCGTCCTGGTGGAAGTAATGCAGTCGTACCGCGAAGCGATTCGCGAGACGGTCCGGCACTTTACGGGCGAGTTGGTCCCGCACGACGTGATTCAGGATTTTAAAAACGCCGGCGGCTGGAACAACGACTGGCTGCTGTCACAACGCATCATTGGCGATCTGGGGAAGCGCGTGGAGTATGCCGATGTGGTGGCCTATTTCAATCGCATTTTTTTAGGCGAGAATGGCGACGGCTTGATCAACAAAGAGAACTGGATGCCGCGTCCGGGGCTGCTCGAGCATCTGGCGGAGGGCTGCGCGCTGGCGATTTTTACCGGGCGCGCGAAATATGAGGCCGATGTGACGCTCAAACGCTATGCGGCGGCTATTCATTTTGAGCCGCTGATCACTGACGAATCGGTGTCGAATCCCAAGCCCGCGCCGGACGGCCTGGAGTTGATCAAAGCGCATTATCCGGCACAAACCATCTGGTATTTGGGTGACACGGTGGATGACGCGCGGAGCGCACAGGACGCGGCTGTTCCGTTTATCGGGGTCTCGACGCCGCACAATCCACGGCATGAAGAAATCGCCAGGCTTTTGCGCGGGTTTGGTGCATTTGCGGTCATCGCCGATATAAACGAACTGCCGTTACTGGTAAACGGAGCCGCGCGGAACAGGTCATGAGAGAAGCTGCCATCGAGCGCAACACGAAGGAAACGCAGATTACGGGCGAGCTGCGCATCGACGGCTCGGGCAACTACCGGATCGCGAGCGGCATTCGTTTTCTCGATCACATGCTCGAACTGTTTGCCAAACATGGTGCTTTCGACCTGACTCTTTCCGCGAAAGGCGATTTGGACGTCGATCAGCATCACACGGTGGAGGATCTCGGCATCGTACTCGGCGATCTGTTTGCGAAGGCGTTGGGCGAACGCCGCGGCATCAACCGCGCCGGTTATTTTGTTCAGACCATGGACGAATCGCTAGCTATGGTCGCGGTGGATTTAGGCGGACGTCCGGCATTGGTTTACGACCAGCAAGTCAACGTGGTGCATGTCGGCGATTTGCAGAGCGAGTTGCTCGAAGATTTTTTCGGCGGCTTCGCTAACCACGCCGGAGCGAACCTGCACGCCAAGGTATTCTATGGCCGGTCAAACCATCACAAAATTGAAGCCATCTTCAAGTGCTTCGCGCGAGCGATGCGTTATGCCTGCTCGACGGATGAACGTTTGAAGGATCAGCTTCCTTCCACCAAGGGCTTGCTGTGACGACAATTGTCGACTACGGCGCCGGCAACATCCGCTCGGTGCAAAATACGCTGGACGAGCTGGGCGCGGCCTATGTAGTCACGAATGAGTCCGCGGTGGTGCGCGCGGCGGAGAAAGTTATTTTGCCAGGAGTCGGCCATTTTGGGCAGATGATGCGAGCAATCGACCGGTTGGCGCTGCGCGACCCACTCCTCGAACGAATTCGCGCAGGCGTGCCGTTCTTAGGGATCTGCATTGGGCTGCAGTGTCTTTTCGAAGCGAGCGAGGAAGCCGAAGGCATTGCCGGGCTGCACGTTTTGCCCGGACGGGTGCGCCGTTTTACGGGCGACGCGCGGATTCCGCACATGGGCTGGAACTCGCTTAGCAAGAGCAGGCCAGCGAAGCTGTTGCAGGGTCTCGATGACGGAACGTTCACTTACTTCGCGCATAGCTATTACGCGCCGATTTCGGAGGCGACTGCGGCAACGTGCACGTACATGCATCCTTACTCGGCGGTTCTCGAGCAGAACAACGTGCATGCCGTGCAGTTTCATCCGGAGAAGTCGGGTCCGGTGGGTTTGCGCGTGATGAAGAATTTTATAGAACTCTGATGCTGTCAAAACGGATCATTCCTTGCTTGGATGTGACGGGCGGACGCGTGGTCAAGGGCGTTCACTTTGTGGAGCTGCGCGATGCGGGAGACCCGGTGGAGTTAGCCGAGCGCTACAATTCGCAAGGCGCGGACGAACTGGTATTTCTCGACATTACGGCGTCGAGCGACGCGAGAGACATCATGGCGGACCTGGTGGCTCGCACCGCCCGCAAGGTGTTTATTCCGCTTACCGTGGGCGGAGGGTTGCGCAGCGTCGCCGACGCCCGCAAGATTATTCTCGCGGGCGCGGATAAAGTGAGCGTCAACACGGCCGCGGTGCGCCGGCCGGAATTGATCAGCGAGCTCAGCCAGGAATTTGGCGCGCAAGCGGTGGTGTTGGCCATCGACGCCCGCCGCTCACCTGCGGGATGGAACGTTTATACCAAGGGCGGACGTCAGGATGAAGGCCTGGACGCAGTGGAGTGGGCGCGGCGCGGAGAGGCTCTCGGCGCGGGCGAAATTTTGCTCACGTCCATGGATACCGACGGCGTGCAGACCGGCTTCGATTGCGCACTGACGCGAGCGGCGGTGGAAGCGACCACGATACCGGTGATCGCCTCGGGGGGCGCCGGGACGGTAGAAGACTTTGTCGCGGTTCTGACGGAAGGCCGGGCCGATGCGGCACTCGCGGCCTCCGTTTTTCACTATGGAAAGTACACGGTGGGCGATCTTAAATCGGCGCTCGAAAAAGCCCACATCCCGGTGAGGCCGGCCGCATGATCATTCCCTGCATTGACTTGATGGATGGCAAAGTCGTGCAGTTGATTCAGGGGCGCGAAAAAGCTTTGGAGGGGAAGCCACTTGACGAGATGCTGCGTCTTTTCGAGGGCTTTCCACAGATCCAGGTGATTGACCTCGATGCCGCCATGGGCCGCGGATCGAACGGCTCGCTGGTCGAATATCTGGCGCGGCGCGCGCAGATTCGCGCGGGCGGCGGGGTGCGCACGGTGGAACGAGCGATCGAATTGCTCCAGCAAGGAGCGTATCGCGTGATTGTGGGGACCGCGGCCTTTTCAGCGAGCGGCGTGAATACGGTTTTTCTCGAGGAACTCGGGAAGGCCGTAGGGCCGCAGCAAATCACGCTGGCACTCGACAGCAAACACGGGAACATCGTCGTGAAGGGTTGGCAGGAAGCGACTCAATGGACGGCGTCGGAGATGATCGCCAAACTGGAGCCGTACTGCTCAGGATTTCTTTGCACGTATGTGGACAAAGAGGGCATGATGCAGGGCACCGATCTGCCGTGGTTCGCCAGTTTGCGGCAGGCGACGAGCCATGAATTGATTGCAGCGGGCGGCATCACGACTTTGGCGGATGTAGAGGCGCTCGCCAAGCATGACATTCATTGCGCGATCGGGATGTCGATCTATACAGGCCGCCTGAATCTGGATGATCTTCGCAAATGGAACGATCGATCGGCGCGATCCGTTGCGCCGGATTTGTTGAAATTAAGTTGAGGTGCTTATCGTGAATTGGAATCGTTTGGGCGCGCTAACCGGGCTATTGGCCATTCCCACCGCCCTATTGATTGGCGCCGCAGCGGGCAGCCCAGATGGCGCCGATGCCAGGAATGTAAATACTGGCGAAGCGGCGTTTCATAGTTTCCGGGATGAAAAGCCGGGCACGTTCTGGAAGATTACGGTGGCGGACCTGCCGCAGCCGTATGCGACCAAAGGTGTGGGGAATCCGCCGAAAGTCGTGCCGAGGCCGGAAGGCGCGTGGCCGCAAGCACCAACGGGATTCAAAGTCGAACTATATGCGGAAGGTTTGATTGAGCCGCGGGAGATTCGCGCCGCACCGAACGGCGATCTGTTCGTTGCGGAGACGCACGGCAATCAGATCGACGTTTTTCGCGGCGTAACGAAAGATGGGAAGCCCAAGGAGAAATCGACCTTTGCCACGGGCCTCGAGCAACCCTTTGGGATCGCGTTTTATCCCGTCGGCCGCAGCCCGAAGTGGATCTACATCGGTAATACGAATTCCGTGGTCCGTTTTCCTTACAAGAATGGCGATCTAAAGGCGAGCGGCCCTTCGGAGACGATCGTGGCCAAGCTTCCGTCTCCCGGCGGCCATTCCACGCGCGATCTGGCGTTCTCGCCCGATGGCAGCAAGCTTTTCGTTTCGGTCGGCTCGGCTTCGAACGTCAACGACCCGGACGATCACCCGGCCGAATTTCATCGCGCCAATATTCTCGAATTCACACCGGAAGGCAAGTTCGTGAAAATTTACGCAGCCGGGATACGGAACCCGGCCGGCATCGCGATCGATCCGGAGACCGGGCAACTCTGGTGCTCGGTGAATGAGCGCGACATGCTGGGCGATAATCTGGTTCCCGATTACATCAGTTCGGTGAAAGAAAACGGCTTTTACGGCTGGCCGTGGTATTACATGGGCGATCATCACGACCCGCGCCTGCCCGGGAAGCATCCCGAACTCGCCGATAAAGTTACCGTGCCCGATGTTCTGCTGCAGCCGCATAACGCGTCGCTCGAATTAATGTTCTATGAAGGAAAGCAATTCCCGAAGGAGTACAAAGGCGACATTTTCGCAGGTGAGCATGGCTCGTGGAACAAGGCAAACCGCGCCGGTTATGAAGTGATTCGGGTGCCCCTTGACCACGGCAAAGCGGAAGGCGAATATGAAGACTTTCTGACCGGCTTTGTCACTCCCGAAGGACAAGTTTGGGGAAGGCCCGTCGGCGTGGCTACCGCGCCCGACGGCTCATTGCTTGTTACCGACGATGGCTCTAAGTCAATTTGGCGGGTAAGTTACACCGGGAAGTAAGTTACTCTACACTAATGGCAGGTCGATGGCCGTAGCGGATATCGAATTAGGCGTCGGACCGATCCTAACGGGCCGGATTCATGACGCGCTGGGACTGTACGGCCTATTCGCTCTTCTTTCTGCATTCACGTTAACCACGCTCGACGGCGGAGGGATCGCCGCACGCGTTGTATCGTTACTATTGTTCGTGCTGGCCGCCGGTTACCTCAGCTTTCCGATCGGCCAGCGTCTCACGCTTGGCCTGCCGGTGATCTGTTTGCTACTGATGACATGTTTGGGAATGGCCCAGACGCTGTGGTCGCCGCAGAAGATCGTTTACCAGGGCTGGACGGGCGTGCTGTTCTGGTTCACGGCCGCCATGATTGCGCTGCTTGCGACGCAGGTGTTCCAGCAGCCTCGCGCGGCGGCGCAATTCCGCCTGGGACTGGTTCTTTTCGGCAGCGCGGTTTGCATCCTCGACTTACTCGAACAGGCCTCGCACACGAGTAAGTATTTCTGGTTGATTCAAAGCCGCTATCATTCGGTTTTCGGCCCTTTCGCCTACTGGAATAATTTCGCGCAGTTTGTCGAGCTGGTGCTGCCGATTACACTGTGGCAAGGATTGGCGCAGCGCAGGGCGGCAGTTCCTTACCTGCTGCTGGGCGGCTTACAAATCGCTGCGGTGGTGGCTTCCGGCTCGCGTGCCGGCACGGCCTTGGTGCTGGCGGAACTGTTCGTGGTGGTGATTCTCGCCTATCTACGCTACCGCAGTAAAACCTTTGTGTTCGGAGCGGTGGTGGCAGTGGTACTTAGCGCCGTGTTTATCTATGCGGCGGGATTTCAGACGGTGATCGGCAAGTTTCAGCAAAGCGATCAACTGGCCGTTCGCCGTCACATCAATGAGTCCTCGCTTGACATGATTCGCGCGCGTCCGCTTACCGGTTGGGGTCTGGAAACCTATGTGCCTGTCTATCGCTTGTTTGCTCGTTATGATGACGGCACCTTCGTAAACCGCGCGCATAACGACTGGCTGCAATGGACGGCCGAAGGCGGCGTATTCTTCTCCGGCCTGATGCTGGTCATCTTCGTGTGGAGCGTTTATCCGGCTTACCGCTCGGGTTGGGGAATTGGCCTGATCGCCATCTGCCTGCAGGCGCTGGTCGATTATCCTTTCGCGCGGTTCGGCGTCTGCGGCTGGTACTTCGCGCTGATCGCCATGCTGGCGGTACGCTACCAGGAACGGAAGCGGGTAAAATCCGCTTCGCCCGCATGAGAACAGCAGTGCTTGGCGCGCTGCTGTTCAGTAGCGTTGCGCAGGGGCCGGCGGTGGATGTTGACGCGGCACGAGAAGTTAAGACCTTGGCCGGAAATGGCAACGTCCAATCGATTCGCGTGGCGAGCTGGAATATCGATCACGGCAGCCATCTCGATACGATTGCGGCGGAGCTGCGGCAAAACCCGGCGGGGCTTTACCTGCTGCAGGAAGTCGATTGGAACGACGCGCGGTCAGACGAACGAGACGTAGCGGGCGAACTCGCCAAGCGCCTTCATCTCAACTTTTCGTACGCCATCGAATTCGAAGAACTGAGCCAGGAGCGAGGCCACCCGGCATTTATCGGACAGGCGACATTAACGAGCTTGCCGCTGCGTAAATCGAGAATCTTGCGATTCCAGAGGCAGTCCGGCTTTTGGAAGCCGCGCGGTTGGCTGCCTTCCACGTTGCCCTTAATGCAGCGGCGGCTCGGCGGCCGCGTCGCGTTGGTAACGGAATTGGAATTCGCCAGCCGGCCGCTAGTCGTGTATAACGCTCATCTGGAAAGCCGCAGCATGGGCCTCATACAAGCCGCCCAGTTGGATGAAATATTGGAGGATTTAAAGCGGTATCCCCCGAACACAGCCGTGCTCATCGGCGGCGATTTGAACACGAAGTATTTGCCGTCTATCTTTCTGCGCAAGCTCGAACAGAACGGCTTTCATAGCGCCACCGGCGAGCGCATTGAGCGCACGCACACTATCGCAATGGCGCTCGATTGGATCTTCGCGCGCGGGCCACTGAAACTAAGCGCCGGCAAAGTGAGGCGGAATCTGAAAGGCTCCGATCACTATCCGGTGTATGCCCAACTCGCGGCGGAGTAAGCGCTAAACGTTACCGTTTCGTACCGGCGGGGCTGCCTGCCGCCAGCGGGACCACCACGACGCGGGCCGTTCCATGCATGTGAATGAGCTCGTAGCTCTCGCGGACGCCCGTGCCTGGGAACGATTCCGGCCCTTTGCGATTTGTCAGAATGCCCGCGGTCTTGAAGTTCTGGGTCTGGGTTCTATCCGCCAGCTCGATCACGGGGAGCAACGCGCTGAAGGAGGTTGAGCCGGTATCAATCGCGAGGAAGGTTGTGACACTAACGAGGGATCCGATTTCAGTCTTAAGAAGGCGGATCTCGGTACCCCGAAAGCTCTTGGTTTGCTGGCCGTCGTTATACGCCAGTGTCGGCTGGTTTTGAAAGCCGTTTGTTACATAACTCACGGCAATGTTGCCACCCTTCAGGACGTATTCATTTGGTTGTACATTGGCCATGGCTGTTCCTTTTCTGATCCTGGTCGGCTGATCGTCGAAGAGGACATTGCGATAGTACAGCCCTTATTCATGGATTACAATTCAAAAGTTGCGGTTGACCGGAATGAAATGTAACAGGCGGACACGATGAGAAAAGTGGCGCTTCTGGCGCTGCTTCTTCCAGTATTGAGCGGCGCGCCACAGCGGCCGAAGATCCTGGGGGTGGCGCACATCGCGTTTTATGTCTCCGACCTGGACAAGACGCGCGCGTTCTGGACGGATTTTCTGGGATACCAGGAATGCTTCAACCTCAACCGCGAAACCGATAACACAGTCCGCATCGCGTTTATCAAGATTAACGATTACCAGTACGTGGAGCTGTTCGCCGAGAAGCCACGCGCAGGGCAAATGCTGAATCACATCTCGCTCTATACCGATAACGCCGAGGCGATGCGTGACTATCTCGCGGCCAAGGGTGTGAAGGTTCCGGCGGAGGCTAGCAAAGGGCGCACCGGGAACAAGAATTACAACATTACCGATCCGGACGGAAATATTATTGAGATGGTCGAATATCAGCCGGATAGCTGGACGGCGCGAGACAAGGGGATGTTTCTGCCGGCGACGCGCATTTCGAATCACATCGCGCACGTAGGCGTTTCGGTTCGCGCGATCGAGCCCGCCATGGATTTCTACCATGGCATTCTGGGTTTCAACGAGTTCTGGCGCGGTACCCGCGGCCCGCTGCTGAGTTGGATCAACATGCGGGTACCCGACGGCCAGGATTACGTGGAGTTCATGCTCTATGACACATTGCCGCCGCCGGAGAAACGCGGTTCGAGGAATCATCTGAGCCTGACCGTGCCGGACGCGTTGAAGGCGATCGAAATTTTGAAAGCGCGGCCGGCGTTTAAGAACTACGGCCGGGAGTTGAAAGTGCAGATCGGCGTGAATCAGAAGCGGCAGGTCAATATCTATGATCCGGATGGCTCGCGCGTGGAGCTGATGGAGCCGAATACCATCACGGGCAAACCGGCGCCTTCCTCGATGGCGCCGCCGCCGCGCATGAAGTAGGGGAGCGGCGCGCGAGCAAACGTTCTACACTGATGCCAATACTCTAGGTAACGACTTGGGCACGAGTATCAAAGATGTAGCCGCCAAAGCCGCAGTATCGACGGCGACGGTTTCGCACGTTCTGAATGGAACGCGCCCCACCCGGCCGTTGACCCGTGAGCGGGTGCTTGCCGCCATCCGCGAGCTCGGCTACTCACAAAATCAGGCGGCGCGCAATCTGGCGCGGGGCACCAGCAGCCTTCTCGGCCTGATCGTTTCCGACGTCCGCAATCCGTTCTTTCCAGAAATTACGGCCGCGTTTCAGGATCAAGCGCTGGCGCATGAGATGGACGCGCTGGTATTGAACACGAATTACGACGCCCAACGGACCCTCCATTCGGTGCGGCGGCTACTAGGTCTTCAGGTTCCGGGCGTGGCCATTCTGACATCGCAAATCGAACCTTCGGTGGTGAACATTCTGGCCGACCGGCGCATTGCGACGGTATATCTCGATCTGGGCAAGGTGGGCCACGCGGTCAGCAACATTGTCATCGATTATGAACAGGGAATCGGCCAGGCGCTCGAGTGTCTAGCGGGACTCGGTCATCGGCGGATCGGCTATGTGGGTGGGCCTTCGAACATGCACTCGGCGCGCTGCCGCAAAAACGCGTTCCTCGAAACGGCCGCGCGGCTGGGACTCGATGCCGGCCGCACGGTAGATTCCGATTTCAGCGTGAAGGGCGGCTATTCCGCCTCGTCGAAACTGCTCGATGACCATGCGCCCACCGCGATTGTGGCGGGAAACGATCTGACAGCCATCGGCGTTTTGCACCGCGCTTACGATGGCGGCTTGCGCGTGCCGCAGGACCTTTCGGTGATCGGCTTCGACGACATTTCTTTCGCCGAGTACACCCAACCGGCCCTCACCACGGTCGCGGTGCCGCGCTCCGAGATCGGCAAGATTGCCTTCCAGGCGTTGTGGACGATGCTCGCGGACCCGGCGCTGAATGGACGGGAATTTCGCGTCGCCACCAAGCTGATCCATCGGCATTCGGCCGCCGCGCCTGGAGCGCGGCGCTAGA
>DASYAX010000283.1:0-30939 GCA_036501045.1 Bryobacteraceae bacterium
ATCGGACTCTCGATGGTCAATCTGTTCCAGCCGGGCGCGGGCTTGACGTTGACCGGTGAAGGCGGCGCGGGGGTGCCAGCTCTGTCGAAACCGGTTTCCTTCGGCGCGGTTCTGGAGCACGCGGCGCCGAGCAACATCTTCGAATCGCTTGCCCAAAATGACGTGCTGCAGATGGTCGTGTTCTTCTTCCTCTTCGGAGCCGCCTGTTCGGCGATTGGCGCCAAAGCGCAGCCGGTAGTGGAATTCGCCGGCTCGGTCGCCGAGGTCATGTTCCGCTATACCAAATACGTGATGTTTCTGGCGCCATTTGGGGTGGGAGCCGCCATTGCCGTGACCATCGGCTCGAAAGGGCCCGGCGTCTTGTTCAATCTCGGAAAACTAGTCGGCACGCTATATCTGGCGGAGGTTCTGTTCGTGGTGCTGGTGCTTGGTTCCGCACTGACCATTGCCCGTGTCCCTATCAGGCCGTTCTTCCGGGCGGCGCGACAGCCCTTTCTCATCGCCTTCTCGACCGCCGCCAGCGAAGCGGCGCTTCCTCTCGCGCTTGAAAATATGGAGCGCCTCGGCATACCGAAACACATCGTCGGGTTCGTGCTGCCCACTGGCTACAGCTTCAATCTCGACGGCTCAACGCTCTATCTTTCACTGGCATCGGTGTTCGTGGCGCAGGGGCGGGCGTTCACATGCCGCTGGGAACGCAGATTACCATGTTGTTGACGCTGATGCTGACGAGTAAAGGAGTAGCTGCGGTTCCGCGCGCGTCGCTGGTGATCCTGGCGGGTACACTCGGCACATTTCACCTGCCGCTCGAAGGCATCGCCTTGATTTTAGGTGTGGACGCGCTGATGGATATGTGCCGGACTTCTGTCAATTTGCTCGGCAACTGCGTCGCGACGGCGGTGGTGGCGCGCTGGGAGGGGGTTTCTCTGGCGAATGCAGCGAATCAAGAATTGGAAGTGGTAGCGGTCGAGAGCGCCTGATTATTTCAGGCAGCGAACCCGCCGGATGGCGAGCGCCTTGCCGGTAGTTTCGTCCGCCTCAATGACGACTCCATGGAGCTCGACACCGTGCCGCGCAGCCTCCATGCGGCCGGCCACTCCCGTTAGGAATCGCCGTAAGATGATGTCTTTCTCAACGCCGATCACTGAATCGTACGGTCCTGTCATGCCCGCGTCGGTTTGGTAGGCCAAGCCGCCGGGCAGCACGCGCGTGTCGGCTGTCGGGATGTGAGTGTGCGTTCCGATCATGGCGGTGGCGCGGCCATCCAGATGCCAACCCATGGAGACCTTCTCGCTGGTCAGCTCCGCGTGAAAATCGACGAAGCGTATCTTGATCTGAGGATCCAGCTCGCCGAGAAGTTGATCGGCTTTCCGGAATGGGCAGTCGATGTTGCTCATTTGTGCGCGCCCTTGCAGATTGAGGACGGCATATGGTACGCCGTTTTGCGCTCTCCCGATATAGAGGCCGCTACCGGGCAAGCCATTCGGATAGTTGGCCGGCCGTAGCAGGCGCGGGTGGCCGTTCAGATAATCGTGTATTTCACGCTTGTCGAAACTATGATTGCCACCGGTAAGAACGTCCAACCCCAGCCCCAGCAGTTCTTCGGCGATTAACGGAGTGATGCCGAATCCGCCCGCGCTGTTCTCCGCATTGGCAATGGCGAGGTCGATCTTGTGTTCGCTCACGAGTCCATGCAAATTTTCGGCGACGATGGCACGCCCGCCTGAGGCAAAGATGTCACCGATAAAAAGTATGTTCATGGAGCACTGGAAAAAAGGAGAAACGTTCCTGGCGAGAGCTTCCAACTCAGCCGCCGTCATTGACCCCTAGAAGAGCAAAGGGGGGAATCCTCCGAGCGCCTTCAGGCTTCTCCATGGCATCTTGCGACACCGGAGCTTGCACACCGGCACTTCATTCGAGCGGGACTCCATGACATTGACTATCGGATCAATTTTTAGGAGACCAAGCGGGACGCTCTCGCGAGGAACGTTTCACCCAAGAATAACAGAAAACGGCTGATTGGGGGTCGCCGCGGCTAACTTGCCTGCAACCGTTCGGCTATCTCTTTTTCGCTAATGGCGCCCTCTTTGATCACGCGCCAATAAGGCTCGGTGATATCGACGGTGGTGGATCCAGGGCCGCTGCACAACCCTCCTTCGAGCACCAGATCGATGTGTCCATCCATGGTCGCGAAGAGCTCCAAGCCGCTGCTGATCGTCGGCTCACCCGATTTATTGGCGCTGGTGGCGATCAGCGCGTGTCCGGTCTGCTCGACCATCGCTTTCAAGATTTTGGATTTAGAGTGGCGCATGGCCAGGCGCCCGGTATTGCCGGTAACCTTCAGTGGAACTTTTGCCGAAGCCGGCACGATCATGGTGAGAGGTCCGGGCCAGAAATGCCGCGCCAGGATGTAAAAGCGGCTGTTTAGTTCTTTTGCCAAATCCTCCGCCATGAGCAGGTCCGCAACGGCCAGCGGCAGCGCCTTCTCGCACTCACGCCCTTTGGAGGCAAATACCCGACCGACAGCCTGCAGATTCAGGGGATCGGCGACCAGCACATAAAGCGCGTCCGTAGGGACGCCGACCACGCGTCCGCGGGATACCTCCGCCACCGCGCGGGCGATCGCCGCCGGCTGTGGGTTTTCGGTATCGATTTCGATGAGATCGGTTGCCACTAAGTCCGTAAGTTTAGCGTTCGCCGAGCGCCTCGGCAACCTGCACGGCCAACTCGTAGCGGCCAAACGGAGCGCTCAATTGCACGCCATGCACCATAGAACGCACTTTGCCCGCCATCTCCCTGGCAATGTTAACGCCCTCCGCCCGCGCTTTCTCGGCGCTATCGGCCCGACGCATCCGCTCCATGTATTCGGCCGGCACCGGAACTCGCAGTTCATTAACCATGAACTCCGCATTACGGTAACTCGTCAGCGGCCAGATGCCAGCGATGAAAGGAAGCTTGTGCCGCTCGGTCTTCTTCAAAAAAGCTTCGAGCAAGTCTAAATCGAACACCGGCTGCGTGACCACGTACTCCGCGCCTGCCTCGACTTTCCAGGCAAAGCGGCGCAGTTCCTCGTCCATGTTGAAGGCACCCGGATTCGCGCCGACGCCGATCAGCAGCGACGTTTGCGAGCCGGTCGGATTGCCGCCGATGTCCAATCCCTGGTTCAGATTGTTAACGATATTGGTCAGGCCGATCGCATCCACGTCAAATACTGCCGTGGCATCCGGATACGTGCCCATGCGCGGCGGATCGCCTGTAATGCAGATCAGGTTCCGAACGCCCACTGTGTGCGCGCCGAGCAACTCCGATTGCATGCTCAGAATGTTGCGATCGCGGCAGCAAAAGTGGAGGACGGCTTCAATGCCTGCCTGCTGTTGAATGAGCTGGCATGTCACTTGCGCGCTAAGACGGGCGCTTGCGCGGGGACCGTCCGGCACGTTGATGCAGTCGATTCCGTTTTCTTTACAGAGCCGTGCGCCGGTTATTTCTTTGGCGGCATCGACGCCACGCGGTGGAAGAATCTCGACGAAGGCGACAAACTTGCCCGAGGCGAGCTTCGCGCCCAAGGCAGATTTTTCCTGCATGGGAAGCTTGGCCAACCGCTTAACCGGCGGCTTGCCTTCTTCAAGGACTTCAACCGTTGCCGTTCTACGCTGGACCGGCTGCAGAGAGCGAACCTCGTTACAAATCTGCTTGATGTGCTCCGGTGTGGTTCCGCAGCAGCCGCCGATCAATCGCACTCCCGCCTGCAAAAAGCGGCGAGCGTACTGGGTCATGTACTCTGGCGAACAGAGATAGATATTGCGGCCTTCCACGGTCGCCGGGAGACCAGCGTTCGGCATGGCGCTCAGCGGTTTTTCGCTGAATGGAATCATCTTCTCGATGGTTTCGAGAGCTACCTTTGGTCCGGCCGAGCAGTTCACCCCAATGATGTCTACCGGCCATTCGTTCAGGCTATGGGTAAAAGTCTCCGGACTCGTTCCATCCCGCAGCGAGCCGTCGTCGTTCACCGTCAACTGCGCCACGATGACCATTTCCGGTCCGGCCGCCTCGCGCGCGGCGAAAATGGCCTCCCGGAGTTCGTTCAGGTCGTAAAAGGTCTCAATGACGATCAGATCGACGCCGGCTTCGACCAGGGCGTCGGCCTGTTCCTTAAAGATCGCGCGTGCTTCGGCAAACGAGAGGGGCCCGAGCGGCTCAATGGGCGCTCCCAGGGGGCCGATGGCTCCGGCCACAAAAGCCCGGTCACCGGCCGCTTCGCGCGCCAGCCGCACACCGGCCTGATTGATGGCCTTCAATTTTTCCACAAAACCGAAGGCAGTCAACCGGATGCGATTGCTTCCGAAAGTATTGGTTTCAATTACCTCCGCGCCTACTTTGACGTATTCCTGGTGTATCTCTTTCACGATCTGAGAGGCGGAAAGATTCAGTTCGTCAAAACAACGGTTTATAAAGATGCCCTTGGCATAGAGCATGGTCCCCATCGCCCCGTCAGCCACCACAATCTTCGATTGGAGCTTGCTGCGGAACTCGGTGGCGCGTGACTGTGTAATCGGTTCGGCGGAGATCATGAAGAACTTTGCGGGATTGGAGGGATTAGCTAATTGTATCGCGCAGACGCAAGCGGATGGGATCGCCGGGCGCCGCCCCCAGTAGCGAGGCCGCGCTTTGCCGGTTCATTCCAACTTCCAGATAGCCGGAACTGCCTGTATAGATGAATAGCGAGCCTGCCTCCGCTTCGCCAAAGGTCTGACGGAATTCAGTGATTTCGCGATCTCCGACGGTGAGAGAAAGGCTCGCGCGAGTTTTTTTGAAATTTGTGATTACGTTTCCAAAGTGATCGACGCTAAGCACTTTCCCATGCCAAACGCCCGACGGCAATTCCATCGGCTCGAGGCCGGGCAGCAGTTCGATCCTCTCAATCTCTGGACCGACGTCTTCCGGAAGGGCAGCGCCGCTGGCTAGGGCCGCGGCGACCGGCGCGAAGACGTCGCGACCGTGAAACGTATTGGATGGCTCGGGAAGCCAAAGCTCGGGATTCGTCGCCTCGCGCGCAGTCGCGCCACGGTCGCGAGCCACGATGAGACTGAGCACTCCGTTATCCGGGGCGATGAATCGCTGCCCAAGGGCCTCGACCAGCAGCGGCCTACGCGACGTGCCGACACCCGGGTCGATGACCAGGACATGAATTGTGCCGGGGGGGAAATATGGCGCCGATTGATCGATCGCGTAGGCTCCGGCGTAGAGCGCAAAGGGCGGAATGGCGTGGGTGATGTCGATGATTTGGGCTTCGGGACAGCGGCTGAGTAGAACGCCCTTCAGCGTGCCAACGTAGTGGTCCGCCAAGCCAAAGTCGGTTGTCAGGGTAACGATCGGCACTGTTAAGATTGTAGTGAAACTGCTGTATTTCGATCACAATGCGACCACGCCGCTCGCGCCTGAAGTGGCGGAGACGATGGCTTGCGCGCTTCGCGAAGTTTATGGCAACGCATCGAGCGTTCATTCACGGGGACAATTAGCCAGAAAGCATCTCGAAGAGTCGCGGCGGAAGATTACGGGTTATCTGGATATATCGCCACCCGAGCTGCTTTTCACGAGCGGTGGCAGCGAAGCGAATAACCTTGCGATTTTGGGCTTGATGCGGAGCTTGCCGGACGGGCAAAAGCACGCGATTACCAGTGCCATTGAGCATCCTTCGGTGTTGGAAGTTTTTCGCCAACTGGAGCGCGAAGGTGTGCACGTGACGTATTTGCAAGTGGACGCGAGTGGGGTGGTCGATGTTGAAGCGATTGCCTGCGCGCTGCGGCCCGACACAGTGTTGATTTCCCTGATGCATGCCAACAACGAAACGGGTGCGATTCAGCCCGTCGACGAGGCAGCTAAGCTGGTTCAGGAGCGCCGCCGCGCCGGACAGCGCATCTTCATGCATTCCGATGGAGTACAAGCGTTCGGCAAGATCGGAGTGGATCTGGCGCAGCTAGGCGTGGATCTTTACTCGATCAGCGCGCACAAAATCTTTGGCCCCAAGGGCATTGGCGGGCTGTTTGTGCGAAAAGGCATTTCACTTTGCCCGGTGCTGTTTGGCGGGCGCCAGGAGCGCGGGCGTCGGCCGGGAACGGAAAACGTACCGGCGGCGCTGGGGTTCGCGCGCGCGGTCGATATTTGCGATCCGGCCGCATCGAACCATCAAGCAATCCTGCGCGATGGCTTTGAAGCTAAGCTGCTGTCGTCTTTGGACGACATTCAGGTCAACGGCGCCAGGCACAACCGGCTGCCGAACACCAGCAATCTATTTTTGCCGGGCGTCCCGGCCGAGACGCTGGTCATCGCGCTCGACCGGCAGAATATGGCGGCATCGACGGGATCGGCTTGCAGTAGCGGCTCCATCGAACCCTCGCACGTGCTGCTGGCGATGGGCCGTAGCCGTGATGAAGCCCGCTCGAGCGTACGTTTCTCCTTTGGACGCTACAATACTGCTGAAGAAGCGGATGCTCTTGCCGGGGCGGTAATCTCCGCCGCTGGCCGGCTTCGCCGTCGCGCTGTGCCGGAGCGACGCCTTGCCGGCTAATCCCATTGCGGTCGCCATGTCGGGTGGAGTGGATAGCTCCGTCGTGGCAGGACTGTTGCAACGCCAGGGATTCTCGCTGGTGGGTCTGACGATGCAGCTTTGGAATCAGCGCCGCTTACCGGAATTGACGCCGGAGGGCGGCGCGACAGGCCGCTGCTGCTCCCTCGACGACGTGTATGACGCGCGTTTCGTGGCTTCCATTCTCGGAATTCCGTACTATGTGGTGAATTTCGAGGAGCGCTTCGAAGCGCAGGTCGTGAAACCATTCGTATCGGATTATCTGGCCGGCCGTACGCCCGTGCCTTGCACGCTCTGTAACAACTTCATCAAGTTCGATCAGTTTCTGGAAATGGCGGACGGCGTGGGCGCCGATAAGATCGCCACCGGACACTATGCGCGCCTGACTCTTGACGAGGAGATGGGCCGTTATCAGATGCGCACCAGCGTGGACACCGGCAAAGACCAGACGTACTTTCTCTTCGGCTTGACGCAAGCGCAGTTGGAGCGCACTTTGTTCCCGCTGGGCGGCATGATCAAGTCACAGGTGAGGGAACTCGCCAAGGAATTAGGTTTGCCGGTGGCCGATAAAAACGACAGCCAGGAGATTTGTTTTGTCCCAAACGGCGACTACGCGGCTTTCATCGATGCCTATTTTGAGGAGCAGGGAATCGACGCGGCCGAAACTGAGGGAGAGATCGTCGATACAACGGGCCGCGTTTTGGGACGGCACGCCGGAACGCATCATTTCACTGTAGGCCAGCGCCGCGGGCTGAAAGTAGCGGCGGGCGAGCCGCTGTACGTGATTGCCACGGAGCCCACGACGCATCGCGTGACAGTGGGACGCGGCGGAGACCTTATGAAGCGGTCCCTGACAGCTCGCGAAGTGAATTGGATATCCATCGCTCCTTTGTGTGAGCCTCGTGCTGCGCAGGTGAAAATCAGGAACAAACACGCGGCCGCACAGGCCACGCTCATTCCTGGCGCTGACGATTCTCGGGTGGAGGTTCGCTTCGATGAGCCGCAACGCGCCATCACACCTGGACAAGCGGCGGTGTTTTACGACGGCGACCTGGTGCTCGGCGGCGGCTGGATCGAATAAACTCCATCCTTGGCCCAAAAGAAAAGTTGGCTTCAGATCCGCGCCGAATACGTCTTAGCATCGGCCCTGGTTTACGGCTTGCGCGCCTTGCCGCTTGCCGCGGCGAATCGCCTCGGCTACGCTGCCGCCGGCATGCTCGATCTAGTACTTCCGAAGCTGCGCCGCGTGGCGCTCACAAACCTCTCGTTCGCCTTCCCGGGGCTTGACTCGCGGTCGCGCAAGAATATCGTGGATGGGACATTCCGCAGTGTGGGCCGCCTGCTGGTCGCGATTTCACGCTTCCAAAAAATTAATGCGTCGAATGTCCATGACTGGATTTCCTACGAGGGGCTCGAAAATTACCGGGCAGCCAAGCAGGAGGGACGCGGCGTTCTGATCGCCACCGCGCATCTCGGAAATTGGGAGCTGAGCGCCTTCGCGCATGCGCTCATGACCGAACCGATGAATGTGATGGTGCGCCCGCTCGATAACCCGCTCATCGACCGCTTGGTTGAAAATGCGCGGGCACTAGCAGGCAACCGCCTTATCTATAAAAAGGACGCGGCACGAAGTGTCTTGAAGGCCCTCAAGAATAACGAGGCCGTCGGTGTTTTGATCGATCAGAACACCAGTCCTTCGGAAGGCCTTTTCGTCAATTTCTTCGGCCGGCAAGCTTGTGCGGGTTCGGGCTTCGTCAAGCTTGCGTATCATTCTCGAGCACCGGTCATTCCCGGATTTGCTCTTTGGGACGAGAAGACGCGGCGCTACATTCTGCGGTTCTTTCCGCGAGTCGAATTGAGCGGCGACGAGCTTGCCGACACGCAGCGAATTCATTCCCGGCTGGAGGACGTCATAAGGGAGTATCCGCAGCAGTGGATGTGGATTCACCGGCGCTGGAAGACTCGGCCAAACGGAGAAAAGCCGATCTATTGACTGCCTGCCGGGTGCGAGCGTGCGACAGGGCGTTGATCAAGGCCCAACACCGCTTCGATGATTCCCTGTAGCGCCGATGGCAGAGAGATCTGCCCCTGGTAGCTTAGATATTGCTTCCCGCCGCTCTCTGCGCTCCAACCCATTTTCACTCCGAAAGCGCTATCCATCTGCTGAATCGTTCCTTCTACCCGTATGGTACGGGCTGGCGCGTTCTCGCTCACGATAACTAATCCATGCTCACGGACGAAGTCACGCACGGCCTGCAAATCACCTGGATCGGCGGCCATTGCCTTTTCGGTGGCTTCTCTCGACACGGGTTGAAAACGGCCGGAGAGTAGTTGCTCGGCTACCTCTCCGGCTTGTTGCGGTCGTCGAATGACGATCGTTACGGTGATTCGCAGGTTGGGATCCGGGGTCACTTACTACCGGAAGCCTTCGCGCTGGAAGCGCCGCTGGACAAAGCACTCAACAGGGCCGTGCCATCCGGACTTCCCAGACCGGTGCACGGGTCCCAGCCCTTCTTCGCGCTATAGTTTCCCAGACTGCCGTCATCATTATTGCCACTGGTAATGTCATGGAACACCTTTTCGCCGAGCCCGTAAAGAGCCGGATTGAGAAAACCAACCGGCGTGCCGAGCTTCTGATTCAACAGCGCGATGAGAGCGGCCCATAAAGGAGCGACAGCGCTGGTGCCCCCAACCACCTGATTCTTGCCATCTACCCGCACTTGATAGCCGGTGCTGGGATCGGCATCACCCGCAACATCGGGCACACCGCGGCCGACGAAGCTGGTGGCAGGCTGTTTTGGAACTCCCGATGAGGCTTGGTAAGACGGTACCGCGAATACGCCGCTCACCCCGCCGCCGGTTGCCCCTTCGTTCTTTGCGGTCTCATTCCAAACTACTTCCGATGTGATTTTTTGCCCGGAACCGACTAAGGTAGTGCCGCCGCATGCCAGCGCGTAAGGACTGGAGGCCGGAAAGTCAACGTGCAGCTTGCCATCCGTTGCGCCATCCGTGGAACCGTTGTCACCGGACGCGACCGTGACCGTTACTCCTAACGTGGCAGCGTCCTGCAGAGCGCCGTTCAGCGCGGTTCGCGCCTGGCTGGTCCAGGAATCCTCACTGGCGCCCCAACTGATCGAAACCACCGAAGGCTTCCGCGTCGCATCGTGCACGGCATCGGCGATCGCATCGATGAAGCCCTGATCGGTGTTGGGCGCGAAATAAACTGCGATGTTCGCCCCGTAAGCAATCGCTCCGGCCACTTCAATATCAAGCATGACCTCTCCGTCGGCACTTGATCCGGAAGTGTTCTTGCCGCCATCGACCGAAATTGCGGTAACATTCGGTTCTTTGATTCCCAGTGCTTTGAAATAGGTCTGAAGGTCCGCCGTCTTGTAGCCTCCTCCGAGTTCGATGATGGCGATAGTTTGACCGGCGCCGGTAAGACCTGTGGGGAAATTGTAGAGAGCTGCGACCTGCGGAGGAGTAAAATCCGTTGCCGCCGTCACCTTTTTCTTGCGAAAGTGTGGCTTGGCCACCGGACGATTGTCGAGGCCCAGCACCGCTACTACCGGCCCTATCAGTTCCTCAGGTATGCTCAGCGTGCCCGTACGACCACGAAACGTGTGCCCCGTCAGGTCATTCTGATAGTGAACGAAGGCGACTCCGAAAGCGCGAGCCATGTCAGCGGCGGTTCCCGTCAGAATGACCCGGCGTTTTGGAATGCTGGCGTCGACCACTGTCAATTGGGCGCTGTGTGCGAATTTTTCGACTAGCTGCAGGTCGTTGGGATCGGCCCCATGACGGTTACTGAACTCTGCCCGGGTGAGCAGGGCCTGGGGGGCTGTTCCGTGCGCAACGGCCGGTTCAGCGCCACTGCGGCGCAGGATAACAGTTACGTTTACCAGCGAATCTCCCTCGACCGAACCAATCGGTTGCGAATCTTGGGGTGGCTTCTTATCGCTAGCGGGTAATTGAACTCTCTTTTCGAAAGCCATCGGTTTCTTCCTTTACAGTCCTTCTTTGCGCTCTTGGGCGAGCGCTTGGTAGCGTCTAGTGTATCGCTCATCGGGGCGTTTTTTTAAGCCATCACGTCAGTTGCGATAAAATTCAGCAGTAGAAGGAGTTACATCCGAGTTGGCCATGCGAACCCTCTTGTTTAGAATGAGTCTGGCAGCTTCTCTCGTTTGCGGAGCAGGTCTTCTGCTGTCGGCGCGGCACGCAGCCGATTCGCCAAAAGCGGAGCGGCGTATCAACTTAGGTACGGCTGAGGCCGGAGCTAAATACGCCGTTACGATCGCTATAAAGAATCCCGCGCAGTTTCAAAACACCAAGTCAATCGACGTTTCGATCACCGATGCGGGTGGCGCGATCGCCACCAAGCGGTTGCATAATCAGGATCTTGATTTCTATATCACTATTCGTGCGCGAAAACGTGGTGCCGTCAGCGCCACTTTGAGCGCCGCTTCGGGCGAAACGATTCCCGCAATCACTGCGGATTTTCAACGCATTCGTGAATCGCGCACCGCGCCCGGCGTCATCGCGGCAATGCCAAATGACACCTGGCAAACTGCCCAGCCGGTTGAATTTGGACAGACGATTTACGGCTCCGACGACGAAAGGCCGTACGCGCCCGCGCCGGATGAAGATCGCTACGCCGCGCTACTCAGCGGTTTCCAGTGGTTCCAATTCACGTTCAGGGGCACTGAGCCGAAATTGGTTTATTTCGTGCTGGACGTGACGGACCGGGAAGTTCCGGTGGACGTGGATCTGTTTACGACCGGCAAGGAGTCTGAAGGTCATACCGATCTAAAGCCGTACGAGAAGGGCGCATCCATCTACCAAATCGAAGCCACACAGAACTACCCCGGACTTTACAAATTCCGAACACGAATTTTAGAGCCTGGCCAAACCTATTACCTACGAATTCACGCCAATCATCCTTCCTACCAGTTGCGCACCTTTAGTTATCCCGTGCCGCCCTACCGGGATCCGCAACTCGCGGTACGCGCCGGCATGGATTTCATGATCAACATGGGGGATTCCTGGCTGTCGAACACACCTCGCCGTGGCGCCGTCGCTTTGCGGACCACGATGAATCACGGTGACACGAAACAGTGCATCGCCTGCCATCCGGCGCAGTTCACGACGCGCGGCTACCTGACCGCTGTTTCCCACGGTTATGCACCCACGCAGCGGCCAGCCCTCGAATTCATCACCGATCGCATCTATAACAACGAGAGGCCGCTATATGGGGAGCCGGGAGCCGATTGGGTGCGCGTGATCTATTCCGCACGCACGGTTGCCAGCCGCTTACCGGTCATCGAGCACCTCTACGAGACGAACGTTACTCACGACACCCCGCGCATCGACAGTTTCGAGGTGCCGTATGCGAACTTCCTGAAGATCCACTACAAGGACCGGTCGACCATGCCGGGCAATGAAACCGACGGCTGCGAGCCGGATGTCAGCCCCTTCGAAATTGCCTCACAAAGCTGGGATACCTTCAACAATCTCTACGAGCACACCAAGGACGACCAATGGCTTGCGCAGCGCGATATGGTGGAGCGGTTAGCCGTTCCCTACAAGCCGCTGAACATGATCGACCTGAATTGGAAGATTCATTTTCTGGCTACGATTGGCCGCGAGAAGTATGCTTCTGAACTGAATGAACTGATCGAGCAGCTCTATAGCTATGAACAACCCGGCGGGACGTGGCCGTATCCGTTCGACAAGAAGGCAAAGGCCTCGGATTTTATTTCTTATCACGCCGTGCTGGCGCTGGCGCTGGCCGGGCACCGACCCGAAAGCGACCCCAATCTCGCTCGCGCTGTCGATGCGATGCTCAAAGCGCAGCGACCGGAAGGAAGTTGGGAGGGTGATCCGGTCTACCAGGGTTTCAATACACCGTTTCGCGCGACGCAATTTGCCGTGATGGCGCTTTCCACGCTATATCCGGGCCCCGACCAGAAGCCAGCGAAGGAAAAAGGTTGGGACGACGCGTTCCCGCCACCGGTCACGAAGCTGGCCACGGGCGATCTGCCGCTGTTGCTGAGCCAGTTGGATCGGTTCTGGGACTTGGCGCCCGCCCCCGAGCTGGCCCAAATTCGCGAGGTGCTGGCGCACAGCAAACAGCCGCTTGCGAGAGAAGCAGCGGCGCGGGCCTTGGGCCACATGGCCGATCCGGGAGCGGTCGCGGTACTGACCGCATCTCTGGGAGACCCGAGCAAAATGGTCCAGCGCACCAGCGCCTGGGCATTGCGGACGATTCTGGAACGACGGCCGAAGGTTTCCGCTGAAGGACGAGCCGAGCTTTCCGCGGCGCTTCGCTCCTCTGATGCGCGGGTGCGCTGGGGAGCAACTCAACTTTTCAATCAGCACTTCAAGTATGTGGCCGGCGATGCACAACTGCGCGCTTCGTTGATTCACGATCTCGACGACCCTTCCGCCGGAGTGCGGCTGAACGCTGCGCGAGGACTGTGGCAGTGGTACTACTGGAGCGTCGATGACGCCGCGGCGCGCGACGGAATCCTCGAAGCGCTCGCGACCCGTATGAACACCGAGAGCGACGCCACCACACGGCGGGCCATTCACGAGAGCATCTACGATGTGCTGGACGAAAACACGGGCTATCTGGAAGCTTGGGTCCGCTCTGCAGCGACGGATCAGGACCAGACGCGCATCCGCGAAGGCTACGAGGGGGTCGTGCACGATCAGGCCCAGGTGCTCGCGCGAGTGTTGCGATCGGCCACTCCGCGAGGGCGCGCGGGCATTCTGGAAGCACTATGGGATTTCCATATCAGGCACTATTCTTTGCCAGAGCTGAAGAAGGGGCAAGTTTCGGTTGCCTTGCCGGCGGTGTTTGTTAAGTATGTCTCCGGCGTTCCCGATCTCCACCTTCCGGGCTACGAATACCCGCCGTACCGCGGCACGGCGGACTTCCATTACGACGTGCACAATGGGTTCTATCAGACGCGCGTGGGCAATGACAGCGACTTGATTCATTTCTTTAAAAGCTCCGGTCCGGAACTGGAAGAGGCGCTGATCGATTGCTTGCGGGGCGCCGATAGTAACGAAAAGATCAATGTCCTGAAGGCCGGGAGTACGCTCAGCGGCGCGGGCGACGCGAGATTTGCGAAAGCGGCCTTACAACTGGCTCTTGACCCCGACAAAGAGGTGCGCGAGGCCGTAGCCTACGTCTATCAAAACGGGCAGCGAGGCGTGCTTAATATCAATACGCCGGCGACGCCCGATGCAGGGCTTGCCAAGACGATCGTCGAGATTCTCAACAGCGGCGACGATGGGGCCGAAGATACTGTGCTGCCCCTGCTGGCCGCGCTTCCCGCCGATTCCCCCTGGACACAGCAGCAGGACGTGGTTGCATCGCTACGCACTCTGCTTGCGCGCCAGCCCCGCGTCAAAAACTACGCCCACGTGCTGACCGCGGCCGCCTCGTTTCCGAATCTGATGAACGAGCCGGCGATTCGCAGCCAGGTGCTCGCCGCTATTAAGGACCCGGATCGGGAGGTGCAGCGCGCGGCTATCCAGATCGCTCTCGAGCGGCTGGCCGACTCACGCGAGACCACATTTGCGGGGCAAATGTTCGGGCAGTTTGGCAGCTCCCAACGAAGCGTCCTTATTGAAGAAGTGAGTAACCCCAAATTCCTGGTGAGCCATCTTGGGGTTTCCGGAGGAGCAGTGTCCCAGGATCGGGGTTACTTCCTGGGCGCAAAGAGCGCCGGCGATCTTCTCAAGGAGCCGATGGTGTTCAACGAGGTGATTGCCAGCCTGAGCGATCGGGACGCCAACGTGCGCGCCGCGGCATTGGACTTATTGCGCAAATCGAAAGGAATTGAGAACCGGCCCGAGTTCCGCGCCGCACTCGATAAGATGGAGAGCGACCCGAATCCCCGGCTCATGATCATCGCAAAAAACGTGATGTCGGGGAAGAAATTAGGCGAAGCGCTCGCCGATGTGCAGCCCGGTTCTGTGCTGGATTTCGGCTACTTCGTCAGCAAGGTCGAACCAATTCTCGCGAAGCCGGGCGCGGATGGAAAAGCTTGCGTAATGTGCCACGCAAGTCACGTTATTTTCAAGCTGCGGCCGCCTAATGCCGAGGGAGAATTCTCGCCGCAGGACAGCGAGGACAACTATAAATACGCAATGCGGGTCGTCAATATCAACGATCCGGCGCATAGCCTCATGCTCATCAAGCCGACCCGCCCCACCGACTCGGCAGGAGATGTCGCCGATTATCTGGCTACGCACAATGGCGGCCAGCGTTGGCCTGGGAACGAATCCAGCCCACAGTACAAGACTATTCTGGAATGGATCAGAGGAGCCGGTTTGCGGGCTGCGCGATAGGCGGAATGTCACGGTACAGCATGCGTGTGAGCTGGGAGCGGCAAAATGCCAAGTTCACAGATAATCGCTATAGCCGTGCGCACACCTGGCACTTCGATGGCGGAGTAACGGTTCCCGCTTCCAGTTCACCTCACGTGGTTCCGATCCCATATTCAGAACCTGCCAACGTCGATCCGGAGGAGGCTTACGTAGCGGCGTTGGCTAGTTGTCACATGCTGTGGTTTCTCTCCATCGCGGCCAAGTCCCGGTTTACGGTGGACCGGTATGACGACGAGGCGATGGGTGTCATGGAGAATAACGAGGCGGGGAGACTCGCGGTCAACCGCGTTACCCTGTCGCCGCACGTAACCTTTTCGGGAGACAAAACGCCTACTGATCCGGACGTGGAAGCCATGCATCAGCAAGCCCACGAGAGCTGCTTCCTGGCTAACTCGGTGCGAACGATCGTCCAGACGCAAGGCACATGGGCGATGCAGGCAAGCTAAAACTCCTTTTCACAGGCGTTTGTCTGGCGAGCATCGCGCATGCGGAACCTGCGCTAGCTCCAACTTTTGCTCACGACATCGCGCCCATCGTGTATCAGTATTGCGCTCCCTGTCATCACCCTGAAGGCGCCGGGCCGTTTCCATTGCTCAGCTACAAAGGCGTAAAGAAGCATGCGCGTCAGATTGCCGATGTTACGCGAAGCCGTTACATGCCGCCCTGGTTGCCGGAGCCAGGTTTTGGCGATTTTGCAGGCGAGCGAAGACTTTCCGACGCGCAAATTCGGACGATTCAAGAGTGGGTAAGGCGGCAGGCGCCGCAAGGTCCTACAAACGAGATACCGCCCGCGCCGCGATTCGCGGATGGATGGCAACTGGGGATACCCGATTTGGTATTGAAAGCATCGCGCCCTTTTTCACTGCCGGCGTCGGGTCCGGATGTCTTTTGGAATTTCATTCTCAGTCCCGATATCAAGAAGCGGCGCTATGTTCGCGCCATCGAGATTCGTCCCGGCAGCCGGCGCCTCATTCATCACGCCAATCTCTTGATTGATCGAACCAGGTCGCTGCGCACTCGCGAGCCCACACCCGGTGCGGGATTCCCCGGAATGGAGCTGACGATCGAGCGCAGCGTATTCGATCTAGAAAGCCACTTTTTATTTTGGAAGCCGGGTTCTCTACCCTACGTAGAGCCGGACGGCTTCTCCTGGATACTCGATCCGGGAAACGATCTGGTGTTGAACACTCACCTGCAGCCATCCGGAAAACAAGAGCTGGAGCAGCCTTCTGTAGGTCTTTATTTCACGGACAAGCCGCCTACACATTTCCCGCTGCTGCTGCAATTGGAGCATGACGGCGCACTTAATATACCGGCTGGAGACCGTGATTTTGCGGTCTCCGATGATTTCCGCCTGCCGCTCGACGTGAATGTGCTTGCCGTTTATCCGCACGCTCATTACCTCGGAAAGCTGCTCGAAGGCTACGCAATTTTGCCCGACGGAAGCCGAAAATGGTTGGTCCGCATTCCCAACTGGGATCTGAACTGGCAGGCTGTCTATCGATATCGTAAGCCGGTTTTTCTGCCCAAGGGATCGGTAATCTCGATGCGCTTTCATTACGACAACTCCGCCGACAATCCACGCAATCCCAATCAGCCACCGAAGCGCGTGCGGAGCGGCAACCGCGCATCGGATGAGATGGGCCATTTGTGGCTGCAAGTATTGCCATGCGGAGCGGGTGACCGGCGTAGAGAATTGGCGGAGGCGTGGATGCGGCACCAAGTAGAAAAGTACCCGAATGATTTTTCGGCCAATCTGGGGCTCGGTGCTTTGGCGCTGGCGCGCCTGGATGCGGCAGGGGCAGCGTCGGCATTGGGCGTAGCGGTTCGCGCAAAGCCGGAAGATCCCATCGCCCATAACCTGTTTGGAGCTGCTCTGCAAACGCTTGGCCGTTCGCCCGAGGCTCTCGATCAATTTCGTATTGCGGTGAGGGAGAAGCCCGGCTTTGTCAACGCGCGCTACAACCTGGCGCACGCACTGGTCAAGAGCGGCAAACTGGACGAAGCGATCGAAAATCTGCGTGAGATCGTCGCCGCTTATCCCAACGACCAGGCCGCGAGAGATTACCTCGCCCAGGCCGTGGCGGCACGCTCCCGCCTGGCATCCGAGAACAAGTAGCTCTCAGGATTCGATAGACTTGTGAGATAACACATCCGATGCGAACAGCGATAATTGCGGCGACCATCAGTGTCGCCTTGCAGGCGAATGCGGCAAGTTTGCAATTCGAAAAGGATATCGCCCCGATTCTTCAGCAGGCCTGCGGCAAGTGCCACCTGGGAGATATGGCGATGGGCAAGCTCAAGCTCGATTCGCCGGCGGATATTCTTCGCGGCGGGGCATCCGGCCCGGCGATCGTCGCGGGAAAGAGCGCCGATAGCTTGCTGGTCAAGAGAATACTCGGGCTGACGGACGCCCCGCGTATGCCAATGGGTGGCGACCCGCTCCCGGCTGAACAAGTGAAGCTGATCCGGGCTTGGATCGACCAGGGCAAATTCGACGCTTCCCAAATGAGCCCAGTTGAGAATGCCGGCGCTAAGCCCGAGGCGGGGAAACAATCCTCTCTGTTTGCTGAGCAGGTGCGTCCGATTTTTGCAGCGCGCTGTTATTCCTGTCACGGCCCGGACGTCCAGCAAAACGGGCTGCGTCTGGATTCGCTCGCCGCGATCCTCAAGGGCAGCGAATCCGGTAAGGTGGTGACAGCCGGGCGCAGTCAGGACAGCCGCTTGGTCCGGCGCCTGCTAGCGCAGGAACGGCCGCAGATGCCATACGGCGGGCCGCCTCTTTCGGGCGCAGAGGTTGCGACCATCCGCCGATGGATTGATGCAGGCGCGCCGGGACCGGATTCCACCGCACCCATTGCCGCCACCAAGCCACTAAGGCACTGGGCCTACGTGAAACCCGTCAGGCCCCCGCTGCCGCAAGTGGCGGACGCCGCATGGTGCCGCAACCCCATTGATCGGTTTGTGTTGGCAAAACTCGAACGCGAGGGGTTGAAACCTTCGCCCGAAGCCCCAAAGAGTACCTTGCTGCGGAGAGTCTATCTCGACTTGACCGGACTGCCACCATCGCCTCAGGAAGTGGACGAATTCGTTGCTGACGAGAGCCCCAACGCCTATGAGAAGGTGGTCGACCGCCTGCTTGCCTCACCGCATTATGGCGAACGCTGGGCGCGCCCGTGGCTCGACTTGGCTCGCTATGCCGACAGTAACGGCTACGAAAAGGACAGCTTACGCATTGCTTGGGAGTACCGCGATTGGGTGATTCGGGCGCTCAACCAGGACATGTCTTTTCGCGATTTCACGATAGATCAGATCGCGGGAGACATGCTGCCACATCCGACGAAGGATCAGCTCATCGCCACCGGGTTCCATCGCAATTCGATGCTGAATCAGGAAGGGGGCATCGACATCGACGAGTATTACTGGTACAGCTTGGTGGATCGCGTCAATACCACGGCTTTGGTCTGGCTTGGATCCACGCTGGGCTGCGCGCAATGCCACAACCATAAGTTCGATCCGTATACGCAGAAGGACTATTACCGGTTCATGGCATTTTTCAGCAATAGCGAACACGAAAGCGTCGGAAAAGCTGGTAGCGATCATTGGATGGGCGAGCCCGAGTTGGAGCTGCCGACTCCCGAGCAACTGAAGCGGAGCAAGGCGATTCGCGCGCAGATGGCGCGTTTGCAAGAGGCACTGGATACCTCAACTCCGCAGTTGGAGGCCTCGCAAAAAGCTTGGGAAGAGGAAGTACCCGGTGCCGAAACACGATGGTCCGTGCTCACGCCCGTTCGCTATGAATCGGCCGGCGGCGCCACGCTGAAGCTTTTGCCTGACCAATCGATATTGGCGTCCGGGAATAATCCGCAAGCCGATACGTACCGGCTCACCGCGGAGACACACCTGCCATCTATCACGGGCATTCGTTTGGAAGTATTGCCTGATGCAAGTCTGCCGAAAGGCGGTCCGGGACGCGATTCAGATGGGAATTTCTTCCTGAGCGATTTCGATGTGGAAGTAGCTCCTCTCGACAATCCCGCCGCGAAACGCCCGATTGTTTGGAAATCCGCGGTGGCCGACGAATCACAACGGGGCTATTACATTAAGAACCTGATCGACAAGAAGGCAGGGCAGCTTTCAGGCTGGGCAATCGACGCCAGCAGCGACGTTCCAATCCGCCGTCAGGCGGTGCTTCTCCCCGAAGAAGCAATTTCCTCGCCGGGCGGCAGCATCTTTTCGATCACGATGAAGCATCAGATGCGTCACTCGTCGCGCAATATTGGCCGTTTCCGCTTGTCTGTTACATCCAGCACGGACCCTGAGTTCATCGTTCAGATTCCCGCCCGCTTACGCCTCGTTCTTTCCATTCCGGCGGACCGCCGCACGCCGGACCAGTCGAAAAGCTTGGCGGAAGCCTATCGTGAGGTTGCGCCCTCGCTCGAAGTGACTCACAAGGAACTGGCCGCCTTGAAGATCACCCTCCGCAAAGTGGGAATCGTAACGGCCATGGTCATGGCGGAGCAACCCGGCTTTACACGTCCGGCCGCCTATATTCGCGAGCGAGGCTCGTTTGCCAGCAAAGGCGAACTTGTTTATGCGGATGTTCCTTCTTCTCTGGGTTCGCTGCCCAGGAATGCCATGCCGAACCGCCTCGGCCTGGCCGAATGGCTAGTGAGCGATGACAATCCACTTACCGCCCGCGTGACAGTGAATCACTTTTGGGAAACGTTGTTCGGACACGGAATCGTCGAGACCAGCGAGGACTTCGGTACCCAAGGCGATCCGCCGTCACATCCGGAACTGCTTGACTGGCTGGCTACCGAGTTTACGCGGAATGGCTGGAGTATGAAGAAGATTCAGCGCATGATGGTCACGTCTGCCACCTACCGACAGGACTCGCGCGTTACGCCGGAGTTGACGTCCCGCGATCCCTACAACAAATTGTACGCGCGCGGACCGCGGTTCCAGGTAGAAGCGGAAATGATACACGATCTGGCACTTTCGGAGAGCGGTCTGCTTAGCGGCAAGATGTATGGGCCAAGTGTGTTTCCCTATCAGCCGGAGGGCGTGTGGGATATTCCGTACAGCAGTGATAAATGGGTCCAAAGTCAAGGCGCGGATCAATACCGGCGAGCCATTTACACGTTCTTGCGCCGGAGCGCGCCCTATCCGAGCCTGGTTACCTATGACGCGCCGAGCCGCGAGTTCTGTACGGTGCGGCGGGTGCGCACCGATACGCCTTTGCAGGCGCTGACCGGTCTCAACGATCCTTACTTCTTCACGGCAGCCCGCGCGATGGCGAAGCGCATGGCGGCGGAGGGTGGAAAGACTCCAGCCGAGCAGATCGCATATGGCTTCCGCCTGACCGTGGCGCGAAGGCCTTCGCAGAAGGAGCTCGACCGCGTGTTGAAATTCTATAACCAGCAGCTTCGCGAAGCGCCACAACTGGCGTTGACGATGGTTGCGAACGTTCTCATGAATATGGACGAGACGATCACCAAGGAATAATGTCATGAAACTTCCTCCGGAAGGGCTGTCAAGAGATCTATTGCGCGCCTCAACGCGGCGTCATTTTTTCAAGCAATCGAGCTTCGGAATCGGAGCGGCCGCGCTGACCGGATTGCTGAATGAGGCGATTTTCGCGGACGAGAACCGTCCGGCTGCCGTCAATCCCCAAGCGCCCAAACCGCCGATGTTCCCGGCCAAGGCGAAAAACATCATTTATCTTTTTATGGCCGGCGCGCCGTCTCAAGTCGACCTGCTGGATCCCAAGCCAACGCTCCAGAAATACGACGGGCAGAGCATTCCGGAAGAGCTGGTAAAGGGCGAGCGCTTTGCATTCATCAAGGGCACGCCCAAGCTGCTGGGTTCCCCTTTTGAGTTCTCACGCTGCGGACGATCGGGGGCCGAGATTTCCGAGCTGCTGCCGCATTTGAAAAAGGTGGCGGATGACATCGCGATTATCCGCTCCATCCATACCACGCAATTCAACCACGCTCCTGCGCAAATCTTCATGAATAGCGGCTTTCAAATCATCGGCCGTCCTAGCATGGGTTCCTGGATGACCTACGGCCTTGGGAGCGAATGCAAAGACCTGCCCGGTTTCGTGGTCCTGATATCGGGAGAGAATCAGCCCGACGGTGGAAAGGCCTGTTGGGGGAGTGGCTTTTTGCCGTCGGTCTATCAGGGAGTCGAGTTCCGTTCACAGGGCGATCCCGTTCTCTTTCTGACCAATCCTGAGGGCGTGTCGGCGCGAACACGACGCGAATCGCTCGACCTCCTCAAGAGCCTGAACGAGGCGCATCTGGCGAGCAATGGCGACCCGGAAATTCTCACCCGCATCGCCTCGTATGAGATGGCGTATCGAATGCAATCGAGCGTCCCCGAACTGGCGGACATCTCCAAGGAGCCAGCCTCTGTCCATGAGCTCTACGGCACTGAGCCCGGTAAGAAGTCGTTTGCGAACAATTGTCTGCTGGCGCGCCGCCTCGTGGAGCGCGGCGTACGCTTTGTGCAGCTCTATCATCGCGGCTGGGATAATCACGGCACCTCGAGCCATGACGACATCGTGAACCGTTTACCGAGTCTGTGCGAGGAGACGGATCGTGCAGCCGCTGCCTTGGTCGCGGATCTCAAGCAGCGTGGCTTGCTCGATAGCACGATCGTGGTGTGGGGCGGGGAATTCGGCCGTACCCCCATGAACGAAGCACGGAACCATTCCAAGTTTCTGGGGCGCGACCATCACCCGCGTGCTTTCTCCATGTGGGTTGCGGGTGGAGGTTTCAAACCTGGCATTACGTTTGGCAAGACGGACGAACTCGGCTACAACATCGCCGAAAATCCGGTGGATGTGCACGATTTGCACGCTACCATTCTTCATCAGATGGGGATCGATCATACCAAGCTTACGTATCGCTTCGAAGGCCGCGATTTCCGGCTAACCGATGTGTCCGGAAACGTCATCACGCCACTGATTTCATAAGCACGCCTTGCTCACCGATAGCCAACACCGAGTCGCAGCGGTCACCGGAGCAGGCAGTGGAATCGGCCGGGCGGTCGCGCTCGCATTTCAATCCGCTGGTTATTGCGTGGTTCTAGCGGGCCGCCGGCAAGCTGAGCTCGAGCTCACCTGTTCTCTGGCCGACCCTTCGGGAGGTCGCTTCCTGGCCGTTGCCACCGACATCAGCCGTCCGGAATCGGTATGCGCGCTATTTTCGAGAACCAAAGAGGTCTTCGGGCGATTGGACGTGCTCTTCAACAACGCCGGAATTGGCGCGCCCGCGGTCCCCATGGAGGAGCTTACTTTCGAGCGGTGGACGGCCGTAGTGAATGTCAATCTCAACGGAACTTTTTTGTGCGCTCAGGAAGCGATCAAGCTGATGAAGGCACAGCTGCCGCGCGGCGGACGCATCATCAACAACGGGTCGATTTCCGCGCATGCGCCGCGGCCTGACTCCGCTCCCTATACCGCCACCAAGCATGCCATTACGGGTTTGACGAAAAGCATTTCGCTCGACTGCCGCAAATATGACATCGCCTGCGGCCAGATCGACATCGGCAACGCGGCAACGGAAATGACCGAAAAAATGGCCGCTGGAGTTCCGCAAGCTAGTGGCGAAAGAATGGTAGAACCGCGCATGAATCCACAGCACGTCGCCGAAGCGGTCCTTTACATGGCGAGCCTGCCGCTGGATGCCAACGTGCAATTCATGACCGTAATGGCGACGAAGATGCCTTTCATCGGGCGAGGTTGAATTTGGCTGTCTATGGTATGTTGCGATTAGCAACCGGCGCGGTAGCCAAGTGGTAAGGCAGAGGTCTGCAAAACCTTTATTCGGCGGTTCGATCCCGCCCCGCGCCTCCATCAACTTACAGAAAATAAAGCACAACTCGGCGTAGTCTCGCCGAGTCACCTTCCTCAAAACGGCGTACGAATAGCAAAAAAAGATCCGTTGGTTGTGAGCAGCGCTTCCTGCTCACAAGTCGTGTCTCCAGGTAGTGCTGATCGTAGTCTGACTGCGTGTATGCTGCCAAGCGAACCTTCTATGCCCAAACGCTGCGCTGCCGCCGAGCAGGAGCGCACCCGCGCCGAGGTCCGTGGCGATCCCGCCCATCCACCCGATCCCTCCGCGCCTCGTGCGCAAAAAGCTCTGCTGCGGCTATGAGGACGACGTACCACCGGGCCTTGATCCAGAGAAGGCAATATGCCACCAAGTGGTGCAGCGTGCGACGCACCGACTGAACGGCCGGCTTTTAGGTCATTAGGAATGCGAGGCGGCGGCGACGTTGGCGTGCTGAGCCCGTCCGGTCGAAAGGCCAGCGTGGGGAGTTTGCTCACTAAGGTCATCCGGCGAGCAAGCAAGCGGCAGACCAGATTCATCGCAGGTCCCGGCCATATGTGATTAGTCGATCTTGACTCGGGCGCGGAACCATTCGCTGAGATCGAATCACTCGGAGGGCAGCGGACTCAAGGCGGGCTTGTCCACCGCTTCCTCGTTCTCGAGTGCTCGATCAATTTACAGTAACTTGATTTCGATATTACGGAAGTAGACCTTGATTTCAGAGGCGCCCTTTTTTTCGGTCCCCTGCAGAGAAATATGCCCGTTACGGAAGGTTCCGAAATCGGGCCATTTAGCGAACTTGCTACCGGCCACGAGCTGGCGCCAGGCCTGGTCCCACAACTGGGTAGAAATCGCCTGCCCATTCTGGATTAACTGAACGTGTCCATGGTCTGCAACGATTTCAAATTGATTCCATTCGCCTGCGTCCTTCACCGTGTTCACCTTCGTTGAGATGAGGCCATAGAGATCGCCGGAACGGCGCAATATCTCGCGACTATCGGGGACCGTGCAGGACAGATCGGCGATTTGCATTTCAAGCCCCGTGTCGTAGGTTTGTTTATACTTCGGCGACTCCTGAACATAAAACATGACGCCGCTATCGATGCAGGGTTCGGCCTTCCACTGTAATTTGAGATCAAAGTTTGCGAACTCACCATTAGTTACCAGATCGGCGTAGTCTTTTGCAGTGTCGCTGTTACTCTTTTTCAGCATGATGGCGCCATCCTGAACGGACCAGTCCTTCCCGGGACCTTGTTCCCGATAGGAATGCCAGCCGTTCAAATCCTTGCCGTCGAACAGTGACTGCCAGCCATCGGCCTTTTCCTGAGGAGTCAGCGTATTCTCCTGCTGGGCATTTGCCGGAGCGAAGAATAAGCATCCACTCACAACTATGATCGCGATCTTGAAACTATTTCTATGTGTCATTCTTTATCATTCCTTCTAGTACTCGTCTGCATCCGACTGCTCACCGCAGCGAACAGCGACAAGGCATCTACAACAATTTGGGAACGGATGGAGTAGTCAACTCCAGCGTTCGACCTCCGCCCGGCCGATAGAGGAGGAGCACTCGCACGACCACAGTAGAAAAAACCACAGTCTGCCCTGCCGCTGTGCTACACATTGCGCGGGGAGTTGCAACGAGAGTATCACTCATCGCGCTCAGGGCTGGCCTTGGTCAGGACACATACGGGGTAATGTGGGGCGCGCAGATACATGCGCAAGCATTTAAGGATGTACGCGCTGGGTGAAGACTCACCACAAAAATATCATTTTGAGCCCGGATGGGGCAATATGCCGCGCGGACCCAGGCCTGGTCGCCGATCCGGAAACAATGCGTTGGCAATTCCTCGGCGCTAGATAGGCGAACAGGGCCAAGTATTGCACGACTTCTCGCGTAACGAAGATCATTCGGCGTGCAACGCTTCGAGCGGCGAAATCAAACTAGCTCGTAAGGCCGGAATCTGAGAAGCAACCAGCGTCGACAACCGGAGCGTTACGACTATTACGAACATCACCATGGGATTGTGTGGATTCATGCCATAAAGCTGATTGCCAAGGAATCGCCCCGCGGCGAAGGTCAACCCGGCCCGATATCATACCCGGATGAAGACTTCTCAGGGCGGAATATTTGCTCTCGGAACCGCCTCCCACGCGTACCTGGAATTCGATCTTCTGGATGGACAGAACGGACAAGCCCTTGTCACGGCGATTTCTTCGTTGCGTGAGCCCAGGACAACCATGGGCGGGGTCAACCTGGTGTCGGGTTTCAGGCCTGAACTCTGGAGCAAAACGACGCCTGAGGATGCACCCGCCGGCATCGAAGGATTCAATAGAAGTGTCATCGGTATAGACGGTTTCATGATGCCGGCGACGCAGCACGATGCCGTGCTTTGGCTTTCAGGAAGCTCATATGACGTAATCTTCGACGTGGCTCATCAAACGATCTCCGATCTAAAGACACTGGCGTCGGTGGCAGAAGAGACCTCGAGCTGGCCCTACCGGCATGATCGCGACCTCACCGGCTTTATCGATGGGACAGAGAATCCCACTCTGGTGGATGCCCCGGAAGTGGCGCTTATTCCAGAAGGAGAGCCGGGTGCGGGAGGAACGATCCTGCTATTACAAAAGTGGGCGCACAACACGGCTGAGTGGGAGTCGCTTTCGATCAAGGATCAAGAGCGGGTGATGGGACGGATGAAGCTGGACGGTGTCGAATTGGATAACAAAGCTCCTGACTCACACGTCGCGAGCACCGATCAGGATCAGTTTGGGAAAATTTTCCGCAGGAATATGCCGTATGGGACCGCCATCAATCACGGAACCATGTTCGTTGGCTTCAGCGCGGACCAGCGGCGCCTTTCCAGGATGCTGGAGAGCATGGCGGGTCTGATCACCGGCGTACGCGACGCGCTTACGCACTACACGCGGCCGCTCACGGGTGCTTATTACTTCGTTCCCTCGACCGAGCGCCTGCGGGAGGCGGGCGCTCCATAAATGCAAGGTTCTCAGTTTGCTGAGGACATTTGCGCCGATCCGGCGCGGGCGGCCGTTTTAATTTGGCAGGGCAAATGCACAGATATTCGGTCCCGTTGCCACGGCCACGTACTGTTTTCGATCAAACAGGTAAGTCATGGGAGAGGCATGCGGCGGCTGGTTCGTCTGAAAGCGCCAAAGCGGTCCGCCCGTTTTCGCATCGACCGCCGCGAAAGCGTCATCGTCCGCTCCATAAAAAACGACTCCGCCCCCCGTACTGAGGACGCCGCCCCAGGTGCCAGCATCGCCGGTTTCGGGTAGTTGCCACACCGGCTCACCGGTCTGTATATTGAATGCTCGCAAAATACGCTGACCCGGATCGGCTGGATCGTCACCGTACGAACCGCCCATAAAACCGTGACCTTCCTGATATTGCATTTCCGTGCGAGTATAGATCCCACATTTGTCGTTGGTTTGCACGTAGTAAAGCCCGGTGAGCGGGTTATAAGAGGTGGAGTACCAATTAGAAGCCCCGACTAGCCAAGGACAACTCACCGTACCCTGATGAGTAGCCTCATGCCCGGGAACGACGACGGGACGCCCTTGCGGAGTTAAGCCACTCGCCCAGGTTAATTTCTTGGTATAGCGCCGTCCAAACAAGAATTCGCCGTTGGTGCGGTCCAGCACATAAAAGAACCCGTTGCGATTTGCCTGGACCAGCAGCTTGCGCGGCTTGCCTTGCCATGTGGCATCGATCAAAGCCGATGGAGCCATGGCGTCGAAATCGTGAATATCGTGAGGAGTGAACTGGAAATACCACTTCAGCTTGCCCGTCGTTGGGTCCAAGGCAAGGATCGAATCGGAATAGAGATTATCGCCGAGGCGGTTGTCTCCGATCATGTCCGGACCTGGATTACCGACCGGCCAGTAGAGCGTGTCTAATTCGGGGTCGTACACGCCGCCCATCCAGGTCGAACCGCCGGGATGGTCAATCGCGCTGCCTTGCCAGGTTTCCGAGCCTGGTTCGCCAGGTGCGGGCACGGCCCAGAATCGCCACATTTCCTTACCCGACACCTGATCGTAAGCTGCCAAGAAACCGCGGGCACCCTCGTCACCGCCCGCGATGCCAGCCACGACTATGTTGCCCACCGCTAGCGGCGCGCCCGTCGCATAGTAGTTCTTGTGCCAGTCGGCCATTTCGGCTTCCCAGAGCAGAGCACCGGTGAAGCGGTTGAGCGCGATTACATGTGCGTTGTCGGTAACCATGAAGACTCTATCGCCATTGACAACCGCTCCGCGATTTACGCCTTTGGCTCCAACGCCGCCGATGCCCTGTGTGCGCGGCCGGTGATAATGCCAAATCTGACGGCCGCTTCCCGCGTCCAGCGCATAGCATTCGTTGGCGGAAGTTACATACATGACCCCACCGGCCACAACCGGCGTCACTTCCAGCTCGCTAGTACCGGCAAGCGTGAACATCCATTTGAGCTGTAACGAGGAAACATTGCCGCCGGTAATCTGATCGAGAGTGCTGTATCTGTTTCCAAGCGTACGGCCGTCGTAATTCGGCCAGTCCGTCTGCGAGGTGACTTCCCGATATTCGTTGTCCGCGATGTTGCGCAGCAGGTGCAAATGACGATCGTCACCGAGCAGCTGCATGTCAACGGCGGAGACATTCAGTACAAGCCCCTGCAGCTCCTGGCCCCCGTCCAATTTGACCTTGGAGCGTGATGCTACGCCTTCGCGGGGCTGAAGTGTGCGCAAAAAGGCGATAAGGCGCGAGCGATCAGAGGCGGTGATGTCCGGGAAGGCCGGCATGCCCGACGATGGGAATCCACTGTGTAGCAGCGCGATGAGTTCACCATCGCTTCGGAGCGGTATACGGTCCACAATGGACGGTCCGAACTCGCCGCCGCTTCCATTCGTGCCGTGACAGGATGCACAGCGCGTTAAGAAAACCTGACGTCCCGCGCTTGCGGGTAGATTCGCTGGAGGCGGAGCCTGTGCACAGAGAGGGGAGACGGCAACGAAGGCAACAAGTGCGCTAAACAGCGCAGCACTCAGCGGACGGCTCATCTTCGGATTAGGCATCAGTTCAAAGTTTAGAGTGTCGCGCGATCGGAAGGCTAAGATCACGATGAGGACTACTGGTGAGCTAAGCGTTGCGCGGTAGGTTTGTCGTGAGGAATCTGGAAATGTGATAGGCGCTCAGCAGCGCGTAGGGAAAGTCGCCGATGGTGCGGTGACCACACGCCAGATCAATAACCGTATGATCGAGGCCCTTCATGCGGAAGGGGCGAATCGTTTCTTCTACATAATCCGGCGGGAAGGTCGTGTCATAGCGGCCATGGATCAGCAGGGATTTTTTCGGGAAGCGAGCGAACTGATCGAAGTAGCTGATGGGGTTAATCACGCCCCAGCATTCGCGCAGCTCCCGCTGCGAAATATGAGATTCAAACGCCGCGCGCAAGACCGGCATGCCCGCCCAAATGGCGTCCGATACGGTTGAGCAGCAGTGATTGAATACATTCACGCTGAGCCGCCGGTCGAGAGCACTTGCGACAAAGGCGTGACCGAATCCAAGGCTGGTGCCGACGATACCAAACCTCCGGTAGCCCCGCTGCGCGAGCCAATCGACGCAACAAAGCGTATCGATGACGCCTTGGCGGGCGGACGCGATGGTGCGGCCGATGTTCGGCGACACGGAATATTCGGCAGCGGCACATTCGCGAGGCTTGCGATCGCCGTGATACGGCAGCGTGACCAACAACGCGGAAAATCCAAGCCAGTTCAGGAGCCGGCAAAACCTGACGTAGGAACCCGCTGCCGCATTCCAGTGGGGTAGTACCAGGACGGCACGCCTGTGCGCACGCCCACAGGAAAAATAGTCTGCATAGACGGTGTCGTTTTCGCGATAGAGACTCTTTGCCGCCGAGGAGAACCGGAGACGGGAGCCCCGCAATTGAAAATCGGAGGGTGTTCGATAGGCGAAGAATTCGTCGCTGTTCTGAAGCCAGTGGCGATTTGCCCTGCGGAAAGTTTCCAAGCCCGGACCAGCGGGCAAAGACTCGAAACCAGGCACACCTTGGAGTTCTTCCGAGCCCCAATCGAACGAACAGACATGAGCTTCACCCCTTCGGGTGAGTTTTTCCTCCCGGGCGACGATCCAATCGCGATAGAAGTCCTCGGTGGCCGATCCAAAACCCGAGAAAGGCGTTGAATGCTTGAACCCTATCACGGCTTCTCTTTTCGCTCAAGGCACCTGCCATATAGACGTTCAAAGGCGACTTGTGGGACCGAGGAAATACCCTAATGCGGAGATGCCGTTTTTGGACTGGTAGTACGGAACTGACGGTACGGCGCGATGCCCTCACGGACGCGCTGATACAATGGCCAGCGCAGCTTAATCACCATGGCTCATAACACTTCTCGAAGAATTTTTCTGGGGGCCGCCACTGCCGCCGCGGCCGCACGGGTTTGGGGCGCCAACGACCGGATCAACGTTGCGATCGTCGGCTTGGGCGGCCGTGGAACCAACCATCTGAACGCGTATTCCAGACTGCCCGAGGCGCGCGTTGTGGGCCTATGCGACATTAACCAAGCAGCCCGTGAACGTGCGCAGGCTACCCTCTTCAAGAACACCGGCGAGAAGGCCAAAGAGTTTGAGGACATGCGCCAGGCCTTCGCCGACCCTGACGTTGAGGCCGTTTCGATTGCAACGCCCAATCATTGGCATGCTCTGGCGGCGATCTGGGCGATGAGAGCCGGCAAAGACGTGTATGGGGAGAAGCCCGCCTGCTGGGACATCTACGAAGGGCAAAAAATGCTGCAAGTGGCCAGGGAGAAGGGCCGCATGCTACAGATAGGCTCCCAACATCGCAGTATGCCGCTCAAGATCCGTGCCATGCAAGCCGTGCAAGGGGGCCTGATCGGCAACGTTTACCTGGCGAAAGGACTGTGCTTCAAGCGGCGTGCTTCCATTGGCCACAAACCTGACAGTCCCGTGCCTCCAGGTGTCAATTGGGACCTGTTTTTAGGGCCCGCGCCGCTGCGGCCGTTCAATGAATTGCGTTTCAAATACAACTGGCACTGGTTCTGGGAGACCGGCAACGGGGATATCGGCAATCAAGGCGTGCATGAAATGGGTATCAGCCGATGGGGTTTGGGCGATCCGGCCTGGCCGCAGACGGCGTATGCGCAAGGCGGGAAGTATGCGTACACCGACGACCAGGAAACACCCAATACGGTGTTGGCCAGCTATAACTACGGCGGCCGGGAACTGGTGTTTGAAGTCCGCGGCTTACTTACCGGCGGAGAAGGAGTTCCCACAAAACGAAGTTTGCGCGCGCCAGCGGCTGGAGCGGCGGCTCCTCCGCCGGGGCCCGCGCCGATCACCACTATTCCGAGCAGCGGCAAACCGCTCGACATTATGGTTGGCAACCTGTTCTATGGGACCGAGGGCTGGGCGGCGATGAGCGATGGGGGATTTCAGGCTTTCAAAGGCGAGAGTAATGAACTCGTCATGGAGGAGCGCCCGGAAAAAGGCGCGGTAGACGCCACCAGCCTGCACATGCAAAATTTCCTGGCAGCGTGCCAGTCGCGAAACTATAAAGATCTGCACGATGAAATCGCGAATGCGTACCTGAGCGCGTCACTCTGCCATCTAGCGAATATCAGCTACCGGTTGGGTAGACAACTGAAGCTCACGCCTGGACCAAGATTTGCTGGAGACAGCGAAGCGGACAAGATGCTCACGCGAAGTTCCTATCGCAAGCCTTACGTGGTCTAGCGACGTGATTTAGAAGTCGTCGGAAAACGCGACCTCTCCGCCGACGCTCACCTGATAGGAAGAGACGCGTCGTTCGAAGAAGTTGGTGAGCTCCTGGACGTCCTGGAGCTCCATGAAATCGAACGGATTGCGGGAGCCGAAAACCGGATCGATATCGAGAGCCTGCAGGCGCTGGTCTGCCACGTACTGCAGATATTCGCGCATGTTGGCCACGGAGAGGCCGCTGACGCCTTGACTGAGGGTATCTTCGGCAAACGTCAGCTCACAATCGACTGCTTCACGGATCATTTCGGTGACGCTGCGGGCGAAGCGTTCGTCAAAGAGGCCGGGCCGTTCGCGACGCGCGGTTG
>DASYAX010000284.1:0-13525 GCA_036501045.1 Bryobacteraceae bacterium
TAAGGGCATACCTATGACTAAAGACAGATAGAGCGCGAGCGTCGTTCTTTGCATGAGAAACCTCAAAACCCTAACGTTGAAATTGCGGTTTAGGTCAGGCGTGGACCCAGCACGTTAGAGGAATTATCGCACAGGCGTTCACAAAATCGTCACGGACGATCGTTCCACCACCACATACGCGGCAGTTGCCTTTGGCGAGGCCAGATTTCATTCAGCGTGCCGCCTTCGAACAACTCTCCGTTCTTCATGACATAGCGGATTGCCGTGGTGTTGCGAATATCTTCAAGCGGATTCTTATCGAGCACTACCAGGTCGGCTAGCTTGCCGGGCTCGATGCTCCCCAGATCCTGTCCAAGGCCGAGCGCTTCGGCGCCGTTGAGGGTAGCGGCTCGCAAGGCTTCCAGATTGCTGAGCTTGCCGGCCTGCAGCGACCAAAGCTCCCAGTGATAACTGAGCCCCTGAAATTGGCCATGGCCGCCCACGCATACCTTTCCGCCGGAGCGCAGAATCGCCGCAATGCCCGGCTCGGCACGACCATTCACGTATTCGTCTTTGCGAAACCAAGTCATGCGGCTGACCTTCGAATCGATTACGTCGTGCGGCACAAAGCGGCGCACCTTCGGATTGTCGTGAACGTCGGTGGTCTCGTAATAATAGTCTTCGGTGCCGGGTCCACCGTACCCCTCAATCACGAAAGTCGGTGTATAGAAAATTCCGGATTTAGCAACCAGCTCGGTTACGTCCTTGTAAAGCGGAAAAATCGGAAATTGGTGCTCGTTTCCGCTGAAGCCGTCGATGACGTGGGTGAGATCGAGCATCATATCGGCGGCGCCTTCGGTCGTGGGCATCATGCGGAGGCGCTGGCAGGCCTCGACCATAAACTCGCGCTGACGCCGATCGCCCACCAGGTAAGACTTGACCATGCTCGTGCGGTAGAAAGTTTTGTATCTGGAGACTACGTCGGCGGCTTCATCGGCGGATTGGAAATCGTTCACATAGAAAATTCCGGGGCCCGTTGTATAGACTCGCGGTCCGATAATTTCGCCGGTATCCACCAGGTCTTCGTAGGGGAAAATGTCATTGGTCGAGGTTTGCGGATCACGTCCGGTCGTAATTCCGTAAGCAAGCGTTGCCAGAAAGTCCCAGTTCTCGAGGTCGAGCACGCCGCGGCGAATCTGAAACCAGTGCGCATGTGTATCGATAAAACCGGGCACGATGGTGTCGCCCGCCAGATCGATGACTTTGGCGTCGGCGGGAATCGCCGCTGAGCCCGCTTTTCCTACCGAAACAATCCGGTTATCCCTGATGACGATATCGGCCGCCAGCAGAACTTCGTCGCCGTGCATGGTAATCACGCGGGCGCCGCGCAGAACCACGGCGCCGTGCGGAGTATGCCGCGCGGCCTGAATATCGGCGTGCGTTTCGGCGGGATGCCAGCGCCTTGCCGCAGCCGGCGTATTGGATTTCGCGGCCGCCATGGATACGTGCGGGGCGACCTCGCTGAGCGGAAGTTGAAAGTAACTTGCGCCTAGCGACCATGCAATGGTTTTGCCGTCATCGGCCCAGCGGATTTCATCCGCTCCGATGTTCGTCAGCCGTGTAACGTCCGTAGAAGGGGAGCTTACGTTGATATCGGGCGCCGGTCCTCCGCCGGGAGGCACGTCGATCAGATAGAGTTGACTCCGATAGAGCGCCAGCGCCCGCTTTCCATCGGGGTTCATCACGATCTGAATGTTCGGCGAAAATTCGGCGCCCCAGATGTCTTTACCTTTGAGATTGAAAAGCGTTCGCCGGTCACTGCCATCCCAACGGAAGGAGATCAATTCGGCATGCACCGCGAGCGGGCCGCCCGATTTCACGGCCGTCACGAAAATGCGTTCCGGATCGCGGGTAAAATGGGGTCCGCTAAAACCGTTGCCCGAGGCGATGACCGTGGGCGCGCCGCCGTTTGCGGGAATCCACACCAGATCCAAAAGCTGCATGCTGTGGCCCCATTGATCAGGCTGCGTCATGGCTTGATGTTGAGGCGCGCGCAGCGCTACAATTCGCGTTGAATCGGGCGACCACGCGAGATTTGTGTAATAAGCCGAAACTGTGGTGAGTTGCTGTGGCCCTCCCGTTCCGTCGGCGCGAATTTTCCAGATAGCTCCTTGTTCGTTCGACCAGGTCACGTAAGCCAGCCACTGTCCATCCGGCGACCAGGCGGGTTGGTATTCCCGATCGTTTCCAGATGTTACTCGCGCGGGCGATCCGCCGGCTACGTTCATCGTGTACAGATGTGTCAAGGCGGAGAACGCGAGCCGTTTTCCATCGGGCGATGGCGCGGCGCCCTGAATCACTCGCGCGTGCACCGGGCTTTCGTCCACGCGGGTAGGGAAGTAGAGGCGGGGACCTAATTCGCGGGAGACTGTGGCGCTGAATGGAATCAAGAGGTCTTCTCGTGTCGCGATATTCACGCGATGCAGCTTTCCGCCGTAGGAGACAACGATCTCCTCGCCGTTCGGTAGAAAGGCATAGCCTGGCAGCAAATCGCGGCTCGAAAAATACGATTCCTGATCGTCATGTTGAACCGGATATTTGAGCCAGCGGTCTTCGCCGGTGACCAGATCTCGCACGCGCAGGCCGGTATCGGAGTCGTAGCGGGTGGCGTAGATCATTTTCTTTCCATCAGGCGACAGCTCCGGCCGAAAGGCGCTGCCTTCACTCGATGTAACGGGGTCTTCCTCGCCAGTGCGCAGATCGCGCCGCGCAACCTGCCACAGCGGGAACTTCACGTGCGTCGAAAAATAGCCGGACTTCTGCGCGTAGTAGACGTAGCGGCCATCGGGCGACGCCGCGCCGCCGAGAGCGTTGTGCCATTTTTCCGGCGGAATGGCATCCGTCGCATTGCTTTGGGTGACCTGCACGCCCGAACCGCCGTTCAAATCGTATTCCCACAATTCAAACGCGGACTTGTAAAAATAAGGCTTCTTTCTCGAGACAAAAACATACGATCCGTCGGGGCTCCATGCCGGCGAGACAAACATCGTGTGATCTTCCGAACTCAACGGCCTGGGATTTGCGCCGTCTGTGTCCATGACCCACAGATTGTTGTCGCCTGAGCGATCGCTGATAAACGCAATGTGTTTACCATCCGGAGAATATTTCGGCTCGCCATCAAAGCTCATTCCGGTAGTGATTGCCTTCGCGGTACCGCCGCCAATGGGAAGCGTGTAGAGGCGGCCAACCATGTCGAATACCAGCGTCTTTCCATCCGGCGAGATGTCTACCGACATCCATGTGCCTTCGTCGGTAGGAAATTCAATAGTGCGGGTGGGTTTCAGAGGCAACTGCCCGGGGCACACGGCGGGAAGCGTCAATAACAGCAAGAAAAGGAAATTGTGTTTTTTCATTTATCGCAGCGTCACAACCGCCACTTCGAGGCCACGGAGCAGAAGTGTGTTGCTTTTGATTTGTTGTAGCACGGGTGGTTTGCCGCCACTGATTTGATCGACGAATTGTACCTCCTTTCCTTCTTGCGGCAGAGTAAGCTCCGCATCGCGATTGCGTTTGTTGATGAGCAGGATCTTATGCTCGCCTTGCGGCGAGATGAAACCAAGCGCGTGCACGTATGGTCCGGCAGATGCGTGGACGAGTTTGTCGCCAGGCGCGAAGTTGTTCTTGAGCAATTCCAAAATCCGGAAGCGCGCATTCCCTTCGCCCGTTTTCCAATCGACCATGGTCACGCTGGGGAACTGCGTGGGATAGCCGACAAGCTGTGATTCACCGGCAACATCAATGCCCAAAGCTGCCAGTTGCGCGAAGACGTAGGCATAGGTGGCGCCGGATAGATTCCAGTATGAATTGGGAATCGGCGCCGTGACATGACCCGGCTTGTCCTGACCGCCATCGTCGGCCGAAATAGAGCCGATTTCGTCGACAGTGGTGCGGGTGGACGGTGACAAGCGCTTGCGGATCTCTTCGATGTAGTTGACGGTCGCAAGGAAACGGTCGGCCTGTTCGAAGAACGTGTACTGCTGGATATCGGGCGTCTGATCCGCGCCGGGCGTGGCATAGAAGTGATAGGAAATCATGTCGAGCGGAATGCCGGGCTTGTGATGGGCCGGGTTTAGAAAATACTCGAATATGTGTGGATTATCGGAGGGCAGGGCAAGCGCCAGCCCGACAAACTTCATGGTAGGCGCCATCTTGCGAATCGCGGAGACAATCGCGTCGTAAATCAGCGTGTATTGCTCGGGACTCATGTTGTGTTCGAAGTCGACTTCGTTGAGCACTTCCCAATAGTCGATTTTGAAGTGATGACCGGATTCGTGACGCTTACCGAATTCGTCGGTGAAGCCGCCGTTCACGTACCAACTCACCAGCCGCGCATAGTAATCGCCGAGCTCCTTGCCGGAGGGATCGCGAAGCTGCTTGCCCAGCGTGTATTTCCAATCCGGCTGGTCCGGGTCACTCGGATAGGGGACCGGCGTCGGCGTGACCCACATCCACTGTGGAGTCGTGCTGAAGTTCAGAATAACGGAGTGTCCGCGCGTGGCACGCAGAAAATCTTCGGTCATGGGGTCGATCAGCGAGAAATCCCAGTACGTCTTGCCGTTGGCGGGCGGCTCGAGTTCCGCTACCCCCAGTTTCGGATACGGAAACCACGGAACATAGCGGACATACTCGGCTCCGAGGTGCGCAAGCTCCGCATAGGCGCGATCGTGAATCGGGGCTCCTCGCCGAAGATCGGGATTCACTACTACCTGCAGCGTGGGGGCCGTCTGCGAGACGCGCTCGATTTTGTCCCAAGAAATTACGATCTTTTGGGCGGACGCACCGGCCGCGCTAAGAGCGCATAACAGCAGTCCGAACTTAATTGGCATAGTCATTTTCGTCAACAGACGCGAACTGTTTCCAAGTCGAGTAGCGCGCCGAGTTTTTCTAACTTAGAGGCAATATGGCCGATTCCGATCGCGCAGTGATGCGCCGGTCCCTGCGCATTCCAATCGTTCATGAACTTGCGCGCGCCAATGGGGAAGCGATAGCGGCTATTCGTGTTACCGATTTCGAGGATCGGGCCCGGTTCGGATTGGCCTTCGGCTACCAGGAATTTCAGGTGTCCGTCCACGGTTTGCACCACCGAAAGCAGGGTCACGGGGCCGTTCTTTATCGACATCTCTACCGACAGCCCTTGGCCCACTTTGCCATGAAAGACACGAAGCGGCCTGACCTTGACTTTTCCTTCGGCGATCGCCAAATGGCCGGGACCGTCGTGGCCGAATAGGATCACGTCGTCTTTGAAATCGGTAGTGTAGTACTCGGAAAAAGAGCCGCCCGCGCCGAATGCATCCATGATCTTCATGGCCTGGGCGTTTTTAACTTCGTACTCGCCCGCGGCGGGAACGCCCTTCGCGGTGAGATAGGTGGCGCCAAGGATGATCGAGCTGATGGCGTTTTCATTCGGCGAGCCGCCGGTTCCGTGATAGTAATAGGCGAGCGAACCGAGTGCATGTTTTTCCACGAGCCGGTCTAAGGCTACGGAAGTCCGGGCCGAACGCTCCAGTTCCGCAGCCGCGCAATCCGGCTGGACGTCGAAGACATCGGCGAATAACTGCACGCGGCCCTGTGCTTCGGAAGCTGTTACGCCCGCGATCAGGCTTGCCAGTTCGTCCACCTCGACGATCTGGATGTGACCTCCGAAGCTCGCGATTTGCTGGGTAAGATCGGAGTAAATATCCAGCATGCCCCCATAATAGTGACCCATCAACCCCAGACGATTGTGCTCCATGATGTGGGCCACGCGCGCCGCTTCCACCCATTGATCAATTTCGCTCCAGGCGAACGGATCGTTATCGAGAGTGCCGGTGACTTGAAAGAACGGGATGCGTGAACGCTGGAACACATTCGCGATTTCCGGAACCGGGCATGCGCCGCACCAGGCGAGCCACTCGCCAGTCATTTCGCCTCGATCGCGGAGCGCATTGAACGCCTCGTAATCGAGCGCCTCTCCGGGAGCCAGATTCAATATAATCACGGGCGTTTTCGCGCGCCGTACTACCGGCAAAACCGCAGAGGAAAGCGCGTATGTGGCCGCATGCAGAAAAAGCAGATCCACGTCCGCCTGCCGGAAGCAGTGTCCGGCAGCCAAAGCCTTTTCGGGCGTGTCAATCAAGCCTAGATTGACGACTTGCACTCCGTCGCGTTGTAAACGCGCGGCAATGTTTTGGTTATATCCGATTAGGCGCTCGCGCAGGCCCGCGAACTGCGGCCAATAGGCATTCAGGCCCACGCTAAAAATTCCAATTTTTAGTCCCTGAGCAAGCCGATCGATGTGCATGCGAGATCTGGGCCGATAGCGTCCTATTTTCGCATCGATCTTTCTTAGAACGTAAGCCGCAGCCCCAGTTGCAAGCGGCGTGCATTCACCTGAGTGGAAGAAATCTGTCCGAACGTCGGCGTTCCCCAAGTCATGTTTGGCACTCCGAACTGAGCGTGATTGAAGATGTTGAACGCTTCAACGCGTAGCTGAGCCGCCAAGCGCTCGGTTACGTGGGTGTTCTTGAACAGACTCATATCCCAGTTCGAAATACCCGGAGTTTCAAACTGATTGCGGCCGGCGTCGCCTTCTACGTGCTGAATCGGATAGGCGAATGCCGCGGAGTTAAAGTATAGCCCCCTGGGATTTTGCCCCTGAGTTGGATCACCGACGACATTAGGGACGGAGGTGTTGAATGTAGAAGCGATGTCGGGCCAGAAGACGGAGGTCGTGATGGTGTGGAATTGCCCCGCCGAAAACGTAGTTATACCATTCAATTGCCAGCCCCCGACGATTGCGTTTAACGGGCGCGAGATATTCGCAAGAAGCGCCTTGCCGCGTCCAAAGGGAAGCTCGTAGTTGTAGCTCAAGACTACCCGCTGTGGAACGTCGTAGTCGGAATGACCCTTGTCAAATTTCTTGAAATCGGCACTGATCATGCTGAAATCGTCCGTCGTGCCAACGTCGAGCGCCTTTTGCCAGGTGTATGCTCCCAAAAAATACAAGCCGGATTTGAAGCGATGCTCATAACGTGCCGAGAACGCCTGATAGCTTGACCATCCCCGATTGTCCGACATCAGAATGAATCCGTTGTATTGCGGGTAAGGCTCGCGCTGCGCGAGCGGGATGGCGCCGGTCGGGTCGATTGTGCCGGCATCCAGATTGTACCGTTGCGGCAGTTTCTGTCCGGTATTGCCGCTGTACCCGAGTTCAATGAAGTTATCGGACCAGAAAGTGTGTTGAAGATCGAAGGTCCACTGGGAGATGTACGGAGTCCGATTGTGTAAGTTGAGGGTAAACGGGTTAAACGCCGCACCAACCCCGGCTGCCGGGAACAAGTTACTAACCGATAAGGTGGGAGTGACTACATCGCTGGTAACGGTTTGTGATGAGTAGAATGGCGCCCCGACGATCTCAAACTGCAGCTCGTTTGCATTATCCGTTGCGTAGTAAACGCCCGCGCCTGCGCGAACGACCGTGTTGTTTGTCACCTGGTAGGCCAACCCGAGACGGGGCGCGAAATTGTTGTAGTCCGGATCGACGATTTCCGGACGTACGCCGTGCCCCGCGATCACCTCGCTTGCACTGGCCGTGTCAAAGAACTCTGCCCTGCCGCTTACTTCCCGCGGATACGGGCTGAATTCGTACCGCAGGCCCAGATTCAATGTGAGCTTTGGCGTGACGCGCCAGTTGTCCGCCAAATACCCGCCGTAGTAGTTGCTGACCATGTTCTGAGACGAGTCTCCAACAGAGGTCGTGGCGGTATATGGGATGCCAAGAAGATAATCGGCGAGTCCGTTCGAGGCCCCGGTAAATTGCCCCGTAAAGTTAAACGTCGGCACGCCTCCGAAGTCGGTGATCTCGAAATACTTCAAATGCATAATTTGAAAACCGACCTTGAAATTGTGTTTGCCATGCATGATGCTCAGGTTGTCGACGTATTGATAGTTTTCCTCGTCCGCGCCGATCGCCTCCGAAAAGGACCCAATGCCGCTGAAGCCGGTTATGCCGAATCCAGGTACGCCGAAATCGAATGGATTGGTCGATGTATTCTTCAATCCAAATGTCGTCGAAGCGTAGTTGGGGCCGTCCGCCCCTTCTTCCAGTTTGTAAGTGGAGCTGTCATTGTGTCCAAACCTGAATTCGTTGACGATAGATGGCGTGATCGTACGGACATACGTCGCTGTCCAAAGCTGATCTTTCAGCGGATTACTCGTTCCTCCCAGCACCTGGATGGATGGAACGAAGAGCGGTTCATCGGAATTCGAATAGCTGCCATACACCAGATCCTTGCTGCTGATCTGGTAATCGATGCGCGCATTGTATTGGTCGAACTCGCTAATTTCTTTCGGCGACGCGAAGGTATTGAAAGCGGGAAACGACGAGGCATTGGAGTTCACTCCAACATTGGGAACCGGAATAAACGGGATGGCCTTCTGGGAGACCGGGTTCAACAGACTCGAAGGAATCACGTTACCCGGAAAGGCGAGGCCCGTGGCAGGATTGATCACGTCGACGCAGTGCTGCGAACTTGGATTCGCTTGACAGAACGATGAACTGGCAGGAAATAAGCCCGTTCCAGCGCTGTTGTCGGCGAGGTTTCCAGCCAACTGCGCCGCCGAAGGATAGAGGCCGGTTAAATTCAATCCTTCATGCTGGCGGAATCCTTCGTAGTTGAACAGAAAAAACATCCGGTTGCGGCCGTTGAACAGTTTCGGAATGTAGACCGGACCGCTGGCGGTGGCGCCAAATTGATTTTGACTGAACGGCGGTCTGCCTTGTCCCGCGGCGTTGGTGAAGTAGTCGTTGGCGTCGAAGTCGCGGTTTCGGACCAGATCGAATGCCGTCATGTGGAGATCGTTCGTTCCGGATCGGATGGCAGTGTTCACGATAGAGGCGCTGCCGCCGTAGTCGGGAGTAAAAAAGCCGCGCTGCACGTTGAATTCCTGAATCGCGTCCGGATCCGGCCGTATGCCCGCGTTGCCGAAGCGCGCATTACGGGTTTCGATTCCGTTGACGAGATAACTTGTGTCGCTTTCGCGCAGGCCGCCGATCGAAAGCGTTTGATCCGATCGGCCCGTCCAAGTGGTAGCGGGCGAATTTCCGTTCCCAATTGGCGCCGCTCCGGTCGATAATTGGGCGAGCTGAATGAAGTTACGCCCGTTCAGAGGCAAATCCTGAATGGTTTTTTCTTGAATAACTTGTCCTTCCGTGGCCGTCTCGGTGTTTAGTAAGGTCTCGGCGGTCGCCGACACCTCAACGCTCTGGCTGAGTTGGCCGAGCGTAAGTTTGACGTTCACGGAGGTGCGTTGTGCGAGCTGAATGTTCAGATCGCTTACCCGCTGCTCCTGGAAGCCAGGAGCCGACACCTTCAGGCTGTACGAGCCCGGCCTCAATTGGCCAAACGTGAACGTGCCCGAGTCGTTGGTCTGGCCTACGACGGCCGTTCCTTCCTGCACGCTCGTCAAGCTTAGGTGGGCGTTTGATACCAGGTTTCCGCTCGGATCGCTGACGTTGATCGTCAGGTCGCCGGTGATAGCTTGTCCATCCAGCAGCAAGCGCAGCGACAAAGCTGAAAGAAGGAAGAGAAGAAAACTCGACTTGGTTTTCATAGTCCAGGGGTGATAATATCCCGCCTTTGTTGCGCTCCCAACAAGAAAGAAGATAGAACATAGGTTTCAATGAGTGAAACTCATACAGCCCGACTTAACTCGCTTGTAACACCCTCAATAGACTAGTGTTATAGTTGCTCTGCAACCTTTGAAGAAGATCATCGGACCCGGTTCGCGGTCCGGGAGAGTTTCATCCTTTGAAACGCACAGCAGGTTACCTCATCGAGTCAATCGCACGTGCCTGCGATGTGCTTGAAGCTTTCCATAATGATGGCGAGGCTCTGCGGCTGTGCGATATAACGGAGCGCACGGGCTTCAGCAAGGCGACCGCCTTTCGTATTCTTTTCACTTTGGAGCGGAGGGGATTAGTAGAGCAAAGCGACGACCGCAAGTACCGTCTGCGATTGAAGCCGCTCAAGCGGCGGAAGTACAGATTTGGTTATGGCGCTCAAAGCGCCGAGTTTGCTTTTTCAAGAACCGTTTCCGAAAGCATTGAAGCGGCCGCCTTGGCGGAAGGCGTCGACCTGTTTGTGCTGAATAATCGCTACAGCGCCAAGACGGCGGTCCGCAATGCCGAACTGTTCGTTCGCGAGCGCGTCGATCTGGTCATAGACTTCCAAACCGACGAACATTGCGCTCCCATCATCTCCTCGAAACTGCACGAGGCGCAAATTCCGTTTATTGCTCTGGAAATCCCCCATCCCGGCGCTACTTATTACGGGGCCAACAATTACCGCGCCGGCGTCCTGGGAGGTCAGTATTTGGCGAAGTGGGCGGCTCAGCATTGGAACGGAGAAGTGGAGGAAGTGCTGATGATCGAACTGCCGGTGGCGGGCGCGCTCCCAAAATCGAGATTGACGGGTACAGTGGCCGCTCTTCGGGCCGCGCTACCGGCGCTGGCTGACCGGCAGATTATAGCGCTGAATGGCAACGGACAGTACGAGCGCAGCCTGGATGTTGTCCGCAAACACCTGCGTAAGAGCAGGGCGCGGCGTGTGCTCATAGGCGCCATCAACGATCCGAGTGCGCTTGGGGCGTTGCGCGCATTTGAAGAAGCAGGGCGGGCGGAGGACTGCGCCGTGATGGGTCAGAACGCGTCCATTGAGGCGCGTGCCGAAATTCGGAATCCCGGCTCCCGGCTGATCGGCTCAGTCGCTTACTTCCCGGAGCGGTATGGGGAGGGCGCCATCCCGCTGGCCCTTCAATATTCTCCAGGGCAAGGCTACTCCGCCGGCCGTCTTCGTCCAGCATCGATTGATAACAAGAGAGACGGTGGACCGCATCTACCCCAATGAAACGGAACCCAGTTCGTAGGGACTGACCCCCCGGTTCAGCTTGCCAATTCGAGGGTGCCGTCACGGTTCAAAGTGTAGCGCTGGCCGCGCCACAGGATCGATTTACCGAAAAAGCCGGCAACCCAGAAAAAGAAACCCAGAAAATCCTGCAGCGGTAACAAGGGCCAGGGAATGGGAGCGCCCAGAATTCGCTCGGAAACCGTCCAAGCTGCCGCGGCGCGAAAGACCGCGGTTACCGCGAGCAAGCGCCAGCACCCGGGATATGCCAGCGTGGCCAGCAGCGCGACCGGCAGGGGATGCGTGAAGAACTGCCCCACGTAACCCCAGGGCCGCGAGCGCCGCGTGGATCGCGCCCAACGCAAACGATGAGCAAAATTCTGCCCCATGGCGTCGCTGCCAATGCGATGTTCGACCACATACGACGAGAGCCGAACCACGAAACCCAGTTCGGAGGCGAGGCGGCCGAGCATGTAATCCTCAGCCAGGTAATTCTTAACGCGTTCGATGCCGCCCAACGCTACCAAAACACTGCGCCGCGCGACGATGGTAGGGCCGACGGCAAATTTCGTGCCTTCCATCATCACAGCCGTAAAAAGGCCAGCGTGGAAATCGGTATTCATCCCGATGGCTTCGAGACGTGACCAAATGCTCTTGCCCGATACGGCCCGATACGGGCAGGTCACCAGCCCGAGCCGTTCTTCTTCGAACTCCGCCGCCAGGCTGCGGCAGAAATCGGGTCCTACCCGCACGTCGCTGTCGCCCATCACGATCAGGTCGTGGCGCGCCTGATCGAACATGCATTTCAGGCTGAAAACCTTGGCGTGCGGATACGGCGGTTCGCCCGTGACCATCAGTTTTGCGGGCACAGCCGGATATTCGAGCATCAGGCGGCGTGCCACCGCGGCAGCCGGATCGCCCTCCCGCCGGACTGCGAATAGCAGCTCGAATTCCTCGTACTCCTGCTCGAAATAACCGCGCAGGTTCTCTTCCAGGCCTTCATCGAGGCCGGATAGCGGTTTGAGCACACTAATCGCGGTGTGCTTGCGCGACAATGCCAGCCGGCCGCTGCGCGAGTGTCTAAAGGCAGCAATCACCGCCAGAAGACAATACACCCAGCAGCCGATTAAAACTAAATCGGCTGTAATCACAACCCCGAACCCCGTCGAAGATTTCTCTTCGAAAATTACTCTTGAATACTTCTTGCTGTAACAAGCTGCGAAACACGAGCAATGAACTCGTTGAGCCCTACAGCCCCCTGATCGCCTAGCTTCCGGTTGCGGACAGCTACCTGTCCCGCCTGGGCTTCGCGATCACCCACTACCAGCATATACGGAATTTTTGCGAGTTGCGCTTCCCGAATCTTGAAATTTACTTTGTCGCTGCGTTCGTCGAGCTCGGCCCGCAGCCCGGCGTCCAGTAGTTTCTGTTGAACTTGCCGTGCATATTCGTTCTGGCGGTCGCTGATGGGCAGCACGATCGCCTGTACCGGAGCAAGCCAAACCGGAAACGCCCCGCCATACAACTCGATGAGGTAGGAGATCATGCGCTCCATGGTGCTCACGATGGCGCGGTGAATCATCACCGGCCGGTGCTCGTGGCCATCGGCGCCGATGTAGCCGAGCTCGAACTGGTTGGGCAGGTGAAAATCGATTTGAATGGTTGAATACGTCTCTTCGTGGCCCATTACGTCGGCCAACTGGATATCGAGCTTTGGTCCGTAAAAGGCCGCTTCGCCCGGCGCCTCCGTATACGGCAAACCGAGCGAATCCATGGCTTCGCGCAGCACCCGTTCGGCGAGTTCCCACATCTCGTCGTTGGCGACGTATTTTTCGGTATTCGCCCTATCGCCTAGTGACAGACGATAACTGTATTGCATGATGCCGAGATCGCGATAGGCCCGCTCGACGAGTTGCATCACCTTCGTGAACTCACTCTTGATCTGCTCCGGCGTGCAGAAAATGTGCGCATCGTTCAGCGTCATGCAGCGCACGCGGCTTAATCCGCTCAGCACCCCCGAGCGCTCATAGCGATACATCGTCCCCAGCTCCGCGATTCGCACCGGCAAATCGCGATAGCTGTGCATCTTCGCCTTGTAGATGAGAATGTGGTGCGGGCAGTTCATCGGCCGGAGGACCATCTGCTCGTTTTCTAAATCCATGGGCGGAAACATATCTTCGTGATAGTGCTCCCAATGGCCCGATCGATGGTAGAGCTCTACTTTGGCCAGATCCGGCGTATAAACATGCTGGTATCCGGAGCGGCGCTCGAGCTCGAGAATATATTCCTCGAGCAGGCGCCGTATCGTCGCGCCTTTCGGCAGCCACAACGGTAGTCCCGCACCTACTAATTCGTTGACCGCGAAGAGCTCGAGTTCTTTACCGATCCGCCGGTGATCGCGTTTTTTGGCTTCTTCCAGCCGGTTTAAATAGTCGTCCAGATCCTTCTTGCTGAAGAACGCTGTGCCGTAGATGCGCTGCAACTGCGGATTTTTTTCGCTGCCTTTCCAGTAGGCCCCGGCAATCGAAAGCAGCTTGAACGCCTTCAACTTTTCGCTAGACGGCACGTGCGGGCCGCGGCAGAAATCGATGAAGTGCGGCCCC
>DASYAX010000285.1:0-6160 GCA_036501045.1 Bryobacteraceae bacterium
GCCGATATTCCCACGTAACGATACCCGACCCGTCGATGCTAGCGAAGTCCGTTTGCGGAACTGATTGATCATCCGGCCTTTGGCGACAACGGTGGATGACAGCGTCAACCGAGCGGCTCTGTATAGAGCCTAGGCTGCGAAGATGTGAAGTCCATTGACGCACTTCATTCCGAAGGAGCGGTGAATTTGAGGAACTGGAACACGTATCGCTTCTGCTTTACGAGCCGATACGGAAATTAGCGGAACGAGCTAACAGTACCGATACTAGCTGCTTACGAAGACCCCATTCCTTACAAGCAGGAGGTCCACAGTTCGATCCTGTGACCGCCCACCAATCAAGCCGCCACAAGGAAACCTGCTAGGATTGGCGCGCAAATCAGAACACCAGCTTCAGTCCGAATTGAATATTCTGCGGAGGATAAGCCGACGAGATCGTCCCGAACGTGCTGTCTGAACCATTGTTATCGGGCGACTCGTAGTTGGGATGATTGAAGGCGTTGAGAAGCTCCGCGCGGAATTGCAGGCTCATTCTCTCGGTCAGGTTGAAGAATCTCGCCACGGAGAAGTTGTAAAGCTGCAGACCGGGGTCCCGTACGTTGCCGTTCCCCGAGTTGCCGAATCTCCCTTGCGGAGCCGGAGCAAAGGCGGCTGGGTTGAACCAACCATCCGGCCCCGGATTCGGAAGCAGGGCGGGGCCGCCGAGGTAGTCCGCCTCCCGGCTTCCCGTGAGCACAGTTGTGTTGCCAACTATGTTGTCGGCAAAACCGGACTGCAGGTGAATAATGCCACTCACCTGCCAGTTGCCAAATGGCGCGCGCAGGAAGGCCGGCTGCCCTTTCAGCCGGGGAAGGGTCCAGACGAAGCTTCCCGTGAAGACATGCGTTGTATCGAACGAAAGCGGCCCGTACATCCAGTAGAGATTCTCGTAGTCTTTGTCATTTTCCGTGTCGCCCGAGGCGTTGCCCAGGGCCTTCGAGAATGTGTAGGCCGCGGTGAAAGTCGCGGCGCCTAAACGCCGGGAAAGCTGAACTTGAAGCGCATGATAATTCGATGTAGCAGCGCTCATGAATTGTTGAACGGTGGAATAGCCGGCCAAGGGACGCAGGGCGTTAATGTTGGCCGTTGAAGCGGCAGCGCCGAGTACGGCAAACGTCGGTTGATTCATGTCGGGCTCGACTAATAAATGCCGTCCAAGAGTGCCGAGATAATCGGCCTCCAGAAACAAATGGAGCGGAAGGTCGCGCTGCACGCCAAAGCTGAATTGTTCGGAATAAGGAACGTGGAGGTTTGGTTGAACGACCTGCAGGGTACCAAAAGGAGCGCTCGTGGTGCTGCCGCCGGTAATATCCGAGAGGTTGCTGTAGTTGTACGAAATGCTCGATACGTAGGGCGGGTTGTTCAACGTGTAGAAGGTGGGGTTGCCCTGGATTCGGTCATAGAAGAGCCCGAACCCACCGCGAAGAACAGTTTTGTCGTTGAGGGCATAAGCGAAGCCGACTCGCGGAGACCAGGTGGCGTGGCTGGGATACATGCCTCGCGGCCCTCCGTCCGGAACGGCGAGCACCGCCGGATTCGTGGCATTAGGTACGAGATATTGATAGCCGGACGTAATGCCATTTCCCACCCGCTGCAAACCGTTATAGATGTTGCCGGAGCCCGGTACAATCTGGCCCTTGGAGTTAACGGTCACAGCTTGCGACGGATCGTACAGCGACGGCACAAAGTTCGTCAGATTGTCAATCTGCGAGTACATAGTCATGAAATACTCATAGCGAAGACCTAAATTGAGGCTCAGTTTTTTCGATATTTTCCAGGTATCGTCAATAAAAACGGAGGGCTCGGTGTAGCGATAGTAGCCGATCGGATCGTACTGCGCCTCAGTGTACGAGTTGAAATTGCCAAGCAGGGCATCGGCCAAGGCGTAGCCACTCGTGTTGGGGTTCCCGGTGGCATTGAAACTGATGTTTCCGTTATACGCGGACCGGCCGTTCTGATTTTTCCGATTGCGAATGATCATCACGCCGGTGCGGATGGTGTGCTGGCCGTGGACGATGGAGACGGTATCTCCACCTTCGATCTCCGCGGTCGGGGAATAAAGCGTGTGATCTGGACCATCCCACCCGGCGAAGCTGGTGATCGAAGCATCGGGTATGCCGTCGGCATAGGCGCCTATCGCATTGAACACCCGCTGGAAGCTGAACCCCTGGGTGGCTCGCAGCCAGGTATCGCCCTGGTTCAGGTAACGTTGGCCGTTCCAACTCGCGCCCAAATGGGCTTCATTGACAATCGCGGGTGAGACGACCCATGTTTCGTTAAGAAGAGCGCTCTTTCCGGGCCGGTCGCGAATTTCCGGCGTGATCGGGATCGCGCCGCCCGGGCCAAAATTCAAAAAGATGGAATTGTAGTCGTCGACCCAGCGGCCGTAGAGGGAGTTCTTGTCGTTGATGTGGTAATCGATTCGCCCCAGATCCTCGCGATAGTCGAGCGGGTTCGGCGTTTGGAAGATGGTGTTGTTTGAGACAGCCGTATTCGTATAGGTGGCGGCCAGCGGGATCACCGTCCGATACACGTTCGCGATGGCCTGGCCGTCGGGCGTAATCTTCGAGGCCGGAACGATGTTGCCGGGGAAATTGCTGTTGAGCTTAGCGCTGGTGCCCGCGAAGTTCCCGTTCAGCTCGGCCATCGTCGGCAGTGTCTCGCGCATGGGGGCGGCTTGCTGCCGAAGCCGCTTCCATTCCTCTCCGATAAAGAAAAACACTTTGTTCCTTAGGATCGGACCGCCGACGTCATAGCCGAAATCGTTGTAGCGCAGTTCCGTCTTCACCGGAGAAAAGATATTGCGGGCATCGAGGACGTCATTGCGGAAATACTCGAACGCCGCGCCATGAAACTGATTGGTGCCGTTTTTTGTGGCCAGATTGAACGCAGCGCCTGTGGAGCGGCCGTATTCGGCGGAGAAGTTGGACGTTTGAATCTTGACTTCCTGCATGAAGTCCGGGCTGACGTTATTGATCAGACTTCCGTTAGAGCCATTGTCGAGATTGCCCACGCCATCCACCGTGATGTTGTTCTGGTTGCTGCGATGACCATTGACCACTTGATTGGTGGCGCTTAATGAAGTGTTGACGCTGAATTGGTCCGGGTTGGTAACGGCGGCTCCCGGAATCAGGGTCAGCAGTTCCATGTAACTGCGGCCGTTCAACGGAAGATTGTTCACCTGGCGTTGGTCGACGACGTGCGCGATTTCGCCGGAGGTCGTGTTCAGTTGCTCGGGCCGCGCCTGAACCACGATGGACTGCGAAAGCTCGCCCACCTCCAGCGTGAAATTGGCGGTCAGGCGGCCATCGGCGACGAGGCTCAAGCCGGATTGACTGGTCCGCTTGAACCCGGCTTGATGCACTTCCACCCTGTAAGGGCCGATCGGGAGTTCCTGTACGGAATAAAAACCCCTGCTATCGGTGGTGACCAGACGTGTGGCCTGCGTGTCCTGATTTGTGATGGCCACCTGAGCGTTGGCCACCGCGGCGCCGGTTGAATCGGTAACTGCGCCGGAAATACGGCCGACCAGAATCTGCCCGTATAGCGTACCCGTGAGACCTAAAGCTATAGCGATAAAGGAAATGGTGATACGAAGATAAGCCCAAGACATGATGACCCCCTCTAGAACCGACTGGTTTGCCGTTTTAGCACGCAAGTGGGCCAAAGCCCCTTAGTGCTGATGTACCGCTAATCGGCGGGACATGTCTTTGAATAGCCCGGCAGAAATTTTGTCTAAATCGGCAGGCGGCGCGCCTGGCGCGGCTGGAGCAGCGCGAACAGAGAAAGGGTGCCTAGCGGCACGAGCAGGCCTGAAGCGATCAGAATAGGAGTGTAGCCCAGGTGATCCACCACCCAGCCGGTGGAGAGGGTAAAAATCATCGCGCCCACACCCGCGCCGGTTCCCGCCAGTCCGGAAATGGAAGCGACCAGGCTCGAGGGAAACAAGTCGCTAGGAAGCGTTTGCACATTGTTCACCCAAAACTGAAAGGCAAACAGCACTACGCTGATGAGGGCCATCACGCCGGCATCCGCCGAGACGAAGGGAATCCAGGTGAACAGGCCAATGCTCTTCAGCGAAAAGCCGCGGCGTTGTACAGATAAAGCGGCAGCCAGATCAGATAGAGCCACCAAGCCGGATCGCCTGCAATCGCCGCCGCAAGTGAAGCACGGCGTATCGTTTTCGGGACAATAGCGTGTTAACGCTGACGCCGGTTGCTCCGCTCAATTCCTTAAAGCTTCGAACCTCTATTTCATGGGCGACAAAAACGTCGCGCTGCTCGTCCGGCAGGTCTTCGAGGGCCGCATCCAGTTGTTCCAGCAACACACTGCGTGCATAAGCGGCTTCTGGCCCTCCATTCGGCGAAGGAAGTAAATCTTCCCATCGGTGTTCCTCGCCGTCTTCGGGTTTGAGCATGGAGTCATTTCCCAAAGCGGCCGGGCGTTTGCTTCGAAACAGGTCGACAATTCTGTTGCGTGCCACGCGAAACAGCCAAGCGCCGACTTGCTCCACCGGCTTCATCCGACGGTAAGCAGCAATCAGTTCATAGAAGACTTCCTGAAGAATGTCTTCGGCGTCGCCAGTGTCCGGGACGCGGGCGCGAATGAATTGGCGGAGATTCGCCGATTCTGATCGGCAGCGGCTCCGCTGCCGATCAGCACTTCTTCCATCATATATGTGTAGAGGGATTTCTAGCCGAAATATTGTGGGAACCAAAAACTCCGAAAGTCCCGCCCAGACAAGGTAGTAATGGGTCATATATTACACGAAGATTGCGTTTTTGTGTACGAAATAACCCGTTATGCCGAGAACGACTTCTGTGCTGCGCCGGCGGCTGTCCCACCTGATCGGGTGACGGCGGCGAGCTTGGCGCATCAAAGGCTGCCGATTCAGTTTTCATGCAGTGTCCGGGTTGGCAAGAAGTTTTTCTTAGAAATAGAAATTTTCAGCACCCAAGGTTGGTGCTACGATTCTCGGCATGGAACGACGAAATTCTCTACTGCTAGTCGTTATAGGCATCAGCGCAATAACCGTTGGATTGCAGGCTGCCGGCGAACAAAACGCAGCGTACACGGTTCGCACCGTCGCCCTACCCGACCACGGCAAGGGAAACATCACAATGGATTACATCGCTTATGATCCCAGGACGGGATATGTCTGGGCCCCAGCCATAAACATTGGCTCGGTCGATGTGGTGGACACCAGCAACGGCAGCATCCATGAGATCTCAGGTTTTGCGACCAACGAAGTAGAAGTCCGAGGTCGTAAGCGCGCTCAGGGACCGAGCGGCGTATCGATTGGCGACGGCTTGGTGTACATCGGTGACCGGGCCGACTCGAGTGTATGCGCCATTGATGAAAAGACCCTCGCGCGCAAGGCCTGTGGACACATCGATTCCACCCCCGACGGCGTGGTCTATGTAGCGCCCACAAAAGAAGTCTGGGTCACCGCGCCGCGCGACAACTCCGTCCGTATTCTGGACAGCCAGACCTTGAGCCAGAAAGAAAAATTGACATTCGAAGGCCGGCCTGAAGGCTATGCGGTCGACGCACAGCGCAGCCGCTTCTACATGAATTACGAGGACAAAGACCTCACGACGGCAATTGATCTTCAAACACACAAGACTCTCGCGAAATGGCAATCCTCGTGTGGGGAGGACGGTCCGCACGGTCTCTCGGTTGATCAACACACCGGATACCTGTTCGTGGCCTGCAGCACGCGAGCGGAGGTCTTGGATGCGGGTCATAACGGCGAGAAGCTGTCATCTATCAACACCGGCGACGGAGTCGACGATCTCAATTACTCGTCAGCCACTCACACGTTGTATGTAGGCGCTGCCAAAGATGCGCGGCTCACAGTAGCCCGAGTCGACGCGACTGGCAAGCTCAGCCTGGTTGCTGAGGTGCCGACCCACGAGGGCGCTCGCAACGGAGTCGTCACGAAGGATGGCACGGTGTATCTCGCGCACTCGCAGCTCGGTCAGTTAGCCGGCCTCGTCGTAGTCTCACCGCGCAGGAAGTAAACCGCACCGCGCAAACGCCGGCTCTGCGGAATCGCTTCAGCCGTTCCGGTCTGCACGGCGCGCAACATGGTGGCGGCAGAATGCCGAATGTGAGAGTTGGT
>DASYAX010000286.1:0-8011 GCA_036501045.1 Bryobacteraceae bacterium
AACACCGCCAACATACGCTATTAAAACAGCTTCTCCGTTTTTAAATAATCGCCGATATACACCTTCGATAAACCAGGCAAGTTTTTCCGCCGCTTGCGTAAATACCTCAATTGCGACTTTGTCGCCTTCTTCCGCCGCCCGGTTTACCAGCACCGCCAAGCTCGCAACGTAAGACCGGTCACAGCGATCGCCGTAGAACCGATGCAGCAATTCGTCGGCAGTGGCTGCGCCGGTCGATTCGAGCAACAGCCGCCGAAGCGCGGTTTCCGGTCCCCAGCCTTCCTCATACCGCAGCGCCGCGCGCAAAGCCCGGCGCGTTAAATCAAAAGCGCCGCCTTCATCGCCGAAGATGTAGCCCCAGCCGCCCGCGCGCGCCATCTCGCCCTGCGCGTTTCTGCCAAAGGCGATCGAGCCCGTTCCGGCAATGATGATAATGCCCGGCTCGCCCGCGGTAGCGCCGGTCAGCGCAATCTCCGCGTCATGCGTAATTTTGTACCGTGTGCTGCGAATTAATTCGCGCGCATACGCGTCTTTGTCTTCCACCCCCCCGCTGAATCCCAAACACGCCGCCCGAAAGGCGACGGAACTCGCATCGAGCTTCGCCTCCTGGCAGGCCTGCCGAAGGCAATCTCCCACCGCGCTGTGAAACTTTGCCCGGCCCTCGGCTGTGTTGACGTGGTTGCACGGTCCGCCACGCCCGCGTCCAATTACGCTTCCCGTTTCATCCGCAATCAAAGCCGTCGTGCTGGATTGTCCGCCGTCAATCCCCAAATAGAGATTCATCGTCACGCGAGCGTTTTATCTTTCGCATAACAAACGCTATCCAGCGGACAGGAGGCGCAACGCGGCTTTCGCGCAATGCAAATCTGCCGTCCGAAATGAATGACCTGGTGCGCGAAAAGAATCCATCTCTCTGGCGGAACCACCTTCATCAGGTCTTGCTCGATCTTTACCGGATCGTTGTGCCTGGTCAAGTCGAGCCGTTGGCAGATGCGCTGCACGTGCGTATCCACCACCACTCCAGTGGCGATGCCGTAGGCGGTTCCGAGCACCACGTTCGCCGTCTTTCTCGCGGCGCCTGGAACTTCCAGCAGCTCCTCCATGGTCCGCGGCACTTGGCCTTTGTAATCCGCCAAAATCGTGCGCGCCGCGCCAATCAGGGAACGAGCCTTGTTGTTGAAGAAACCCGTAGAGCGTATGTCCTGCGCCAACTCGTCCTGGGACGCGTTTGCCATTGCCTTGATGGTTGGATATTTCTTGAAAAGCTCCGGCGTCACCTTGTTCACGCGCTCATCGGTGCACTGTGCCGACAAAATCGTCGCTACCAGCAACTGCCAGGCGTCATTGTGATGAAGTGCGCAGGTGGCTTGCGGGAATAATTTGTCGAGCTCTTCGAAAATATGGTTCAAGCGCGCCTTGCGTTCGGCGGCGCTCTTCGGCTTCGGCGCCTTTTTCGGAGAGGTAACGGGATGCACGAACTTGAGGCCTTAAGAAGGTGCGCCGTTCTCGAGAAAATTACGCAGCCGGTGGCTCCGGCTCGGATGCCGCAGCTTGCGTAGCGCTTTCGCTTCAATCTGCCGTATGCGCTCGCGGGTTACCGCAAAGTTCTGGCCGACTTCTTCGAGCGTGTGCTCGCTGCCGTCTTGCAAGCCGAATCGCATCTTGACGATCTTTTCTTCGCGCGGGCTCAGCGTCTTCAACACCTCCGCCGTCTGCTCGCGCAGATTCAGGTTGATCACCGCTTCCGAGGGCGAAACCATCCGGCTGTCTACCAGAAAATCGCCCAGGTTCGATTCTTCTTCCTCGCCCACCGGCGTTTGCAGCGAAATCGGTTCTTGCGCAATGCGGAGCACCCGGCGCACCTTGCTGGGCGATAGATCCATGCGCGCCGCCAGCTCTTCGGTGGTTGGTTCACGCCCTAGTTCCTGCTGCATCATGCGCTGCAGGCGCACCAGCTTGTTGATGGTCTCGATCATGTGCACCGGAATGCGAATCGTGCGCGCCTGATCGGCTATCGCGCGCGTCACCGCTTGCCGCACCCACCAGGTGGCGTACGTCGAAAATTTGTAGCCGCGTTTGTAATCGAACTTATCCACCGCCCGCATCAATCCGATGTTGCCTTCCTGGATCAAGTCGAGGAACTGCATGCCGCGATTCGTATAGCGCTTGGCCACCGAGACCACCAGCCGAAGATTCGCCTCGATCAGCCGCTTCTTGGCCGATTCCGTTTCGCACTCGCCGCGCTCCACAATCTGCAGCGTGCGCCGCAGTTCGGTGGCCGACGTGCCGCATTTATCTTCGAGCGATTGCAATTGCGTCGAAAGAGCCTTCAACTCTTTTCGAATGGATGGCGCCGAAACCGAGTTCGAGACTGACGGTTGTTCCACCTTCCGCTGCAGCCGCGCAATCTCTTGTTCGAGCGGCTTCACCTGATCGACAATTTTCCGGAGGCCGTCGCTCAGCGATCTCTTGTAGCGCGTCGCGAAAGCTAAAGAACGCACGATGCGTGAAATGCAAACCATCTGCCGCGCGTATTCGAAGCGCAGCTTGCGGTACTGTTTCGGCTTCATGTTGCGCGAAACGCTGATCAGCTTTTGCTCGGTCTGATGACTCTTGCGATAGATTCTCTCGATCTCCTGCAGGACTCCGAAAAACTGTTCCCGCAGACCATCGGCCGCGTTTTCTTCCAACTGTCCCAACTGCGGGTCCGGCGCCTGCAGTACATCCAGGATCGAAATATGATCGCGCTCTAATCCATGCTTGGTATCGAGGAGCAGTTGTACGACCAATCGTGAGCGTGAGAGGGCTTTGCGCACTGCATTCTCCCCGCGCTCGATTCGTTTCGCCAGTTCAATTTCCCCTTCGCGCGTGAGCAGCGGCACCATGCCCATTTCGCGGAGATACACCCGCACCGAATCGTTGCTCTTGTCTAGCGCGCCAGCCGACAGGTCCAGGTCGGAAAGGTCTTCAACTTCTTCGTCTTTTTTCTCGAACTCTCTGGGTTCTTCGAGCAGTTCGACGGCGCTTCCATCCAGATCGAAAATCTCGTTCAGGTCGCTATCGTTGGCAAGTTCTTCGCGCACCGCTCCACTCACATCGTAGAGAGCGAAGCCCTTGTCGTTGCTGTCTTGCATTACCGCCTTCATTCACTCCCGTGCGCGGCCCGCTGGCGCCACAAGACTTTCTGCAGAGTGGGCCCTCACATGGATCGAGTTACCGTGCGCAGATTCCTCGACTCCCCATAGTACAACACGAATCAGCCCTCTAAATTGCGCCGTTTGAGCGTATTTAGCTGGCCGTTCAGCCGTAGCGCGCCGTTCAGATCCCCCTGCCGCTCCAAGTCCCTGATCTGCTTCACCAGAGCGGCGCATTCGGCCTCTTTGGCCTTGAATTCGAATTGCTCCAGACGCTGCAAAGTCAATTGAAGCGCATTTTCCTCGGTGACCGCATCGCTCGAAAAAGCCAGGGTGTTTAATATTTTCTGCACGCGCGGCTCCAGGTCCGCCGCCAGGGCTTCGAGCGAGAATTCCACGTTTGCGCTATCGAGCCGCAGCAACGCTTCAAACACCGGTTTCAGTTCAAAGAGCGGAATGAGGTCGCACTGGCGCAGGTAATGCGTGATCGCCTTTCGAGCGTCCTCGCTTACCAACAGACAGGTGATGAGGATTTTTTCATTGGCGCCCAGTGCCGAAGTAATATCGAGCGGTTTGTGGACAGGTTCGGTGCTTGACGTGCGGCGGAATTGCTGCCGTATTACCTCACGATCGACGTTTAGATACTCCGCGGCTTCGTTCGCAATCGCCGAACGCTCTACCTTGTCGCCCACCTGCCGGATCGCGGGCCAAAGATACTTGAACGCATCCGCCCGGCCTTCCGCCGTCCTCATGTCGAACTTGCTTCGCGCTCGCTCCGCCAGCCAGTGAAAATACGATGCCGCACCGTTCAACAAATTGTTATAGGCGTCCGCGCCATTTTGCTGGATGTACTCATCCGGATCGAGCCCTCCCGGAATTTCCAGCACCTTCACTCGCAGGCCCTCGGCGAGAAACGGCGTAATGTATTTTTCGGTCGATTGCGCCCCCGCGCCGTCCGGATCGAAATTGAGAATGACCTGGCCGGCATTCGCTTGCTGCTGCGAAACTTGGCGCTTGATGGTTCGTACCTGCTCGTTTGAGACCTTCGAGCCGCTGGCCGCCACCACTTCATGAATGCCCGCCGCATACACGCCGATCACATCCATATACCCTTCCACCAAGATCATGCGATCGTTCTTTCGGGCATCGATTTTTGCGCGATGCAGGTTATACAGAATAGTGGATTTTTTATAAAGCTTCGTCTCAGGCGAGTTCAGGTACTTGGGTTGGTCTTCCGCGCGCAGCGCCCTTCCGCCGAAACCGATGATTTTGCCCGATTCGTTGTGAATGGGAAACATTAGCCGCGCGCGAAAAAAATCGTAAAACCCGCCGCTGTCGCGTTTTTTCACCAAGCCGGATTCTTCAAGCAGCGCCGCCCCGAACTTTTTTAGCCGCTCGGCTAATTGCTGTCCCGCCGCTTCCGCCAGACCCAAACGAAACTCGTCCATTGATGCGCGGGAGACGCCTCGCGATTCCAGATAACTGCGCGCCTCGGCTCCCCCTTTATTTCTCAAATTGTTCTGAAAAGTGTCCGCCGCCATCTCGTGCATCTCGAGCAGCGCGCTGTACTGCTGCGTTTCCGGATCGTCCCCCCGCTGCCGCTCCGGCATCGGAATGCCATAGCGTTCCGCCAGTAGCTTCAACGTCTCGGGAAACGTGAGGCTTTCGATCTCCTGCACGAACTTGAAAACGTCGCCCGCCGCATCGCAGCCGAAGCATTTGTAATATCCCAGCAGGCTGTGCACGCCGAACGATGGCGTCTTCTCGACATGGAAGGGACACAGTCCCACGTAGCGCGGACCCGTGCCTTGATGCTTGAGCCGGACGTATTGGCCCACCACATCGACAATGTTGAGCTGGCCCTTAAGCTGTTCGGCAAAGTTCATTGATAGCCTTCAGTTTGCGGGGAGGGTGCTTTCAGGTTAGCAATCCTACGCCTTTATAATGAGCGCAAGGATCGGGCGAACAACACATGGGCCTGAAAGAGTACGCGCGCAAGCGCAATTTTGAAAAAACCCCTGAGCCTCCAGCCGCCAAGCCCATAGGAGGGGCGGAACGCGGCGGATTTTTCTGTGTCCAGCGCCACGGTGCCACCCGGTTGCATTATGATTTTCGCCTTGAGGTGAATGGCGTGCTTGTCAGTTGGGCCGTTCCAAAAGGTCCCAGTTTAGATCCCACGCGCAAGTCACTCGCCATGAAAGTCGAAGATCACCCGCTCGATTACGGCACCTTTGAGGGCAATATTCCGGAGGGTAACTACGGCGGCGGTAGCGTCATGCTTTGGGACAAGGGTACCTATGAGGTCTTGGGCGACGCCTCCGCGACCGAGCAGCTCGAACGCGGCGACTTCAAATTCGAATTGCACGGCGTGAAACTGCAGGGCTCTTTTGCCATCGTGCATATGAAGCATCCCGCTAAAAAGTCCAGTAAAGGAAACGAATGGCTGCTGATTAAAAAGAAAGACGAGCACGCCGTTGCCGATTACGACATCGAGCAATTTGCCTGGAGCGCAGCTACGCGCCGTACTCAGGAAGAGATCGCCGAAAACGCCGCCGCTCTGAGTCCGGCCGATCTGAAGGGCGCGCGGAAAGCGGCCGTTCCGTCCACCATGGAGGCCATGCTTGCCACCGCCGTCACCAAGCCGCCCGCGGGTTCCCACTGGTCGTTTGAAATCAAGTGGGATGGCGTGCGCGCGCTGTGCCTCATCAAGAATGGTTCGCTGCACATGCAATCCCGCCGCGGCAATCGCTGCGAAAAACAATATCCCGAGCTGGCCGATCTTCCCGACCATGTGAATGCGAAAACTGTCTGGCTCGATGGTGAGATCTGCGTTCTCAATGAAGAAGGCCGCGCCCGCTTTGAGCTGATTCAACCGCGCATCATGGCGAGCGGAACCGCCCCCGCGCGCCTGGCCGAGACGGCACCCGCGATGCTTTTTCTCTTTGATGTGCTTTATGTCGATGGCTACGACCTGCGCGGCGTGCCGCTCGAAGACCGCAAGCGCCTGCTGAATAGCCTGGTCACTGCCGGCCAGCACATCCGCATTTCCGAATCGTTCGATACCGATGGCCAACAGATGCTCGAAGGGGCGCGTCAGATGAATCTCGAGGGGATTCTCGCCAAAGACCGCCGCAGCACGTACGAGGAAGGCCGCTCCACTCGCTGGCTCAAGCTCAAGGTTCTCAATGAGCAGGAATTTGTCATTGCCGGATTCACCAAGGGCGAGCGCGATTATTTCGGGGCGCTCGTGCTGGGCGTCGAAGAACACGGCAAACTGCGGCATGTGGGGCAAGTGGGAACCGGCTTCGATCACAAGCTGATGAAAGCCATCCACGAACGTCTTCAACTGCTCGTCAGCAAAACCAGTCCTCTCCGTCCAGTACCTAAAATCAAAGACGTTACCTGGGTGCGTCCCGAAGTGGTCTGCGAAATTCGCTTTCTCGAGTGGACGCACGACGGAAACCTCCGCGCGCCCGTCTTCGTTGGCTTGCGCGACGATAAATCGCCCAAGGAGGTGGTCCGCGAGGAAAGCATCTCTCCGCCGGATGCTGTCGATGACGCTGCGGAGCTCGATCTCAGTGGCCGTGAAGTCACATCGGAAATCGACGGGCATCGCCTCAAATTCACCAACCTGGATAAAGTGTATTTCCCGAAAGATGGTTGGAAAAAACGCGATCTGGTCGCCTTTTACAACGGCGTCTCGCCCTGGTTATTGCCCCACCTGAAGGGACGCCCCTTATCGATGAAGCGTTATCCCAACGGCATCCATCAGGACTTCTTCTTCCAAAAGAATGCCGTTCATTTTCCGGATTGGATGTACTTGGAGCCGATCGTCGAGCATCACCCGCCAAAGACCAATCATTATCCAGTCGCGAACGATCGCGCCAGCCTGCTTTATCTGGTGAATCTCGGTTGCATCGACCAGAATCCCTGGACCAGCCGGACGGGCAATCTCGATCATCCCGACTGGATGCTACTCGATCTTGATCCGGTGGAAGCGTCCTTCGACAAAATTGTCGAAGCGGCGCTGTTGATTCGCGAGATCTTAACCGAATTGGGGTTGAAAGGTTATCCGAAAACGACCGGCGGCGACGGCATGCACGTCTACGTCCCGCTCGACGCCGTCTATAGCTACGATCAAGTCCGCAGCTTCGCCGAAATCCTCTCGCATCTGGCGGTAGAGCGTGAGCCGAATCTGTTTACCACGCCGCGCTCGGTCGATAAGCGCAAAAAAGGCCGTGTCTATTTTGACTATCTGCAGATCGGCACCGGCAAAACAATTTCCTCCCCGTACGTTGTGCGTGCTTATGACGGTGCTCCGGTGGCGACGCCGCTCGCCTGGAAAGAAGTGGTGCGTGGTCTTCGGCCCAACGATTTTCGCATCGATAATACGCTCGAACGGTTTCGCCGCGTCGGCGACCTTTTTGCGCCTGTTCTGCAGGGCGGCCAAACGCTCGAGCAGGCGCTCGAACGAATTCAGGGCGGAACTAAGAAAGCCGGACGCTAAGGCAGCGCCACTCTTGGAAGCCAGAAACGTCACCGCCGGGAAAACTCTGCTCCATCGCCCGCAGTTCTGCTTCCGTGAATCCTGTCAAAATAAGCCGACCCTCCGCCGCTGTGACGCGCAACAATTCGTCCGCCATATTCAGCAGAACGGTTCCGCTGATATTCGCTACCGTAACATCCGCCGAGCCATCCGCCACACACTCCGCCGAGCCAGCCACCACCAACGCCGACAAATCGTTCAACGAAAAATTCTCCCGCGCTGCTCCCAGCGACGCTTCATCTAAATCCAGTCCGACCGCCACTGCCGCTCCCAACTTCAACGCAGCAATCGCGAGAATGCCGGATCCCGTACCGGCATCCATCACACGGCA
>DASYAX010000287.1:0-12113 GCA_036501045.1 Bryobacteraceae bacterium
CCAACTGTTCGATGCTACTTTGCGGTTTTAATTGAACGCTAGGAACGTTTGCCCCAGCCACTAACCAACTGAACCCCAAAAATGTAAGACAGAAGCGTTTGAAAAGCATCGGCTACTTCCTTATATCGATAATTCTAATTCTTGGGAATAGTCGGGTAAATTTTTGAGGTGATCCTCCTAACACTTGAAAAATATTGGGCGCCGACGGCGGTATCCGGCGATCTAACGTGCGCGCTGCGGTGAAGGCTGGGTAAATTCGACGTTGAGCCAGGCTTTGAGAGCGTCCATGTTTTCGGGCCGGTGCAGAAAGTCATCGACCAATTGCTGTGCCGGTACGGAAGCGCCGGGCTCGAGCACGGTGCGCCGATAGCGCAAGGCAGCCGGTCCGTCCAGCAAGTCTTTCGGATCGAACTGCGAGAAAAAATCCAGCGCAATTACCTTGTCTAGAACGTACGTGTAGTAGTTCGACGCGTAGCCCGTCAGATGCGTGAAGGCGGCGTACATCTCGTCGCCCTCCACAAAGCCCGAGTGAGCGAAATGCGCCCAGTCCTGTTTGAACAGAGCGTCGAGATCGATGCTCGCTGGGTTGCGATCGTGCACCTGGAGCGAGTAGGTCGCATACAACAATTGCTTCTGTACCCAACTCGCTCGTCCGAAGGCTTCGGCGTGGTTCATCTCGTCGATCAGGGTCGGCAGAATCGGCTCTCCCGTTTTGTAGTTCTTCGCAAAGGACTGGAGAATGGTGCGATCGCGAAAGAATTCTTCGAGCATCTGCGAAGGAGCCTCGATGAAATCGCCCTCCAAATTGAATCCGCCTTGCCCGGACCACTCGCCTTGGCCGCCGAGAATGTGATGCATGAGGTGGCCGAACTCATGGAAGAAGGTCACTACGTCGGTGTACTCCATCAGGCCAGGATCACCGCGCGTTCCACCCGGAAAATTACAGACGAGAACGCCCTCCGGAAGCTGCTTGCCGCGTATGCCGGGTACGACCGGGGAGCTCGAAAACCATTTGTCCTTGCCCGCGCGCGGGTGCATGTCGAAGTAGACGCGGCCCAACTTCCGCGGCGCGCCGCTTCGGCTCGCAGCGTCATATACGTCAAAGGTCGAAACGCTCGCGTCCCAAGTTTTCGCCTGCGGGGCGGCCCGGAACTCGACATGAAAGAGCCGTGCGGCGGTCTTAAGGATGCCGCTTTGCACCGACGCATAAGCGAAATAGGGCCGCACGATTTGCGAATCGAAATCGTAGGTCGAGCGGCGATACTGCTCGTTCCAATAGCTTTCATCGGCGGCGCTGATGCCGGTAAGTCCAGGCTGCCGTTTTTGCGCAAAGGCCAAGAGCATCGCCCATTCGCGGCTGCCGCTCGAGCGCGAGGCGGCGTCGACATCATCGAGTAAGGCTTGCACCTTTGCTGGTGAGCCGATCATCTGGTCTGCGGTGGCAAGCGCCGCATAGTTCGGGTAGCCGAGAACGGAAGCAATTTCCTGTCTTTTTTTGAGCAGATCAAGCAACACTCGCTTGTTGGCCGGGTAGGCGCGCGTCCTGTACGCAAGAAACATGCGGCGGCGGAGACCGGCATTGACACAGAACTTCATGGCCGGCCAGTAATCCGGCTCATCCGTCGTCAGTGTATATGTGCCATCGGCGGCGGCCTTGTGGCGGGCGATGTAATCGGCGGGCAGGCCCTCCATTTCGGCCTTTACCGCGGCCACCTTCTTCACGCCATCCTGTACGTTCCGGCCGAAGGTTAGCGCGAGCGCGGTGATTTGATCCTGCAACTGGCGGATCCTTTTTCGCGTGGCATCGTCTTTGTCGACGCCGGCGATGCGGTATTCGAGCAACGTGCGTTCCAGGTAGTACCGGGTGGCGGCGTCACTTTGCTTTGCATTTACTGCAGATAAAGCCTTATAGACGGCTTGATTTAGGGATAGCTCCGTGTACGCGGTAGAGACGCGCTGCTCGAGCGCCTGGGCCTTATCACGCAAGGGCGCATTGTCACCGACGGCATAGAGCAGATACGCCTCATTGCCCGCGAGGGCGAGCTGGTTGCACGCTTCGTCGAAGGGCTTCAGCGTGTTGGCAACCGTACGATCGCCTTTGACGGCGGCGATCCGTTCCACGGTTGCGCGCTCGTCTGCCAGACGCGCTTCAACCCACGTTTGCAAGCCGGATGGAGTGCCGTTCGGCAACCAGGCGTGAAGCGGGTCAGAGGTCTGTGCGAAGAGGGAAAGCGGCGTTAAAGCCAATACGCAAACAGCGAGACGGTGAACGTGGAAGAGTTGCACAATGCCTCCGGCGATTCGCTACCGTGCCCCTGGGGTGGGCCAGGCCGTGGACGGAGGCGATGTTTCGAAAGTCTACCATGCCCGCCGGAGCAGACGCCGGCTCAGCTTCCGGGATGATACTCGCGCTCGGTGTGGCCTTTCAGATCGGAGCGATAGAAGTAAACCGCGCGCAAGTTGCCCGTGCTGTAGCGCTCTGCCTCATCGTTGAAGTGCGGAGACGCCGGATGGCCGCTCTCGCCGCCCGCCGTGACGGCCCGGGCGTGGACTTTGGGACCGAATTCGACCACCGCGACGAAGCTGTTTCCGCTGGTGCCGTACCATTTCCTGGTGCCCGGGTACGGGCGCGCTCCGAAGGAGGCGAGGGAGCCCCAGAAGGAAGAAGTGAAGCCGACAGGAATGCTGGGCTGCGAGTCGTTGAAAGGCTGAACGATGTCGCCGGTGAGGCGCTGGAATCGATTGATCTCGCCCCACGGCGTCTTCCAGCTTCCGAAATCGGTAGTGAGCCTAGCGGATGCCGCCGCGAGGGATTGCAGCAATTGTTCGCCCGGCACTCGGCTCGCGATATAGTCTTCCGCCGAGATGCCGGCTTTTTTGGCATCCGCGAACACTTGTTTACGAATCTCCTCGCCCCAGAACACCGCAAGCGACGTTGGAACGGAGCTTACCGCCCAGCGAAGATTCCAGCCGCGGAGCATTTCGATCTGCGCGGCCAGTTTCGATTTCAGAGGATCGCCCGGCGGCGCGGCGTCCCAGGCTTTGGTCAGAGCGGGAATCGTCTTTTCAAACCAGGGAAGATAGCTGTCATAGGCGGCGGCGATCAGCGATTCGAGCGTGAAGTCTTTCTTGTTGTGCAGGACGCGAATGGCATGGAGGCCGCGGGCGGATTCGGTGCCGGTCTCGACATACGCCGGATAGTCCTCCCTTTTGGGGCTGCTCGCGCCGGCCGCCGACCATGGCCAATTGTTGCTGTTGTAGAGCCAACCGCTTTTGGGGTTCAGCAAATGCGGTGTTTCGTCCACCGCCAGAAGTCCCTGCCACTCGGTGGCGGGATTGCTGCCATCCACCGGCTTGGTCCAATCGAAGCGGGTGTCGCGCCTGGGAATGAAGTTGCCGTGAAAGTAGGCGATGTCCCCATCGGCATCCGCAAAGATGGTGTTGTTCGATGAGTTCGCTTTGAGCTGCATGGTCTCGAGATACGATTTGTAATCGCGCGCCTTGGTGCGCAGGTAGGATTGCATGAGCGCCTTGATGGGCCTTTGCATCAAGCGGATGGCGACCCATTTGCCGTTCGTTTCGCGAATGATGGGCCCGTGCTGCGTACGGTAGACGGTGAATTTCTTTTCCGCCATTCCATGATCGGTCTTATAGTGGATGTCGATTTCGGTTGCAGTGGCAGGACGCTCTTCGTTTCCGTACTTGTAATAGAAGCGGCCGCCTTTCTGTGTGATCGTTTCCAGGTACTCGTCGACGGCATCTACGCCGCTCGAAGTATGCATCCAGCCGGCACGATCGTTAAATCCCTGGTAGACGAAGAATTGGCCCCACGTCACCGCGCCATACGCATCTAATCCCTCATTGCTCGCCATCTGCAGCTCCGAGCGAAAGAAAAAAGAAGTGTGCGGATTGATCAGCAGCAATGCATGATGCGCACGCGTGTTCGAAGGCGCAATGGCCATCCCATTCGAGCCCGATGGTTCGGCAAACTGGTCGTCGTTTTCGGACGACGCCCGCAGCTCCGGGCGTTTGCCGTAGAATGCCTCGAGCGCCTTCAGGTTCACGCGCTCGATGTCGCCACCGATGCTTCCTTCGCTGAAGGTCAGGGTCATCCAGGGCTCGAATCGGTCGATAACACGCGGTTTTACTTCGGGGTGCTTATAGAGGTAATAGTTCAAGCCGTCGGCGAAGGCGTTCATCAGCGCTTGCAGCCAGGCGGGGCTCGCGGCATATTGTTTCTTCATCGAATCCGGGTCGATGAAGAGCTTCATACGCAAGTCCTGGTAGATTTTGGATTCGCCCTCGGTTTCGGCCAAACGGCCCATGGAGTTGATGTAGTTGGTTTCGACGCGATTAAAGTCGTCTTCAGCCTGGGCGTAAAGCATGCCGAAAACGGCGTCCGCGTCGGTTTTTCCGTAGACATGCGCGATGCCCCAATCGTCGCGAATGATGGTGACGTTCGCGGCTTCGTGCTGCCAGCGGGCGGCTTCGCCCGGTCGAGGCGCCGCAAAAGCGAAAGACGCGGAGGCGGCCGTGGCCGCGATAATAACCAAGCTTGCTGTCTTGCGCCGGCGCGTGAGATTCACAGTCTAACAGCGTAGCGTAAGACAAAAGCGCACGAATCGCGATCAGTTTTTGGGATTCTTTTCTTTGCCGCGCGCCGGCGCCGAAGCGTGGACCATTTCCGGCGTTCCCTTGGCGCCGAGCTTTTCCTCTTGATCGGGGGAGATGCGGCGCTTTACGGCCACCGCTTCGACGCGCTCGAAACGTCCGGACTTTATGCTCCGCAGAGCCGCCTCAATCACGCGCACGTCCGCCAGACCTTCATAGCCATCCGGCTCCGGATCCCGGCCCGTCAAGATGCAGTCAGAAAAGTACTTCATCTCGCCGCCGAAGTGATCGGTATTTTTGAAGCTTTGATGATCCTTATCTTCGCCGATCGTCACTGTGTATTCGAGCGGCTTACCGTAAACGAACCCCGGATCGGCTGTGAGCATCCCTTTAGAACCCACCACGTCATAGCGGTTGATCGGGTTTCCATAATAGGAAACCGTGAATTGGGCAATTCGCTCGTTGGGAAAACGTAAAATCACGCTGACGGTGTCGTCCAGATTTGGAAACTTCGATTCCGGGTGACGCGTAGCGGTGGCGAATGCTTCCGTGGGCTCGGCTTCAAACAGATTCCTCACACCGTTGATTGGATAGGGGCCCATGTCAAACAGCGGGCCGGCCAGCACATCATTTTTTACACGGTGGTTGATGGGGTCGATGAGCTGGCAGAAGACCGAAGAAAAGAGATGCACTTCACCCAGCGCGCCCGAGCGCACTTTTTCGATGGCGGCAATGGTGGCGGGTTCGAAGTGAAGCCGATAGGCGATCATCAGCTTGGCGCCCGAGCGCTGCTGCGCGGCAAGGATTTGCTCGCACGCCTGGGAGCTGACCTCCATGGGCTTCTCGAGGAGCACGTGTATGCCCGCCTCGAGCGCGGGTACCGCAAATTCGGCGTGTCTCCAGTTCGGCGTGGCGATGTACAGGGCATCGACCTTCCCGGAGGCAAGCAATTCAGGGAATTGTTCGTAAGAATACGTCCTCGACGCATGGTACCGATCAGAAAGCTCCCGGGCCTTCGTAGGGTCTCCGGTCACCAATGCAGTGATTTCGGAGTTACCGGTATGGTCGACGCCGGGCATCATTCCTTCCTGAGAGATGCTGCCTAGCGCGACGATTCCGTAGCGCACCTTGTCCGAGTGATTGCCGGTGATGTCAGGTAGTTTCATTGATCCTTCTCTAGACTTAGACCGCGTCAGAGCGATTCGATTTCGCTGCCAAAACTGCTGGGTTCGCTTTTTGGACGCCGGTGCCAGTGAAACGCTACCAACGGCACAGAGTCTCATCGGTAGAACGACCGAAGCGAAGATCATCGAGAGCAAAGTTCGCGTCTACCGGGTGCCGACGGACGCACAGGAGGCCGATGGAACCTACGAATGGACCAGCACGACCATGGTGCTGGTCGAGGTAAAAGCAGGCGGCCAAACCGGCCTCGGTTATACCTATGCGGACGAGACGACCGGTGAGCTTGCTAAAACGTTACTCGAGAAAGTTGTCCATGGACAGGACGCTTTTTCACACGCCCAAATCTGGCTCGCGCTGTTGCGCCACATGAGAAATCTGGGGGACGACGGCATCACGCAGATGGCGATAGCCGCTATCGACAATGCGTTGTGGGATTTGCGAGCCAAGCTGGCGGGCCTTCCCTTGGTGCATTTACTGGGTGCGGTACGCTCCGGGATAGCTGTCTATGGAAGCGGAGGCTTCACCTCTTATAACGACAGACAGTTGAGCGATCAACTTGGGGGCTGGGCGCGCGAGGGATTTTTTATGGTGAAGATGAAGATTGGCGCTCATCCGGACGACGATTCGCGCCGCGTTCAAGTCGCCCGGGAAGCCATTGGCGAGCGAGTTGAACTTTTCGTTGACGCCAACGGCGCTTACACGGTGAGCCAGGCTCTCCGGCTGGCGGAGGAGTTCGCCGTTAGAGGCGTGCGCTGGTTTGAGGAACCGGTTAGTTCCAACAATCTGGCGGGTTTGCGTCAGATTCGCGAGCGCGCGCCCGCCGGCATGGATATCGCGGCCGGCGAATACGGCTACACGGCTTGGTATTTCCGCCGCATGATTGATGAAGGGGCGGTTACGGTGCTTCAGGCCGATGCCACACGCTGCGCCGGCATCACGGGTTTTTTGAACGCCGGCGCGCTCTGTTGGGCGGCGGATCTGCCGCTCTCCTCGCACTGCGGACCGAGCGCGCATCTGCATGTTTGCTGCGCGACCGCACGCGCGGTCCATATGGAGTTTTTCCACGATCATGCGCGGATCGAGCGGCTATTTTTTGACGGCTTCCGGGAACCGAAGCAGGGCATTATGACGCCGGATCTCAGCCGTCCCGGCATGGGTTTGACGCTGAAGGAACAGGACGCTGCCCGGTATTTGGTGGGCTAGCGATTTGTTTAGGAGAAAGCGAGAGCGAAATGGAAAAGCAAGTATCGGATTTGATTGTGGAGCGGCTGCTCGATTGGGGCGTCGATACGATTTTCGGTTTTCCGGGCGATGGCGTAGACGGCTTTTTCGAGGCGCTCCGGACCCATAAAGACAAGCTCAAATTTATTCAGGTCCGCCACGAAGAGGCGGCGGCCTTTGCCGCCGTCGGTTACGCGAAGTATACCGGCAGACTTGGCGTATGCTGCGCTACTTCCGGTCCCGGAGGCGTGCACCTGCTGAACGGGTTATACGACGCCAAGTGCGACCTGCAACCGGTGCTTGCCATTACAGGGCACACCTTTCATGACCTGATCGGCATGGATTATCAGCAGGACGTGGATCTGGACAAGCTTTACATGGATGTCGCGGTATTCAACGAACGAGTAATGGGTCCAGGTCATGCGGTGAACGCCGTCGATATGGCAGTCCGGACGGCCTATGCGCGACGCGGTGTTGCTCACCTTTGCATTCCGAAAGACATTCAGGAATGGCCGGCCGATGCAAAGCTCCGCAGTAGCGCCAATGTCCCAAAGCATAGCGGCGATTGGAGCCAGGCATCGACTGCCAAGCCCTCGCAAACCGTCATCAAGGAAGCGGCGGATCTCATCAACCATGGTTCGAAGGTCGCGATTTTTGTTGGCCGCGGCGCATTGCATTGCCGTGAAGAAGTGACGCTGCTGGCGGAAACGGTGGGAGGCCCGGTCATCAAGGCGCTGCTGGGCAAAGCGGTGGTGCCGGATCGCAGTCCGGTGACGACCGGAGGGCTGGGTCTGCTCGGGACTGCGCCCTCCGTCGATGCCATGGAAGAGTGCGACACGCTGATCATGATCGGGACCAGTTATCCATATATGGAATTTCTGCCTAAGCCCGGACAAGCCAAATGCGTGCAGATCGAAATCGACGCCACGCGGGTAGGGCTGCGCCACGCGGTGGATGTCGGGCTGGTAGGCGACGCCAAAACGATTCTGGCGGTGCTGCTTCCTTTGCTGAAACGCAAGGGCGACAAATTTCTGAAGAAATCGCAAGAGCGGATGAAGAGCTGGAACGAGCTGATGGAAGCGCGCGGCACCCGCCAAGACATGCCGATGAAGCCGCAAGTGGTAACCCATACGCTGAACAAGCTGCTAAATGACGATGCCATTGTTTCTGCCGACAGCGGGACCATTGCCACCTGGACGGCGCGGTATGTGGAGATACGCGGGGACATGCAGTTTTCGCTGTCGGGGTCGCTCGCGACCATGGCCAACGGACTACCTTATAGCATTGGTGCGGCCGTCGCCTATCCGGGCCGGCAGGTCGTCTGCGTGGTGGGAGACGGCGGCCTGACCATGCTGATGGGCGAAATCGCCACACTGGTCAAGTACAAACTACAGGTCACCGTCATCGTGATCAAGAACAACGTATTGGGCCAGATCAAATGGGAGCAGATGATTCTCGAAGGCAATCCAGAATTCGGCGTGGACTTGGAGCCGATTGACTTTGCGAAAGTAGCCGAAGCGTGTGGCGCACGCGGTTTTACGCTGGAGCGGCCGGAAGACGCGGAACAGATTCTTCGCCAGGCGCTTGCCACACAGGGGCCGTCGGTGGTGCAAGCGGTGGTGGACCCGAATGAGCCACCCATGCCAGGCAAGGTCACTACGGAGCAGGCGCTGCATTTCGCCAAATCGCTACTGCGTGGTCAAAAAGACGCCGCCAAAATCATCAAGACCATCGCCGAAGACCAGGTCCGCGAGGTCGTTTAGCGAATGCCAAGCGCAGAAGGCCTGCCGCAGGAACTGGCAGGCGCCGCCCAGCATATCCGCGAAGGGAAGTTTCAGCGCAGTATGGCGCTGCTTACCGCCGCCACCAGTGTGGCCAGCGGTCTGGAAGTAGGGTACGAGCACTACCGCGGCAGTTACAGCCGCCGCGTCATGTATACGCCTGTCATCCTCAGCAGTTTGCTCGCGGTAGCGGCCTGCGCCGCTTTCTTTAGCCGCCGTGCCGCCCGTACGGCACTGCGCGCCGTTTCTGTCGTTACCCTTGCGGATGCGCTCACCGGCTTCTATTTCCATGTGCGCGGCATCCAGCGCAAGCCGGGCGGATGGCGGCTGCCCATGACGAACATCATAATGGGACCTCCCGTTTTTGCGCCGCTGCTCTTCGGCACGAGCGCTTATCTGGGTTTGATTGCTTCCTATTTGCAGCGCGAGGAAGGCGGCGAGAGAGACGCGGGAGCGACAGACACCTGGCTAAGGCGTTTGCTGCCTAGTTCCGCGAGCCGCGAACTGCTCTCCGCCGAACAAGACGTGCGCGAAGGAAAGTTTCAGCGGCAGGTAGCCATCGCCGCTGGCGTGAGTGCTCTGCTCAGTGGTTTTGAAGCTTACTATTCGCACTACAAGAACAACTTTCAATACAAGATTCAGTGGTCGCCGATCGGCGTTGCGCCTGTACTCGCAACAGCAGCTTTTGCCTCCGTGAAAAGCCGGACGATAGCGGCCACACTCCTGCCGGCCGCCTCCGCGCTAGCTTCGGCCGACGCGGCGGTGGGCTTCTACTATCACGCGCGGGGAGTCCTGCGGCGTCCGGGCGGAACCAAGCACCTGGTCTACAACATCATTTACGGTCCGCCGATATTTGCGCCCCTCCTGTTTGGCGCCGCGGGCATGCTCGGCTTCCTCGCCAGCCTATTGCGGCGGAGGCGGGTATGAGCAGCAGTTATAAAGACGCCGATCCCACGCTGCGCCCGCGCGACAAAGAAACCGAAGAGCCGCTACCTTGCAAAGAACAGCCGGGCTATTATCCCGGTTTCAGTACGCTGTCACAGAGCCCGTTTTGGGACGAGGCGACACGTAAAGCCGTAACCAAGCGCGTTCAGGAGCCGCCCGAGCGGAAATTCTTCAGCGGCGAAGAATGGAAATTCTGGGAAGCGGTCTTTGATCATCTGATTCCGCAGATGGACCGCGTTCCTGAGCGGCGGATTCCACTTGTTCCCCCACTGGATGCGCGCCTCTATGCCAACCAGACGGCCGGCTACCGCTACGAGACGATGCCACCGGACCGCGAAGTGTATAAGGCCGGGATTGCGGCGATTAACGAGGAATCGCAGGCGCGCTTCGGCGGCAGCTTTCTGTTGCTGGGCCACTGGCAGCAGGAAAAAGTGATGCAAGCGCTGCATGACGGGCGTCCGGAAGCTGCGCCCGAAATTTGGAAGCGCATGTCCGTGCATCGCTTCTGGCAGATGATCATGGGCGACGCGATCGATGCGTATTATGCGCACCCCTGGGCGTGGGACGAAATCGGCTTTGGGGGGCCGGCGTATCCGCGCGCTTACACACGGCTGGAGCGAGGCGAGCCGGAGCCATGGGAAGTGCGGGAGCAGCGCTATGAATGGCTGCCTCCGGACGCGAGCATTTCGGACGAGGTGGAGCCGCTGCACCATCTTCTTACCGAAGCCGATCAGCACGCACATTTGTCGCCGAAGAGGAAACCGTGAAGCAGCCGATTTTGGGTTCCTTCGCGGCGCCACCAGAAGGCAAGCACATGTTGGGCGCCCGGCAGCACATGGATGTGCCAATGCAGAGGTTCGGTAACGACGAGCCGGTGGACTACCTCATTGTGGGCGTAGGCTCGGCAGGCGGCGTGCTGTTGCAGCGGCTGGCGCGCGCCGGATTCAAAGTGGCCGGCCTCGAAGCGGGCCCTTTCTGGGATACCGAAAGGGATTGGGTCAGCGATGAAGCGGGGTCGCACGCATTGTATTGGGAAGATCCGCGCGTTACCGGCGGTACGGATCCGCTGGCCTTCGGCGCTAATAATTGCGGAAAAGGAGTGGGCGGCGGCTCGGTGCATTGGGCGGCCTTCGCGCCGCGCTTTCATCCTTCCGACTTCGAAGTGTATACGCGCGACGGCGTCGGCGCCGACTGGCCGATTTCGTACGAAGACCTGCTTCCGTATTACGAACAACTGGAACGCGAGATGCCCGTCGCCGGTCCTGCTTATTATCCATGGGGGCACCCGCACGGCCATCCGTATGGGCCGCATCCCATGGGTGGAGTCGGCAATGCTCTCATCAAGGGCTGTACGGCGTTGGGCATCCCGGTTTCGATTGGCGGGCCGGTGGCGATTCTTTCCGGCTCTTTCGGGGATCGTCCTCACTGTATTTATCGCGGGTTCTGCATTCAGGGCTGTAAAGTGGGCGCGAAGGCCAGCACGCTGATCACGCATGTTCCGGATGCTCTGGGTTGTGGAGCCGAGGTTCGCGAGTATTCGATGGCCTCGCGGATTGAGCTGGGCGCCGATGGCCGGGTCAGAGGCGTTCACTACTTCGACCGCGACGGCGAATCGCATTTTCAGCGAGCCAAGGCGGTTATCGTGGCGGGTTACGCGATCGAGACTCCGCGTCTTCTGCTCAATTCCGCCTGCCGCGGCTTCGAGAAGGGACTTGCGAATTCCAGCGATACTTTGGGCCGCTATCTGATGGCTCAGGCGGGAAACGTGGTGCTAGGCCGCTTTGAGCAACCGGTCCGGATGTATAAAGCGCCGCCGGCGCATGCGTTGACGGAGGAGTTCTACGAGACCGATCCACGTAACGATTTCGCGCGCGGCTTCGCGATTCAAACCGTGGGGCCGCTGCCGGTAGTCTTTGCAAAACAGATGCTAGCGTCGAAAAAAGCCTGGGGATGGGGATTGCGGCGCGAAATGATGGATTACAATCATTGGGCCACGTTCGGTTTGCTGGGCGAGATTCTTCCCTGGGCCGACAATCGCGTCACACTTTCGGACGATACGGACCAATTCGGGCTCCGGGTAGCGTACATTTCCTTCAATCTGCACGATAACGACAAGAAGCTGATCAAAGGAGCGAAGGAAAAAACGATGGAAGTGATGCGCGCCGCCGGAGCTGTCGAAGTAACGCAGGAGGCCCGTTACGCGCATCTGGTGGGGGCAGCGCGCATGGGCTCCGACCCGGCTAAATCCGTAGTCGACCGGTTCGGACGCACGCACGATATCGCGAATCTCTTCGTTTGCGATGGCAGCATTTTGCCGACGCAAGGATCGGCGAACCCCGGGCTTACGATTCAGGCATTGGCGGCGCGGACGGC
>DASYAX010000288.1:0-19321 GCA_036501045.1 Bryobacteraceae bacterium
TCGGACACCGCGCGCGTCTCAATCACCTGGCCTAGTGAGGCGGTCGCGCTGTCGAGCAAGGGGGTTGTGGCTTTCACCTCGACCATCTCGCGCGTGCTACCCACTTTCAAAGTGAAGTCGATTCGCGCCACTTGACTGACCTCGAGATCGATGCCCGTTCGCGTGATGGATTCAAAGCCCGCTTTGCGGACCACCAGCGTATATTTGCCTGGCGTCAATACCGGAAACGTGTAGTCTCCCGAAGCGCTCGTCGCTGCTTTCGAGACAATGCCTGTTGCGATGTTCTGCGCTTCTACGTCCACGCCCGCGACTGTAGCGCCGGTCGAATCGGTAACAATTCCAGTGATCTGGCCTGTTGGCAACTGAGCCACGCCGATCCAACTGAGGATCAATGCGAGAAAGGAGATCCGTACGTAACGCGTCATAACACCCCGTTTCGTAATCGACAATACTACAAGTCATTAGACGCTTACGTTGAGGTAAGTGGTATAGCGCTCGTCACCGATGGTGACGAAAGGCAGCAGGCGCAAGAAACCGGCGGCGGTCTGTGCCTGCCACTCCGGTTGTTGCGGAATCCTTCGGGCGCTCAACAATTGCGGGCGAGTGATCTTAGGTTGGTCCTGGGTGATCGGAAATAGCACCAATGGACCTCGGACCAGTGCGACGCTATCGTGATGGGCGGGGTCGATCGCCTCGAGCCGCAGCGGCATCGGCAAGTCGAGGTCGATGCGGTCACCATCCTGCCATCGCCTTCGAAGGACCCCGAAGCCTTTTGTCATTGGCGCCGGAACGCGAGCACCGTTCAAGCGGAAAACTGCGCCGGGCGCCGACCAAGCGGGAACGCGCACGCGCAGGGAAAATTCGGACGGCTGCGAGATTCGTAAGGATAATTTGACGCGGCCTTCAAACGGATAGTCTCCGCTCTGCGCCAGCGTACATGTTGCGCCGCTAGAAGTCGTCCAGCGGAGAGTGGATGGCAGAAACAGGTTCACAAACACGCCATCTTCATCGCGGAAGTAGGTCATGATGCGATAGTCGGCGGCTACTTGCGGCAGAGTGCCGGAGCAGCAGGGCCACGCGTCCGGAAAGTACGTCTTACTGCCTGACGAATGGTAGTCGGAGTAATAGAAGGCGCGGCCGTCCGGCTGTAGCGGCTTAGCGCCGAACACGGTGTTATAGAGAACGCACTCCATGCTGTCGCCGTAGCGGCCGTCGCGTGTTACGCGCAAAAGATAACGAGTGAGCTTCGAATGAGCGTAACTGCCGCATGGCGTCTCGAATCCGCGGTGCGTTTTCGCGAGACTCGCGTAGAGGACGCCGCTGCCTGGCGCACTGAAACTCTCATCGGGGCCCCAGCCGCCGGTAGCGAAGCTCTGGGTGGCAGTAATCATTTCGAAAGCATTGCTCGCGGCACGGAGATGTTTTTGGCTTCCTTCGGCAAGATACGCCTGCATGGCTGAACTCAACGCGTTGCAAAAGCTATAGGCATGGTGATGAGCGAGAATGTTCTTATTTTCGGAGAGCGGATCGAAGTAGGTACGGTCCAGAAGAAATCGCGAAGCCAATCGCTTATAACGTTCGCCGGCGCCGCGCTCCCAAGCGAGATACAAATTTTCCGGCAGCGTATATGATTCGTCCCAGGTGTAATCGTTGCTGGTGTTCTCGCCAATGGATTTTCTCCATTGCCGCTGCGGTTCGTCGCGGTCCAGCGCGCGCGGCGGCAGGTGCGGCTCGGCTGCGTCGGTGGTTCGATCCAGAAGGCGTTGCGCTGACGATAAGTTGGCGAAGCGATGGGCGTCGATGAGGCCGATGACCATCTTGTCGTAGTTATAGGCGGGAAAGCGAAAGTTCGTATAGAAGCGTCCCGAAATTGCCGGCTCATAGAGGGCGAGCAGGCGCTCGAGTTTTGCCTTCGTACGTGCGTCGCGATTCACAGCGTATCCGCGGGAAAGGGCCGAGATCCACTGGCCGAAACAGTGCGCCGGGGCGAAGCCGTGACCGCCGCTTTCCGTCTTATGCAGCGGCAGCTCGTCATACCATCCGCCGAGATCGGGACCGGGCGCGGGCAAGCCGGCGCGCAGACGCCAGGGCTTCAGCAGACTATCTTCGTTCAGCGACAAGAGAACGGATTGCGTCCGGTCAAATTGCGTTTGTGGGAGCCCGGGCGCCAGATCGACGTCGCCGTAGCTGAACTCTCGAAGCGGAGTTGGCGGAGGAGCCGAAGCAAAAAGGGCAACGCTTGCGGACTGCAGAAATGCGCGCCGGGAGGTCATCGAGTTGCCTGGTCTCATTCTATTCGCGGCGATTTCAGCGCGGCGCAGTCTTGTAGAATGGGCTTGCATGAAGGCATGAAACGGCTGCGCGGTTTATTGTTCGCCGACCCCGCCATCATTCTTGCGACCATCTTTTTCGGCAGCATCAGCCTGGTTGTTTCGTTTTTTGACGGCACGGGCGCGCTTCAGATCCGGGTGGCTCGACGTTGGGCGCAAACGCTGCTGAAGGTCAGCGGCATTAGCGTGCAAGTGGAGGGTCTCGAACAGATCGACCCGGCCGGCAGTTACGTCTTTGTGTCGAACCATGCCAGTTACATGGATACGCCCGTGGCGCTCGCGAACATTCCCGTGCAGTTTCGTTTTTTGGCGAAGCGTGGCTTATTTCAGATTCCATTTCTCGGCACTCATCTCAGCCGGGCGGGCCATATTCCTGTGCCCAGGGGCGATCCGCGCGGGGCGGTAAAGACCATGCAAATAGCGGCGGAGAAGATTCAGCAGAAGAAAATTTCGCTGCTGATCTTTCCGGAAGGCGGCCGCTCCCATGACGGCGCCCTGGGGCCGTTTAAAGAAGGCGGCGCGTATATCGCCATTCGAGCGGGCGTGCCGGTGGTGCCGCTGGTGATGATCGGAACGCGTGAACTACTGCCGTATGGCGGCGGCATTCCGGTGTCCGGGATGGTTACGCTACGCATTTTGAAGCCGATCGAGACAGCACACCTGTCGTTGAAAGACAGAGGAACATTGACCGCTCAAGTACGCGCGATTATCTTGAACGAATTGACTGAACTGCTAGCAACAGCCGGTTTTCGCTAGCACGATTTCGTCGATCTGCACGAGCGTCGGATAATGTCCGGTGTAGCAGGCGTAGCAGAAGCGCTGGTCCGTATCTTCGACCGAGTTGCTTAGCGATTCGAGCGAAAGGTAAGCGAGCGAATCCGCTTCCACGTATTCCTGGATCTGCTTGAGATTGTTGTTGGCGGCAATCAGTTCCTTATGTGAGGGCGTGTCTACGCCGTAATAACACGGCGAGATGGTCGGCGGGCAGGAAATTCGCAGATGCACTTCGAGCGCGCCGGCGTTGCGCATCATGCGCACAATTTTGCGGCTGGTAGTGCCGCGCACGATCGAATCGTCAACCAGAATCACGCGCTTTCCTTCAAGCAAATACCGGACCGGGTTTAGTTTCAGCTTGACGCCAAAATCTCGAATGGCTTGCGAAGGCTCGATGAAAGTGCGGCCCACATAGTGATTACGGATCAAAGCCTGGCGATAGGCGATGCCGGATTCGGCAGCGTAGCCGATGGCGGCGGAAACGCCCGAATCGGGAACAGGTACAACCACGTCGGCGTCCACCGGATGCTCACGAGCGAGGAGACGGCCCATGCGTTCGCGCGACTCAGCTACCGGCCTGCCGAAAACGATGGAATCGGGACGCGAGAAATAAACATGCTCGAACACGCAGTGGGCGGGAGCGGCAGGGGTCGTGTAGCGCTCGCGCGTCAAGCCCTCCGGACCAATGATGACCATCTCTCCCGGCTCGACATCGCCAACGTAGGTGGCGTTGATGAGATCGAACGCGCAGGTTTCGGAGGCAAACACGGTAGCCACGCCGCCATCCGGAAGCTCCAGGCGTCCCATGGCAAGCGGACGAAAGCCGTGCGGGTCGCGGGCAATGATGATCCGGTTTTGGGCAAGAAAGACCAGCGAGAAAGCGCCTTCGATTTGCAAGAGCGCATCGCGCAGCGCTCCGGCGAGCGTACGCTCACGCGAGCGCGCCACCAAATGCAGAACTACTTCGGTGTCGCTGGTGGATTGAAAGATGGAGCCGTCTTCTTCGAGCTCGCGGCGGAGTTCGATGGCGTTCGTCAGATTGCCGTTGTGCGCAACGGCTACTTGACCCTTGCTGCAGGCCACCGACAAGGGTTGAGCATTGCGAAGGGTGTTATCGCCCGCAGTTGAGTAACGGGTATGGCCAATCGCCAAGTCGCCGGGCAACTGGTTGAGCACATCGGGCGTGAAGATTTCCGCCACATGCCCGAGGTTTCGGACATTGTGGATTTTACGGCCGTCGCTTGAAGCAATCCCGGCGCTTTCCTGGCCACGATGCTGCAGCGCGTAGAGACCCAGATATACCAGGTTGGCCGCTTCCGGGTGGCCATAGATTGCGAATACACCGCACTCATCGTGAAACTTATCAAACATTCCTGTTTACACCAGTAGCTGGAATTTGGAGGAGGTGTTCGAGAGAGTTGGACCAGAGATCCTGCAACTCGTCAACGCGGCAGTCAAGCAAGATGTCGTTTCGATTACGAATCGTCACTCTCGATTCGAGTGTAGCGCCAATTTCGATCGCTTGTACGCTATTTCTACGAGCGGCTTCGAAAATTTCGCCAGGATCCTGGGTGGAGACGAGGACGCGCGAGGGTCCTTCATGGAAGAGCAGCAGTTCAGGTGGGATATTCGAGTCTAGGGTGATGGCTGCGCCGATTCGCGCCGCGCCGAAGCAACACTCGGCCAGAGCCACCGCCAGACCGCCTTCGCCGATATCGTGCGCCGATTCGACAGCGCGTTTCCGAACCAGCTCACGAATGGTCGTCTGCACCCGCTTCTCGTAATCCATGTCGAGCTTGGGCGGTACGCCCCAAACGGAATCGTGCACGACTTTGGCGTATTGCGTCGCGCCGAGCTCGTCGACGCCGGGGTTTCCGAATCCGCCGATCAAAATCACGCGCGACCCCGCTTTTTGGAACGCGATGCCGATGGGCAGCGCGGTTTCCAGTGTTCCGACGATACCCACCACGGGTGTCGGTAAAATCGGCGCGCCTAACGTTTCGTTATAGAGGCTTACGTTGCCGCCGGTGACCGGCACCTCAAAGAAGCGGCACGCTTCGGCGAGTCCTTCGATGGCTTCCACGATTTGCGCCATGATTTCCGGGCGCTCGGGATTCCCGAAATTCAGATTGTTGGTGGTGGCAATGGGAAGAGCGCCCACCGTCGAAAGATTGCGGCAGCACTCCGCTACCAGGAGCTTGGTGCCTTCACGCGGATCCAAGGCGCAATAACGGCCATTTCCGTCGAGCGACATGGCTACCGAGATGTTGGTGTCTTTGATGCGTACGATGGCAGCTTCCGCTCCGGGACCGGCGAGCGTATTGGTGCGGACCTGGTAGTCGTACTGTTCATAGATCCAACGCTTGGAGCAAAGGTCCGGGGAAGCGAGCAGCGCTTTCAGATCGGCAGCGAGATCTTCACTGTGAATGGCCGGCCCTTGGAGCGGCGCAGCACGCAATGGTTTGGTATACGGCCGGTGGTAGCGCGGCGCCTCATCGGCCAAGGCGCGGTTCGGAATCTCGGCGAAGACCTGGCCATGATTTTTGACGCGCAGCATGCCATCACCGGTCACAACACCGATTTCGACGGCATCTAGTCCCCATTTTTTGAAGACAGCAAAGACTTCGTGTTCGCGCCCGCGCTCGGCGACCAACAACATGCGCTCCTGCGACTCGGAGAGCATCATCTCGTACGGCGTCATGCCAGGCTCGCGCTGGGGAACGTATTGCAGGTCGATTTCGACGCCGGTTCCGGCGCGGCTGCCCATTTCGCAGGTTGAGGAGGTGAGACCGGCTGCGCCCATGTCCTGAATGCCAACAATCGCTCCGGTCCGCATGGCTTCGAGACACGCTTCGAGCAGCAGCTTCTCCATGAACGGGTCGCCCACTTGCACGTTGGGCCGCTTTTGCTTCGATTCTTCGGTGAATTCGGCCGACGCCATAGAAGCGCCGTGGATGCCGTCGCGGCCGGTCTTCGCGCCGACATAGATAACCGGATTGCCAATGCCGGTTGCCTTGCCGTAAAAGATTTCGTTATGACGAAAAACACCCAGAGCGAATACGTTCACCAGCGGGTTGCCGTCATAACTTTTTTCAAACACGCATTCTCCACCGACGGTTGGAACGCCGAAACAATTGCCGTAATGCGCGATGCCGGAAACAACGCCTTCGAGGATGCGGCGGTTGCGCGGCGCCGACGGGCCGCCATCCAGCGCGCCGAAGCGAATGGAATCCATCACCGCAATGGGCCGCGCGCCCATGGTAAAGATGTCGCGTAATATGCCGCCTACGCCGGTGGCCGCTCCCTGAAACGGCTCGATAAAGCTGGGATGATTGTGCGATTCAATCTTAAAGGCGATCGCCACGCCGTCGCCGATGTCGATGATGCCGGCGTTCTCACCAGGCCCTTGCAGCACGTGCTTGCTTTCGGTGGGAAGCTTTTTCAGATGGACGCGCGAGCTCTTGTAAGAACAATGCTCGCTCCACATGACGCTGAAAATACCCAGCTCGGTGAGAGTTGGCTCACGGCCAAGCAGACTCAGAATTTTGTCGTATTCGGAAGGGCTGAGCTGATGGGCGGCGATCACCTCTCGAGTGATCTGGCTCGTACTCATGCTTGAAGCGCGGTAACTCCGGCTGTCGCCAAAGAATTGAGAATGGCCAGGCCGTCGACGCCGCCCATTAGAGGATCGGCCATGCGCTCCGGATGCGGCATCATGCCCATCACGTTACGGCCGGAGTTCAGTATTCCGGCGATGTTTCGCATGGACCCGTTCGGATTTTCGGTATAGCGAAGCACGATGCGGTCCTCGGCCTCGAGTTGATCGAGGACCGTCTCGCCCGCAATGTAGCAGCCTTCGCCGTGAGCTACCGGCAAGCGTAGCGTTTGTCCTCTGTGGACCGAGTGCGTAAATGGCGAATCGATGGTAGCGACTTCCAGGCCGACTGTCCGGCAGACAAACTTTAAGTGTGAGTTCCGCACCAGGGCCCCGGGCAATAATCCCGCTTCCGTTAGCACTTGAAAGCCGTTGCAGATGCCGAGCACCAAGCCGCCCGCTTGTGCGAATTTCTTCACCGCGCCCATCACCGGAGAAAACTTGGCGATCGCGCCGCAGCGCAGATAATCGCCATAGGCGAAGCCGCCGGGGAGAATGACGGCCTCCGCGCCGCCGAGCGACGTGGAATCGTGCCAGATGAGGGTGGCGTCGTGGTGAAGATTATGTGTCACCGCGTACCACGCATCGTGATCGCAGTTACTGCCTGGGAAGACTACAATGCCGATCTTCATGCCAGCGTGATGTATTTCCGCTATGCGCCGCTGACTGCCGGCGCCGCCGCCTTCTTCCGGCTGGCCCGCCTTTTCTCCACCGGAGGCTGCCGATCGCTCTTTTTGAGCGCTGGAAGCACGATCGAAGTGATGAACTTCTTCTCTCCGTGATCGTCGAATTTAATTACTATGTAATCATCGTTGCATGAAAGCACCGAGCCGAGACCGAACTTTCCGTGCTCGACTTGGGCTCCTTGGGCAAAGGGCGGTTTGTTGGCCATGGGAATGCGCGAATCCTCTATAGGTCATTGTAACAGCTTGACTTACGCTCTGTCGAGGAGGCTTTGTAACTATCGGCGCAGGGTACGCAAGTAGTTCCATATAATAGGAAAAGCTAAGGATGGAAGACTTAAAGAAGAAGCTGCAGGGGGAAATTGCGGCACTCGAGTATGAATTGCGCAACGAGCTGCCGAAGGAAATCCTCAAGGCGCGGGCGCACGGAGATCTCAGTGAGAACGCCGAATATCATGCGGCGAAAGAACGCCAAGCTTTCGTGAATGCCCGGCTGGGACAGTTGCAGGCGCGGCTTCGTGAATTCTCGATGGTCGATGTGGCCAAAATTCCCCGCGACCGGGTGGGTTTGGGCTCGCAGGTTGTCGTATTCGATGTAAACAAAGACGAAGAACATACATATCATCTGGTTACAAGCGAAGAAGCCGACGTCGCGCATGGCAAAATCTCCACCAGCTCTCCGATCGGCAAGGGTTTGCTGGGTAAGCGCGTCGGCGACACCGTAAAAATTCAAATTCCTGACGGTATGCGGGAAATGGAGATCCTGAGTCTAGTCACAATCCATGACGCGGCGGCGTCATAAGAAATAGCGAATGACCTATACGCGCGCAATCGGTTTTGGGGCAAACAAAATCATACGGCTGATTGTGCGGGCGTTGGCGCTTTCGAAAATCAACCCGAATGTGCTGACGTTTCTGGGGCTGCTAATCAATATCGTGGCCGCCACGTTCCTGGCTATCGGGAGCTTTCGTGTGGCCGGCTGCATTATTATTTTCGCTGGACTGTTCGATATGGTGGACGGCCGCGTCGCTCGAGCGACGAACCAGGTCACACGCTTCGGAGGGTTTTTCGACTCGGTGCTCGATCGCTATTCCGACCTGGCGCTGCTGATGGGCCTGCTGGTGTATTACGGAACGATCAACCGTCCGTTCTATGTGGTGCTGACCGCCATTGTGATGACCGCCTCCGTCATGATCAGCTACACACGCACGCGGGCGGAAAACATCATCCCGGCTTGCAAAGTAGGTTTTCTCGAGAGGCCGGAGCGTATCGTGCTGCTGATCATTGGCGCGCTATTCGATCGCATGGCACCGGTGTTGTGGGTGATTGCGGTGCTGGGTAACTTGACGGTGATTCACCGTATGATTTTCACTTACCAGGAAGCCAAGCGCCTCGAAGACGCGCAACTTCGCACCCGATCGGTGGCCGCGTCGAGCTCACGGACCACTTGATCGCGTTCGAGGTTTCCGTTAGCTGCCGTTCTCGAGAATCACGACGGCCATAGCGATCTCCGGAGTATGTGTAAGAGAGATCGACACGCGTTTCACCCCCATGGCGTTCGCCACGCTGAGGGCGACGCCGCTCAAGCGCAAGACCGGCCGGCCTGAGCGTTCATTGACTACTTCGAAATCCTGCCAGCGTACGCCTCTGCTCCAGCCCGTGCCGATCGCCTTCATACCCGCTTCCTTAGCGGCAAAGCGGGCGGCAAAACGTTCCGGCGAATTGGCCTTTGCCCCAGCATAGGCGCGTTCTCCCGCCGTATACACACGGTTCAAGAAGCGATCGCCAAACTGCGCAATACTGCTACGAATGCGCACCACTTCCGCTAAGTCTGTTCCAATGCCGAGGATCATGTCTCATCACGCCCGGACAGGAGTATGTCAATTTCGAGCGAACGAAGCCGAACTTCGCCGGCTAACTAACTCTGCGCCTTGCGGAAAGCGGCCCAGCGCTTTTTCTGCGCCGCGGCGATCCTTTTACGGGCCTCGGGACTTAAAACCCGCTTCCGGTGGGTACTGGCGGAACCACTCGCGGCCCCCGCATTTGAACTGGCGGCAGACTTAGCAGGTCTTCCCGCCCGGCGCCCTAACATGGAGCGCACTTGAGCTATTTGATCGTCTAACTTTTGTTTCTGGGCCTCGAGGCCGTGTAGCGCGGCCTCTAGAATCTCCCGGCTGGGAGCGGCGAACGTTTTTGCCATATATTCTTCTTAGTAACACATTACCGGAAAATTTTCACTAAAATGCGAGTAGTTATGTCTCTGCATAGCACATAACGGTTACAGGACCATCATTTGTTAGCCGAACTTGCATGTGGGCCTGGAAACGACCGGCGGCGACCGACAGACCCCTATCCCGGCAAATCTGGATGAAGTAGCGGTACAACTGCTGAGCAGCCTCCGGCCGGGCCGCCTGTGAGTAGGATGGCCTGTTTCCTTTGCCGGTTTCCGCGTAAAGCGTAAATTGGGACACGATCAGCAATTCTCCCGCAATATCCATTACGCTGAGATTCATCTTATGTTGGCTATCCGGAAAAATGCGTAGCTGGACGATCTTACTTGCTAATTGAGCGGCGCGCGCTTCCGTATCGTCATATCTGATAGCCAGAAAGACCAACAGTCCCGTGGTTATCTGCCCGATTATGGACCCGTCTACGGTCACGCTTGCTTCAGAAACTCGTTGCACGAGCGCGCGCATGGGTCTGCCGGATCAAAACTCGAAGATGTTTCCCTGCCCCAGCAACCATTGAGGATCAAGCTGTTTCTTGACGTCTTTCATAGCCTGAAGGTCGGCGGTTGGATACATCAGTCTCAGCAGTTCCGTCTTACTTTTGCCGATGCCGTGCTCGGCCGCCACGGTACCTCCCAAGGAAACCACAAACTCGGCAAATTCGTACATCATAGCCTCACCGCGCTCGGCCTGTTCACGCGTGGCGGGTAATAAGTTGACGTGGTTGTTAGCGTCGCCTACGTGGCCAAAGATGGTGAACTGGTCCGGAAGAACCTCGCTGCAGCGGCGTTTGTAAAAGTCGTATAACTCGCGGTGATGAGGCAGCGGAACGGCATAGTCGGTGCCGAACTTCGGGAAGCCGTTACGCCGCACGATATCAATAACAGTAACTGGGAGAATATGACGAAACTCGCGAAAGCGCTCACGATCCGCGGCGCGAAAGCCGAACCAGGATTCATCTGCGAGCGCCTGCCGCTCTTCGAGACGGCGCGTCCAAGCCTCCACTTCCTCGTCGTCTTCGGAACGCAGATTCTGTTCCACCAGTAAGGCCGCGCGCGCGTTCGCGGGAATTTCCGGATAGCGAGGCCGCAGCAACCGCAGGGCGTTTTCGTCCAGAAATTCCAGGAGCCGCAGCTCGCGGGTGGGCCGCCATACGTCAACCGCCTGGAGCGCAAGGTCGTCGGAGGGGAAAAAGACAACGCCGCTGAGCACCGCGGCCGGCTCGGCAAACAGCGCGAGTTCGGCTTCCGTGACGATGCCCAGCGTTCCTTCGCTTCCCGAAAGAAGATCCACCCATTCGAGGCCAGACTTGAGATAGTAACCCGCCGAGTTCTTGGTAGTCGCCGGCACCGGAACCGGGCGAACCGGAAAATCGACCTTGTCGCCGCGTTCGAAGCGCTTGGTAGTCCCATCGAGGAAAGTCACCTCGAGCGCGAGAACGTGACGGCGCGCCGATCCGTAATGGAAGCTGCGCGCGCCGCCGGCATTGGTATTGATAATTCCGCCAATCGAGGCGGAATCCTCCGTGGGATTCGGACCGAAGAACTGCCTGCTTTGGGCCGCCGCCTTTTGCACGTCGCTCAGGATGGCGCCCGCGCCGCAACGCGCCCGGCCCTTGCCGATCTCGATTTTGCGAAAGCGCTCAAGCGAGATTACCCAGCCGCCATGCGGAACCCGGGCTCCGGTTAGGCCGGTACCCGCGCCCGAAACCGTAAGCGGAATGTGCTGTGAGCTGCCGGTGCGCACCACCTCCCGCAGTTCGTCCACATTTGCGGGGAGAAACACCCGCTCGGCTTCGCCGTGATAGCCGGAGGAATCTTCAAGATACGGGTCGACGGTAACGGAAGAAACAGTCACCTATTCAAGATATCGCCAGGGACGGAAGACGGGCCCGCCTTCAACGAAGACGGGCCCCCAAGAAGGAAAGTATTACCACAGTGGAGAACGCGCCGAGAACGAGAGCGCCAGGAAAAATTCGAGGAGAACGCCTCCTTGAGTCCCTTTTTCGGCTAACGTTAGGTCCAGTATCGGGAAAAAAGGCAGGCGCTGCCAATAGGACTAAGTAACGGAATAGGCCGGTACAGCCGGTGAGGAATACAGTACTTTACGAGACACCGGATTCGGCTGCTTTGCGCGCACGCTGCCATTGCAGCCGGTCGCGATACTCTTCATAAAGCGTGGTGAAGGCCGCCCAAAAGTAGCCGCAGACGAACAGCAGCAGGAAGGGTATAGCCAGATAATTGATAGTTTCGATGGCAAACTCGACCATGTAAACGAAATAGCAGCCGATGGCCAGCTCAGCGTAGGGAAGCCAACCGCTGCGGCGCTGGTAGGCGGAGGCCACCGGCAGCTTGGTTTTCTGCGTCCCAATGGCATATTTGGCGGTGCGCGCGAAGCTGCTTTTTATACCAAACAAGGCTTCGAGCACGCCCTTGCTGTTGCTGACGGTCAGGGCCACGCCGGCGGCCATCAGCATGGGCAGGAAGGCAATCGATTTCCACCAGGATTTCGGATAGAGCTCGCGCTGCGCGTACAGATAAAAGGCGGAGATCGACCAGAATGACGCGATGATCAGCGGGAAATCGATCAAGACCATCTGGAACATGCCCATGTAGAAACGCACGATCATAACCGGCAGCATGAGCATGGAAACGACGATCATCAGCGGATAAGAAATATTGGGCGTGAGGTGCATGAACGCCTCCACCTTGACGCGCAGCGGCAGATCGGCTTTCAAAACCTGCGGTAGAAGCTTCTTGGCTACCTGGGTGAGACCCTTTGCCCAGCGCGCCTGCTGCACCTGGAAGCTATAGGTTTCGGCGGGCAATTCGGATGGGCATTCGAGATTCGGAACGTACACGAAACGCCAGCCCTTGAGCTGGGCGCGATAGCTGAGATCGGAATCTTCGGTTAGCGTCTCATGCTGCCAGCCGCCCGAGTCGTCGATCATGCGGCGGCGCAGAACGCCGGCGGTACCGTTGAAGTTGAAAAAGAGTCCCGAACCGCAACGGGCGCCGTGCTCGAGCACGAAATGCCCGTCGAGCAGCATGGCTTCCACCTGCGTCAGAATGCTGAATTCCTTGTTCAGATAACTCCAGCGCGTCTGCACCACTCCGACGTCCGGCTCGGCGAAAAAGTGCACCGTACGCATGAGGAAATCGGTGGGCGGAACGAAATCGGCGTCAAAAATCGCGATTAGCTCGCCGGTGGCGGTTTCGAGCCCGGCCTGCAACGCTCCCGCCTTGTAGCCCAGGCGATTGGTGCGGTGGCGATATTCGATGGGCACACCCGCTACCCGATATTCGTTGCACAATCGTTCGGTGTAGGGATGGGTTTCGTCGGTGGAATCGTCGAGCACCTGAATCTGCAGCAGCTCCGGAGGGTAATCTATCTTGCTTACTTCCTCCAATAGACGCGCGACCACGAAACGCTCGTTGTATAGCGGGAGTTGAATAGTGACCTTGGGCAAATGCTCGAACTGCCGGGGCGCGACGGGCTGCAGATTCTTGCGATATTTCCGGTAGCGGCGCATGGTCTCATAGCGGTGAATGCCATAGACCGACAATATGGTCAAAATTGCGAAATAGGGGATCAGCAGCCCCCAGTCAAAGGCGGAGAGGCGGTAAATACCCGAGAACGTATCGTCAAACAGGCCAGTCATGATGCGCGACTGGAGGCTTGGCGGAACGAAGAGAAGAAAGTTCATCAGAAAGGGCAAGAGGCTACAAGCGTCTTATAGATAAGACTCAGTTTAGCGGGTTTTTTATACTTTACGAAAGGGTCGAAAGCCAGGAAAAAGTTAAAGGAAATTTCATGAGAGACCACATCAAAATCCTCGGTATTCTCAACCTCGTGATGGGCGGTTTTGCGGCGCTGGCAGGATTGGTGGTGTTATCGATCATGGGAACGGTGGGCGGTATTATCACCGCCTCGATTCACTCGGCCACGAACGGCGATTTCGGCGATAGCGCGGTCGCGGGACCGATTATCGCCCTCATCGGAACCTGTATTGCCGTCTTTCTGCTGCTTCTGGCGGCGCCTTCGCTCATTGGCGGCTGGGGTTTGCTACGGTTCCGGCCGTGGTCGCGCATTCTGATGATCGTCATTTCGGCACTGCATTTGTTCCAGGTGCCGCTCGGCACGGCACTCGGCGTTTATGGGCTGTGGGTATTGGTGAACGACGAAACACGGCGGATTTTAGAGAGCGGTGGCGCGCTGCCCGTAGCTCCAGTTCCCTACCCCAGATAGCGCCGGGCTTCCGCGAAGATATCGCGCAACATCTGGGCAGTAAGGCGTTTCGTCGAAGTATTCTGCTGGCTAGGGTGGTAGGAAGCCATTAGCAACGGACCGCCTTCATGGGTACGAAACGTGGCTCCATGCGCAAAATGGAAAGGCGTTCGCGCGGCGATCACGGCCGCATCCTGCAAGACCGAGAGATAGGCCTGGAGCGCGATTCCGCCGAGGGCCACTACGACCCGCACTCGCTTCAAAATGGCAAGCTCACGAACCAGAAAGGGTCGGCAGGCGAGAATTTCCTCGCGCGTAGGCTTATTATCGGGCGGCGCGCAGCGCACCGGCGCCGAAATGTAGGCGTCGCTGAGAAGTAACCCGTCTTCGCGGGATGTGCTGATGGGTTGATTGGCGAATCCAGTCTCCCACAACGCGCGGTAGAGAAACTCGCCGGAACGATCGCCGGTGAACATGCGGCCGGTGCGATTAGCGCCGTGGGCGCCGGGCGCGAGGCCGACGATCAATAGACGGGCCGCCGGATCGCCAAAACCGGGGACCGGACGGCTCCAGTAAACTTGTCCGCGATAGGCGCGGCGCTGCACTCGCCCGATTTCTTCGCGGTGAGCCACCAGGCGCGGGCAGCGGAAACAATCGACGACCTGCCGGTTGAGAACGACCAGCGTCTCCAAGCAGCGATTATAGTCAGCCGACCAGTTGTACCTGGCGGGAAGGATCGAAGTTTTTCAGGCGAAACGCGGGGTCGTGGCGGAACGATTCTACGGACGCCGCGAGCGCCTGCAAGGAGAGATGCGAAAGGTCGGGTATGGCCCCTCCGCGGAACATGGGCAGGATATCGATGAAGACCTTAACCAATTCGGGGTCGCGCCATCCTTTGGCGGTCTCGTCATGGATGATCGCCAGCGCTTCGTCGGCGGTGAAGGCTCGTTTGTACGGACGGGAGGTAATCAGCGCGTCGTAAATATCAGCAAGCTGCAGGATGCGCGCGAGCAGCGGGATCTGTTCTTTTCGCAAACCATCGGGATAGCCGGATCCGTCCCAGCGTTCATGATGACTGCGAATGATGGGCAAGACGGTATTCAGTGAGGTCAGGCTGCTGCAGATGCGCTCGCCGCGTTCAGCATGAGACTTCATGGTTTCCCACTCGTCGGGCGAGAGCGGGCCAGCCTTGAACAAGACGCGGTCTGGAATGGAAATCTTGCCGATGTCGTGCAGGTAGCCGCCGCGCTGCAGCGCCAGAATATCCGTGGGAGGCAGTTTCAGAGCTACTCCGAGGGCCGAGCCCATCAATGCCAGGCGCTGACAATGCTGGCTGAGATCCGGATCGCGATCCTCGACCGATTTCGCGAGCGAAAAGAGAATCGTCTCCGAATCGTCGAGGGAGTCGACAATCGCTTTGTGGCGTAAGTTCGCGTGCACCCGGGCGCGAAAGGTTTCGACGCGAAACGGCGCGACGAGAAATTCGTTAGCGCCCGCTTCGATGGCCCGCACTTCGGCTTCCAGGTCATCCGCCGCGGCGGTCACGAACACGGGAAGGAAGCGCGTCGCCGCGGCGCTGCGGAGCGCTTTGATGAAATCGACGGCTCCCGCCTCGGGAGCGAACAGATCGATGAGAATGAGGTCTACCGAGCCGGCGGCAACAGCCGCAATGGCTTCCGACGTTGTGCCGGCTTCGATCAACTCATTCTCAAACCCGGCAAGTGCTTGACGGATACTTTGCCTGCGGTGCGGCATCGCATCTACAATCAGAATACGTCCGTGTCCGCCGAAGGCTTCCGTGGCGCGAATATTCGAAGCGAGTATTCCCGGATTTTCCACCGGCAACGGTGTTTGTCCGAGGTTTACCGTTTCTAATACCATCGATAGTAAGCGCTCTGATTTTCTATCGACTTAAGTGGCTGAAAGCTTTAGTCATATAGCCGGAATCCAATTTGGCGGCGCGCACAAATGGCGGCTTTTCGCCTTATTCCCCGAAGAAAACCCAGGCGTGCTCTAATTGAGTTTTGGAATAGGCTTTTTTCCCGCCAAACATTCCGAATTCGAGCAAAGGAGTCCCCCACTGAACACCAAAACGACCGCGGTGGCTGCCCAGGTTCGCGAGCCTGCCGACCGCTGGACTACCACCGATGCCGCCGAACTATACGACGTCGCGAGCTGGGGCAAAGGCTATTTTTCAGTGGGCGAGAATGGCCATCTCTTCGTTCACCCGACGAAGGAAACGGATCGCCGCATCGATTTAAAGCAGCTCGTCGATACGCTGCAATGGCGTAACATTTCACTCCCCATCCTGATTCGCTTCGGCGACATCATCAGGCACCGCTTGGGTGATATTCACCAGGCATTCGATTCTTCGATCCGCGAGCATGGCTATCAGGGCGGCTATTGCTGCGTTTATCCCATAAAAGTGAATCAGCAGCGCCAGGTGGTGGAGGAAGTATTCAACTTCGGCCGCACCTATCGCGTGGGGCTGGAGGCTGGATCGAAACCGGAATTGCTGGCAGTTCTGGCCATCGCTGACAACGCCACACCCATCATTTGCAACGGCTTCAAAGACGACGAGTACATCGAAATGGTGATGCTTGCGCGGAAAATCGGCCGCCAGATCACGCCCGTCGTCGAGAAGTTTACCGAATTGGACCTCATCGCGCGACACGCCGCGAAAGTCGGCGTAAAGCCCACTATCGGGCTCCGCGTAAAACTGGCGAGCCGTGGTGCGGGACGCTGGAAATCGTCGGGCGGCTACCGTTCCAAGTTCGGCCTGACGGTGAGCGAAGCGCTGAAAGCGGTGGAGTTCCTGCGCGAACGTGGCCTCGAGGACAGCCTCCAGCTACTGCATTTCCATTTGGGCAGCCAGATCACCAATATCCGGCAAATCAAGGGCGCGGTGATTGAAGCCGCTCGCATTTACGTGGACCTGAAAAAGGCGGGCACCGGCCTCAAGTACCTGGACGTGGGCGGTGGGCTCGGAATCGATTACGACGGTTCCCAAACCGACTTCGAATCGAGCGTGAACTACACGCTCGAAGAATACGCGCGCGACATCGTTTATCACATCCAGAGTATTTGCGACGAAGCTGAAGTAGCCCACCCTACCATCGTCACCGAAAGCGGGAGAGCGATTGCGGCGTATCACAGCCTACTCGTCTTCAACGTGTTGGGCGTAAGCGGATTCGGCGAAGAAGATCTTCCAGCGAGCGTTCCGGAAGACTCCGAGCAGCCGCTGGTCGATCTGTTCGAAACGCATCGTTCGATCACCAAAAAGAATCTGCTCGAGACGTATCACGATGCCCAGCAGGCACTCGATTCGGCCCTGAACTTGTTTAGTCTCGGCTACCTTTCGCTACAGCAGCGCAGCTTGGCGGAAAACTTCTATTGGGCCATCTGCCGGAAAATTCTAAAGCTGGCGAAGGACCTCGATTTCTTTCCGGAAGAACTGGAAGGGCTCGACGGGATGCTGTCGGACACCTACTTTTGTAACTTCTCGCTATTCCAAAGCATGCCGGATAGCTGGGCCGTTAAGCAACTGTTTCCCATCATGCCGATTCACCGGCTGAACGAAGCTCCTACGCGTTCGGCCGTGCTCGGCGATATCTCGTGCGATTCGGACGGCAAGGTCGATCAATTTATCGACCGGCGGGACGTGAAGAAGACGCTTCCGCTGCATACGCTGAACAACAGTACCTATATTCTGGGCGCCTTTCTGCTGGGAGCTTACCAGGAAATTTTGGGCGACTTACATAACCTCTTCGGGGACACCAACGCGGTGCACGTGAGTTTGGATGACCATGGCGACGTGGTTCTCGAAACCGTGGTACAAGGCGACACGGTGCGGGAAGTGTTGAATTACGTGCAATACAAATCGCAATCGCTACTCGACGAGTTCCGGAAAGATGTCGAACTAGCGGTTCGCGAACAGCGTGTCGGCTACGAAGAAGCAGGACGCCTGCTGAAATTCTACGAAGAAGGCTTGCAAGGCTACACCTATCTGGAGCAGTAGCTTGGCGGATCTGCGGGTCGTTCTGGTAGAACCCCGGAATCCGCTCAATATCGGCGCCGTGGCGCGCGCCATGAGTAACTTCGGCTTCCTGCGGCTGCGGCTGGTGAAGCCTTACGAACTGGCGTTCAAAGAGGCCCGCTCGGCCGTTCGCTCCCGTTACATTCTGGAACAAGCCGAGGTTTTTGAAACGGTAGCGGAAGCGGTGGCCGATTGCACGTTGGTCGCAGGCACGACGGCGCTCGGTAACCGCGACTTGCACGTCCCGTTACATCGTCTGGAGGCGGGCGGCCAGTTGCTCAGAGAACATCTCTTGTCTGGCCCCGCGGCGCTGCTTTTCGGCTCCGAGAAGTTCGGCCTTTCGAATGAAGATATGAGCCATTGCCAATGGATGCTCCGAATTCCAACGCGGCCCGAACACGGCTCAATGAATCTCGGCCAGGCGGTCGCGATTTGCTTATACGAGCTGCGCCGCGAAGCGGAAGCCGCGACGCAACGTTTTGAGGCGCCCCGGCCCGTCGCGGCTGAAGACTTCGACCGGATCACCGTGCTGCTGTTGGAAATTCTCAGCCGTTCGGGCTACGTTCACGAGCGCACATCGCAATCGGCCGAGCTGAAAACGCGCAGGTTGATACGGCGCCTTGGTTTGCCCGCTTCCGACGCCGAAACATGGTTAGGAATCCTGCGCCAAATCCTCTGGAAGGTCAAGCAAGAGGAATCGAAATAGATGTTATGCTGAATCGCGATGACGAAGGTGCAGCTCTCGTTCAAGTTATCCCGTCCTCTTAGCGACGAGAATTTGAAGCAAATTTCGCGCGTCCACGCGGTTTATGGCATGTTGGCGGCGCGAGTCCTGCCTTCCGGAAATGAATTGTTTATCGAGTACGACGCTTCCCGGCTCTCTCCGAAAGAAGTACGCGGCACGCTCGAACAACACGGCCTTCCGCTAACATAGTTTCATCGTGGAACCCACTCCGCGGAAATACCTGCCGCTGCGCGACATTGACTGGCGCATAGTCGTGGGTTTCTTCGCGGTTATTACCACCTGTCTCGTCTTTTATAGACAACTTGATTTCGTGGCCAACGGCGAATACCGGCCTTGGCTGCTCACTCTTTCCGAAGAAACGGTTGGCGCATTTTCGGCCCTGCTCGTTTTTCCGCTTTGCTATCTGGTGGCGATCCGTTTTCCGTTTCCGTCACGACGCTGGCGCCGTAATCTGATCGCACATTTGATAGCTGTTTCGTTGATCTCCGTCGTGCATACGACCCTGATCGCCGGCCTGCGCGCTTTGCTCTTTCCGCTCTTGGGCTTCGGCAAATATGGCTATGGTTATTTGCCGGTGCGCTATCCCATGGAGTTTGCCCACCTCTTCATTTTTTATTGGGTCGGGGTAAGTCTGGTTTACTTC
>DASYAX010000289.1:0-2675 GCA_036501045.1 Bryobacteraceae bacterium
TCCTGGCGTACGAGCCTCTTGCCTATCGAGCTTTGCCCCTTTCTTTACGATGCCTACAAACGGCGAGATGGTCAGCTCCGACGCGTCCACTCATGAGGCAAACATTGTTTATTTCACCCCTGAATGCTTTGATGTTTTGGGAATAGAGCTTCTTTCCGGTAAAACATGGGGCGAGGAAGCTCAGATGTCCGCGCCCGGGACGGCTATTATTAGCCGCCTTCTCGCAGATCACCTGTTTCCACACGAATCCGCAATCGGTCGCGACATAAATCTGAAGGGCGCTAACGGCAACCGGCATTTCTTGGTTACCGGCGTAGCGGCCGATGCGCGCCTGTTTACGCCGGGAGGCGTTCCTCCCCCGGCACTTTATTTGAATTACTGGCAGTCTACGGAAGTGCAGAGCTCATGGAACATTGTGATGGTGCGAACGGCGGGCGACACACAATATCTACTAAAACCAATCAAAGATATGGTGGACAAAATCGGCACGGACTATGTTGGGTACATCAGACCGCTTGACGCTCAGCTTGATATGGCAATGTCGCAGGACAGCATGTTGTCCTTCGGGGCATCATCGTTTGCTGCCATCGCGCTACTCTTGTCAGCGGTTGGTATCTTTGGGATCCTTACTTTTTTTGTAAACAGACAAAAAGCGGAGATTGGAATTCGCATGGCGCTTGGAGCCGACCGCCGGACAATCTTAAAAGAAATCTTTCGGCAGTCACTTCAACTAGCCGCGTGGGGGCTAACTCTTGGAGTTGTCTTAAGTATTGAGTTGTCCACCGTAGTAACTCACTATTTATATGGCGACGTAAGTACAATGCTCCCGCTATTGATAGCAGTAGGAACAGCTCTAACTGCTGTGCTCGTAGCTGCGTCGATACCGGCGTTTAGAGCGTCGCGTTTAGACCCCAACGAGACTCTGCGCCAAATTTAGCATTCATGCGATCGTTCGGCCTACCGAACCTTCCGCTTCCCCTCGCCCGGCCGCTTCACTTCCGCCGCCCGATGTTGCCCGGATCGGGTCAGAGAACTGATCTGAATCACCGGCATCAACGAGCGATCCTCAACCGTCGGCTTGCTCACGCGCTGCGAAAGCTCCTGATTCAAACTCTCGATGAATCCTTCCATCTGTTTCTGCATGGCGTCCATCTTTTCGCGCATGTTCAGAATGATTTCAACACCCGCCAGATTCACACCCAGATCGCGCGTGAGCTTGAGAATCACTTCCAGCCGCGCGAGATCGTCATCGGTATAAAGCCGTGTATTGCCATCGCTGCGTGACGGCGCGAGCAATCCTTCGCGTTCGTACAGCCGCAGCGTTTGCGGATGGATCTCGTACTGCTCCGCTACCGCCGAGATCATATACGCCGCCTTGCTTTTGCTTTTCGTCATCGCGTTTCCTGTTTATGCCGCCGGCTGCTGCACTTTGCTCCAAATATCGGAGCGCACGTCTTCGGTCTGCACCTGCGCCAGCTCTCGCAGCAGCTCCCGTGTCCGTTCGTCGCCCACGTCCGGCGCCCGTAGAAAGACTTCCACAATCTCATCGCCGCGCGTGCTCTTTTTGCCGTTGAAAACGCCCTTTTCGCGCAGCCGGAACTTCTGTCCGTTTTGGGTGCCTTGCGGTATTTTTAGCAGCGCGCGCCCGTCGATGGTCGGCACCTCGATCTTCGCCCCTAAACCCGCCTCGCTTACTGTCAAAGGAACCAGGATATTGATGTTGTCGCCGTCGCGCTTGAAGAACGGATGATCGTCCACCCGGATCGTTATATAAAGGTCGCCCGGCGCGCCGCCCGCCGATCCGGCGTTCCCCTTACCCGCCACGCGAAGCCGCGACCCCGATGCTACGCCCTGCGGTATCCGCACTTCCACCGAATCTGGCCGGCTCAGCAGTCCTTCTCCGCGGCACGTCGGACAAGCGTTCTTCAGCCGCCCTGTGCCGCCGCAGCGATTGCAGGTCAGGTTGAACTTCATGGCTCCCGCCATTTGCGTCACCGTGCCGCTCCCATCGCATTCCGGACAAACTGCTACGTTGTTGCCCGAGACTCCAGTGCCGTGGCACGTCTCGCACGTTTCCTGGCGCGAGATGTTCAGCCTTACCTGCGTTCCTCGAATAGCTTGCCAAAAATCGACATTCAAACCGTATTCGAGGTCCGCTCCCCGTTCCGGTTGTACCGCTTGGCGCGATTTCCCGGCGCCGAAGAATTGGCCAAAGATGTCGCGGAACGATCCACCCGATCGTTCGGCCTCTTCATAACCGGAAGCACTACTGCTCGTGCCCGTATTGTGCTGCTGTTGGCGCAGAAATTCTGAGAAATCGAAGCCCTCGAAATTGGGCCCGCCCGCCGGCCCACTGCTGGGTCGGCTGCCATTCGGAGGAATATTGTCCGAATAGAAGCCGTACTGGTCGTAAACCTTGCGTTTGTTGTCATCGCTCAGGATGTCGTACGCTTCCTGAACTTTCTTGAAACGCTCCTCCGCCGCTTTGTCGCCAGGATTCAGATCGGGATGGTACTTCCGCGCCAGCTTCCGATAAGCCTTGCGCACCTCGTCCGCATCCGCTTCCCGAGCAACACCCAGAGTCTCGTAATAGTCCTTTTTCGCTGCAGAAGGCATTTTTATTAGTTAGCCTCTTACGGAAGCGGCGGCCTCATCAGCCGCCGCCCACTTACTCA
>DASYAX010000290.1:0-26465 GCA_036501045.1 Bryobacteraceae bacterium
CCTTACAATGTTGTACAAATGCGCGGCATCGGTTCCATCGGTCAGTTCGAGCAATTGGTTTTGGCGGCCATTCTCAGTTTGCGCGAGGATGCCTACGGCGTAACAATCCACAGTAAGGTGGGTGATTTAGCACAGCCAAAGAAGATCTCGCTGGGCGCTGTCTACGTTACCTTGGACCGGCTCGAAGACAAAGGCTTCGTATCATCCTGGCTGTCCGATCCAACTAGCGAGCGCGGCGGGCGCGCTAAAAGATGCTATCGCGTTGAGGCGTTAGGCGAACAGGCGCTGCAAGAGTCCGTGGTAACGGCGATGCGAATTTCAGAGGCCGTTAAGAACGCCCTTGGAAAAGACTGGGCTCGCAAATGGAAGAAGGAATGGAGAAAGGAGGCGGGATAGTTCGTGACCTTGCTCCCCTTGTTCGAGAAGTTGTTCCGCCTGCTTCTTCCACCAGCCAGCCGGGAGCACGTGCTCGGCGATCTGCACGAGAAATGCAAGTCGCCGCGGGCGTACTTGGCCGATGCCATCTCCGTCCTCGGGCCTGTGATCATCGGGAGAATTCGGCGCACGACGGATGTCCAGGTATTCCTAATGGAGACCGTTGTCGTTTATGCGTCGTTTTCCGCGGCCGCCTGGTATTTGGGTGAAAAGGCCTTCTTATACGAACACAGCGGGTTTGCTCGCTTGGCGATTCCGGTAACGCTCACGGCAATCGGATTGCTGGCGGCGAATGCTTACGCCGATCCGAGGAAACCACGGTCTCTTTTCAAACCGCTCCGGCAGATCGGGGGCAGTCTCGCGGTCGCGTTCTTAGGCCAAGCCATCCTATTTGATACTCGACCCGATTTTGCCGTGCCGTTCGGGGTCATGCTCTGGGGCAGTTGCACGAGCCTTGTCCTGGTATCGACATTACGGATGCTTTTTCCGCCAATCGACGGCCGGTTAGCTCGATAACGCGCTAGCCCAAAATGGGGAATTTCGGATTGTCGAATACCAGAAACGCGAACAACAGCGGCATGTAGATGACGGAAGCAAGAAGAAGGCGTCGGGCTCGTTCAAAGGTACGCTCCTGGCAAATCTGCATCCCGAAATAGAGGAATGCCAGGCCGAGCAGAAGAGCCGCCACAAAATAAATCTTGCCCGCCATATGGATGAAGGTGGGGGCCAGCGTGATGGGAATGAGCAACAGCAAGGTCAGCATGACCTGCCGGCTCAAGGCTTTTCCGTCCGGCTCGACCACCGCAAGCATTTTCACATCGCCCCGCTCATAATCTTCGCGATACATCCAGGCGATGGCATGAAAATGCGGGAACTGCCACAGGAAGAGAATGCCAAACAATATCCAGGCCTCGACCGTTAAATATCCGCTCGCCGCGGCAAATCCAATCAGCGGAGGCATAGCGCCGGGGATGGCTCCGATCGTCGTGCAAATCGGTCCTTTGCGTTTCAGAGGCGTGTAGACGAACAAGTAACCGACGGATGTCAGAAGGCTGAGAGCGGCAGCCTGCACATTCGTGAAGATCCACAAATCCAGCATGCCCAGGATCGATAAGACGACGCCGAAAGCGAGAGCGTGGCGTGCCGGAATCGTTCCCGCCGGGATGGGCCGTTTGCGCGTCCGGTCCATCTTCGCGTCGATGTCGCGCTCGTACCACTGATTGAGTGTCGCCGAGCCGGCGGCCATGAATGCAGTGCCTAGCAAGGCATTGAACAGGGTAACCAGGTTCAGATGGGAACCGGTACCGAAGCAATAGCCAACCGCGGTAGAAATGACAATGAGAAGGGCGATTCGAGGTTTCGTGAGCTGAAGATATTCGCGGAAAATGCCTGCGCCCGGAACCACTTCATCAGCCGGAACGGGCCATGGCGCCGCAACCGGCTGCTTATCGTCGAGTGAATGATGCACTAAACCCCGTAATGAATAATGGTACACGATGACTTGGGTTGGACCCGAGGCGCCGGCGGTAGAATGCTGTCATGTCAAGCGTACCTACGATGCAATTGCGGCCGCGCGCGATCCGTGAGGCGGAGAAGCCGGAAGCGCCGCTGCAGGTCGTGCGAGTGACGTGGGCGAAGCACCCAAATGCGGGCGAATTGGTCGCCCAGTTCAAGATCGTGATCGACGTCTTCTTCGTCGAAGGCGATTACAATTATTCCAACTGGAAGTATCAGCAGCAGGCATACGATCAAACCGTTATCACAGCCGGCCATGGAGCCGGTCACCGCGATACGACGACATGGGCTAAGGATGAGCCCTACACTGCCGAATGGAGTGAGACGGATAAGCGGTTTGCCTGGCGGTTTATCGACCAGCCAGGCTATTCGAGAACGAAGGGGCTAGCGGCCGACAGCGATATCGATTACAAATTTGCAGCCAAGTGGAGGGTTTGGAACGAGAAGACGGGTGAAGATCTCCAACTTGGCCCTTATTACGCGCAAATCACGGGCGCCCACCCCCGAAAGTATTTTCCGGATGACATGGCATTTCTGATCAAGCAAGGAAACGTCACTCTTACTTGGTTGAACGGCTTGGAAAAGGCGAAACCGGAGGGTTGCCCGTGGTAGCGAAGAGATTCCTTCCGGCGTTGCTCTTTTGTGGCGCGGGTGCGGCCTTCCTGTATGCCGCGGAGACGCCGGCGACCGCCCTGTTGGTGCTGGCCAAGACCGATCACACGTTAACCATTGTCGATCCCGCCACGCTTAAGGCTGTGGGTAAAGTTCCGTCGGGACCCGACCCGCATGAAGTCATTGCATCGGCCGATGGAAAGACCGCCTACATTTCCAACTACGGCGGCGGGGCGTACAACACGATCACCGTTGTCGATCTGGTGCATCAGGAGGCGTTACCGGTAATCGATCTTGGCCCGCTGCGCGGCCCGCACGGTCTGGTATTTGTCGGAGGGAAGTTGTGGTTTACCGCCGAGGGAGCGAAGGTCATCGGCAGCTACGACCCCGCAACCAAAAAAGTGGATTGGGTGCTCGGCACAGGCCAAAACAGAACTCACATGGTCTATGTTTTCGACGATCTCAAACGGATGATCACGTCGAATGTCAGTTCGGCGACCCTGACGATTGTGGATGAAACGATGAGGCAGGGACCTGGTTTTGGGCCTGGGCCTCGTTCGGGCGGTCCTCCTCCCGGTGGACCTCCTCGTCCACCAATGGGTCCGCCGCGACCCGATTGGAACGAGACGGTGATTCCGGTGGGCCGGGGCGCGGAAGGCTTTGACGTTTCTCCCGGCGGCAAAGAGATTTGGGCCGCGAATGCGCAGGATGGCACGATTTCGATTGTCGATTTGGCCAGTAAGAAAGTGGTTCAAACGCTCGATGCCGACGTAAAAGGCGCCAACCGATTGAAATTCACCCCGGACGGGAAACAGGTGTTTGTGTCGACATTGAGCGGCCCGGATTTGGTGATTTTAAACGCCGCGTCTCGCAAAGAAGTCAAGCGAGTAAAGATCGGCCACGGCGCGGCGGGCATTTTGATGCAGCCTGACGGTGCGCGCGCGTATGTCTCCTGCACGCCTGACAATTATGTCGCGATCGTGGATTTGAAATCATTGGAAGTCACGGGTCACATCGACGCCGGCAAGCAGCCGGATGGTCTTGCCTGGGCAGTGCGGGAGTGAGGATCGCGACCGAGTCTGAAGGCAGTTCGATCAGCCCCGGGCGCAGGCGCCAAGCCGATTCCGAGCAGAAAATTTCCTTATTGTTACCGCTGATTGGTATGGCCTGACTATCCGCCGCGAAGTTGCAAACGACTTCCGCGTCGCCGCGCTTCATGACCAGCCAATTGGCTCGCCCATCGAAGGCGACGTTCACGCGGTCAAGCCGGCCATCGGTTAGCGAAGACAACGAGCGCCTTAGGGTGATCAGCTTCTTGTACCAGGCGAGCAGCGAAGCGTGAGGTTCGCTTTGAAGCTCGTCCCAGGACAATTTGGCGCGCTCGAACGTAGCGTGAGCCTGCGGATCGGGAAGATCTTCCGGATTCCAGCCAAAAGCGGAGAACTCACTGCGGCGGCCCGCCGAGACGTTTCGAGCCAGCTCGATGTCTTCGTGTTGCGTGAAGTATTGAAACGGCGCCGATGCGCAGAATTCCTCGCCCTGAAAGAGCATAGGCACGAAAGGCGATGTCAGCACCAGCGCGGCGGCGATTTTTTGACGTCCCGGGCTCAGCAGATGGCAAAGGCGCTCGCCGTGAGCGCGGTTGCCGATCTGATCGTGATTTTGAGAGTACGCAAGAAAGCGGTGACCGGATAGGCCCGTCGCCGGCTTGCCGTGATTACGGCCGCGAAAAGCGGAGTAAGTGCCGGTGTGGACGAAGGCCTGCCGAAGCGCCGTTGCCAGCTTCGCCAGCGAACCGAAATCATGATAGTAGCCGTTGGTCTCACCGGTCAGCACGGCATGCAGCGCGTGGTGAAAGTCATCGCTCCACTGCGCGTCAAGCCCAAAACCGCCGGCTTCCCGGCACGTGACGATTCGCGGATCGTTTAGGTCGCTTTCGGCTATCAGAACCAGATGACGCCCGAGTTGCGCGGAGAGCGTCTCCACTTCAAGAGCCAGCTCTTCGAGAAACGGGATCGCCGAGCGGTCGTGAAAGGCGTGGATGGCGTCCAGACGTAGTCCGTCGAAATGGTAATCGCGCAGCCACATGACCGCATTGCCGGTAAGGAAGCGGCGAACTTCATCGCTGCCGTGGTGATCCAGATTGACCGCCGGGCCCCACGGGGTTTTATACGCGTGCGTAAAGTAGGGACCGAATCGATCCAGATAATTACCGGAAGGCCCGAGGTGGTTATAGACAACGTCCAGCAAGACCGCGAGTCCTTTGGCGTGGGACGCATCGATGAGGGTTTTCAGATCGTCCGGCGTGCCATAAACGTGGTGCGGCGCGTAGAGGTCGACGCCATCGTAACCCCAGCCCCAATCACCTGAGAATTCGTTGATCGGCATCAACTCGACGTGCGTGACGCCAAGATCGGCGAGGTAGTCCAGGCGATCCAGAGTGCTCCTGAACGTTCCCTGGGGCGTGAACGTTCCGATGTGAAGCTCATAGACGAGCGAGCTCGACAGCGGCCGAGCCTGCCAATTGCGATCAGTCCAGTGAAACGCGGCATGATCGACCAGGCGGGAGAGAGCATCGACTCCATGCGGTTGATACGCTGAGCGCGGATCGGGAAGCGGCGCGCCGCCATCGATGATGAAACCGTAATCGGTTCCCGGCCCTGTGGCTGACACTTCAGCCTTCCACCAGCCATGCAGTGATGACTGCATGGGGTGCGCTTTGCCGCCGATGCTGACTGCCACAGTCCGGGCGCGCGGCGCCCAAACTTCAAAGATGTGCATACAACTCATTGTTTGACGAGCAGAGCCACCGGAAACGCATCCAGAAGATCGCTCACTTTGATCTCGCCGCTGGCGAACTGCTCGCCCGAGAGCTCATTTTTCCAATTGCCATCAGGAACTTTCAGCGTAGTATCGCCCCACTTCGAAGCCAGCTTGACGATCAGGCGGGGCGCCACCGCCAGAACGCTCGCACCGCGCAGATAAGCAACCACGTGGGCCGCCTTCGGCCCGCGAGCCCGGAACGGCATATAACCGCCGCGCTCGACAAAGCATTCAGGATGCTGCCGGCGTACGCGCAGCGCATGATAGGTAGTCCACAATTTGGGCAGTCCCTCGTCCATGCGACTCCAGACTTGCTTTACGTCAAGGCGCAAAATTTCACAGAGCAGGCGGCGGCGCAAATCGTAATCGACGGGCCGCCGGTTATCAGGATCCACGAGGCTAAGATCCCAAAGCTCGGAGCCCTGGTAAAGATCGGGAATGCCGGGAGCAGTGAGTTTCAACAACGCCAGCGACAACGAATTGATGCGGCCCGGTTCAATGAGCGGCTGGACAAAACGCTCAAAATCGCGTAGGAAGGTTTCATCGCGATAAAGCGCTTCGACGAACTCGCGCGTGGCGGATTCGAACTGCTCGTTTGGCTCGAGCCAGGATGTCTTTCGTTTGGCCTCGCGCGCGGCCTTCTCTACGTAAGGCACCAGACGATTGGCGTCAATCGGCCAAGCTCCCAACATGGATTGATAGATCAGATATTCGGTACCCGGGTCGGGGCCGCAATCTCTCTTGTACTTGGCGTTGTTGGCGGACCATCGCGCGACAGCCGCCCGCCAGGCTTCGGGAAGCTCCGACAACAAGCTGATGCGGGCGCGCACATCTTCGCTGCGCTTGGTGTCGTGGGTGGAAGATGCGAGCATCGTTCGCGGGCGATGGCGGTGGACATCCGCGCAGAAATGATGAAAGGCGCGCGGAGAGACGCCGAAGCGGCCGGGGTCGCCTCCTACCTCATTCAGCGCAACAAGCCGGTTGTAGCAATAGAACACCGTATCTTCCACGCCCTTCGCCATCACCGGCCCGGCGAACTGCTGGAAGCGCAGCACAAATTCGCTTTCCAAGGGGCCGCGCTCCCGAAGCAGCAAAATATCGCGGATAAAGTCAAACAGGTCGGGATCCAATTCCGGCCGATTGCTTTTGGCGCAGGCCACCGCCTTTTCGATGTTCGTTATATCGTCTTTGCCGATCTCATTGCGCTCGGGAACGACATACGTGCGGTAGACGGGAAAGCAGGCAATCAATTCGCGGATGGCGCGGCTGCCGTCGCGCCGCGTATAGTCGCGCCGTTCGCGATGAACTTCGAAAATGCCGGCCAGCAGATTGGTCAAGCGATTGACGTCGCTTCCCAATAGATCGCGCATGACAAGATGCTTTTTCTCGCGGCAGATGGCGGCATAATCGGTCGGCTCGCCGGTGAATTCCGCGTAAATCTTCGTCATTGCTTCTTCGTTCGAGGAATCGACGAAAAGGCCTCCCGCCTGATTCAGGAAATCATAGCCGGTAGTGCCGTCAATGGGCCACTCGCTGCGGAATCTCTCGCCCGGTTCGATGATCTTCTCGGCTAAGATCCACACGTCGCTGGCCTCGCTGCGCAGGCGATCGAAGTACTGGCGGGGGTCGAGCAGCCCATCAGGATGATCGATGCGAATGCCGTCGAGCACGCCCTCGCGCAGCCAGCGCAGGATCACCGCGTGCGTATCGGTGAACACCTGCGGGCTTTCCATACGAAGACCGACCAAGGTATTGACGTCGAAGAAGCGGCGATACCCTAATTCCTGCTTAGCGGTCCGCCAAAATGCGAGCCGATAATTTTGCAGCTCCAACACTTCGTCCAGCCGGTCCGGATTGCCGTTCACCTGCTTCAGCGCGTTGTCGACCGCTTCGGCGATGAAGGGCGTCTCATGGAACAAGCGCTCTAACAGGTCGGCGACGATGCGCTTATTGCGATGGCGTTCCGCGATGCTGGCGCGATCGGTTAGCGTGGCGCGCGGAAGACGCGCGAGTGAATCCGCGAGAAACCCGAGATAATCGGAACCCGTTTCGGATGCCGCGGTGGCCAGGACCGAGGGCAGCGACTTCGGGGATGCGGGCAGCTCATGATCGAAATATTGAACAAAAAATTCGCCGCCGCGCCGCCGCAATTGAATCTCGCCCCGCTCGAGGGCGCGGCCATAGTTGTCGCCCAAAATCGGGACCAGCAGTTTGTTGCGCAGCTTTTCTTCGCGAGGCTGCCAATCAATATCGAAATAGGTTGAGTAGCGGCTCGAAGGACCGTTTTCGAGCACGTCCCACCAATAACGGTTGCGCCGTCCGCCGCTGATGGCCATATGGTTGGGCACGATATCGAGCACCTGGCCTAATTGGCACTCGCCCAGCCGGACGGAGAAACGGTCATGCGCTTCGCTGCCGCCGAGTTCATCGTTCACCCGATGCGGATCGACGACGTCATAACCGTGCTGGCTGCCGGGCGCGGCTTGCAGGTAGGGAGAACTATAGACGTGCGAGATGCCAAGACGATGCAGATAGTCCGCGATGCTGGCTGCGGCGTCGAAGCCGAAGCCGGCATGCAACTGTAGCCGGTACGTTGCGACCTGGGGTCGAGGCATTCCTTGGTAAGAGCTTACTGGAAGCTACATTGTTTCACGGCAAGGGCTGCCATGGGTTTACAGTGTAAGTTAAACGAATGCTGTACGAAATCGAACGGCCCGCGACGGCGCTTAATTCGGTGATTCTGTTGCATCCCGACGACACGGTGGCGATTGCCCGCGTGAGCCTTGCACCCGGCCAGGAAGTGGATGTACTGGGAACTACGCTGCGCACGCTCGCGCCGATTCCCGCGGGGCACAAGGTTGCTATTCGACAGGTTGCCGCCGGAGAACCGGTTTATCGCTATGGCAATGTGATCGGTTTTGCAACGGCCGCGATTCAGCCGGGAGAACATGTGCATGTGCATAATCTTGGCTACCAGGAACTCGACACGGCCGAAGTCACCGTGACCGCACCCCCGGCCGCGCGGGAGAAGACGACTCCGGCCGCTACATTTTTGGGATACCAGCGCGCCGATGGACGGGTTGGGACCAGAAACTATATCGCCGTTGTGGCGGCGAGTAATTGCGCGGCCTATACGGCGGAGTTGATTGCGCGAAGTTTTGCCAGCGAAATACTGCCCGCGAACGTGGACGGCGTGGTGGCCTTCCCACACGGCGAAGGCTGCGGGCAGGCGATGGGTCCCGATACCGAACAGTTGCAGCGCACCCTGGAAGGAGTGCTGGATCATCCGAACGTTTCCGCCGCGTTGATCCTGGGACTCGGCTGCGAGGTCAATCAAATCGATCACTATTTGGGCCGCAGTAACGGCCATGGCGAGACGGCGCCGGCGCTGCAAGGCCTGACCCTGCAATCCTCTGGAGGCACGCTTGGCACGGTGGAGGCGGCACGCCGGCAGATTCATCAATTCATCGAGCGTGCCTCCGCTGAAAAAAGAACTAATATATCTGCCGCGAAGATCGTGCTGGGCTTGAACTGCGGCGGCTCCGATTCGTTCTCCGGCATTACCGCGAACCCGGCGCTCGGCTATTGTTGCGATTTGATTGTGGAGCAGGGCGGCACCATCGTGCTGGCCGAAACGACCGAAATTTTTGGCGCGGAACATCTGCTAATGCGGCGCGCCAGAAACGCCGAAGTGGCGCGGAAGCTGTTGGGCTGCGTTCAACAATACAAAGTATATTTGCGCCAGTTCGGCGGCAGTTTCAACGACAATCCGTCGCCGGGAAACAAAGAGGGAGGCCTGACGAATATTCTGGAAAAATCGCTCGGCGCCGTAGCCAAGGCGGGAACCAGCGCGCTCGAAGATGTGGTCGATTATGCCGGGCGGACCGTGAAACCCGGTTTCGCTTTCATGAACACGCCCGGTTACGATCCGGTCTCCATTACAGGTCTCGCGGCGGGCGGAGCTAATCTGATTGCTTTTACTACGGGTCGGGGGAGCGCCATCGGCTTCCCCAGTATTCCGGTTCTCAAGATCGCAAGCAACAGCAATCTCTACCGGCGCATGACGGGCAACATGGATATTAATGCGGGCCGCATCGGCGACGGTGAGGCGACGGTCGAGCAAATTGGCAGAGAGATTTTCGAAGCCCTGCTGCGAATCGCCTCCGGTGAGCGCACGCACGCCGAAGAATTGGGCCACCACGAGTTCGCTCCCTGGCGTATTGGACCAGTCCTTTAGCTATTTCGGCGCGATGTGGAAGAAGTAGATCGTCATCGAAATTCCTACCACTATGACGAAGCTGCGAATGGCTGCAGGCGGTAGCTTGCGTGCCAGGATCGGGCCTACGAAGCCGCCGGCAATTCCGGCAGCCATCATGACAAGCGCCGGGGGCCAGGATACTTTGTGGGCAAAGATGAAGACGACGGCGGCGATGCCATTGATCGAGGCGGCCAGGATGGTCTTGATGCCGTTCATGCCGTGTATATCGGTAAAGCCGTAAAGCCGGAATGCGGCCAGAAACATGATGCCGATGCCGCCCCCAAAATAACCGCCGTAGAGGGAAATGGGAAAAAGCAACAGCAGCATCAGAGTTTGGCTTCCGTGCAGGCGCCCGCGTAGCGCCGTGCTGACCTGGTTGCCGAAAGCAAACAAGAGCGTGGCGAAGAGCAGCAGCCATGGAGCAATCAGGCGGAACGTTCTATCGGAGGTGAACAGCAGCAGCCCCGCGCCGAGCACTCCGCCGGTCAGGCACATCAGAAACCATGTTTTGAGGCGCCGCTCGTTGAGCCGGTGAATATCGTCGCGATAGGAAAACGCGGCCGCCACGCCTCCCGGCACCAGCGCGACGGTATTGGAGGCGTTCGCCATGACGGCGGGAACGCCCGCGAAGACCAGCGAAGGAAAAGTCAGGAAACTGCCGCCGCCGGCAACGGAATTGATGGCGCCCGCGGCGAAGCCGGCGGCGATGAGCAGGAGATAAACGGTCAAATGTCTAGTGTAGGGGCAGTGTCACACTAAAATGATGCGCCTCCGATTTCTCCTTCGCGTGATGCCGTGCGGCCTGCTCTGCGCGGCTTGTCTTTCTGCTCAAAGCAGCGGCAAGAAGCCGATCACGCTGGATGACGTCGTGGCGCAGACACACGCTCGCGGGATCTCGCCGATCTGGTCGCCGGACGGGAGGACTTTCGCGTATGAGGAGAAAGGCCGTGTTTATCGCTACGATGTTGCGGAACGCAAAGCCAAGGAGTGGTTTCAGTCATCGGCGCTCGAGAAGCTCGCCGTTCACCCGGCCGCGGGAAACGATGCGGCATGGCAAAACCGCCGGGTCGGATCGGAGTCCCTGCAATGGTTTCCCGACGGCAAAGAGATGCTGGCCGCGGAGGGAGGCGATCTGTTCATCGTGCGCGCCAACGGCAAGCCGGAGCAAATCACAAAAACGGAAGTGAATGAGGAAGACCCGAAGCTGTCTCCAGATGGCAAGCAGGTGCTGTACCGCTGGAAGTCGAATTTATACGTGATCGATCTCAAGACGAGGCAGCCGCGTCAATTGACGACGGACGGTACGCCGACGCTCTTGAACGGCCAACTGGATTGGGTGTATCCGGAGGAGTTGGAGATTCATACGGCCACCTGGTGGTCGCCGGATTCAAAACGCATCGCGTATTTCCAATTCGACGTGAGCCGCGAGTTCATGTATCCGCAGACGGATTTGCTCGGTGAACGCGCGGCGTCCGAGCCGGAACGGTATCCGCAAGCCGGCACGGCCAACGCGCTGGTGAAGTTGGGAGTGCTTTCGCTCGAGGACGGCGCAACCCATTGGATGGATCTCGGCGAGACGTCAAACACCTTACTGGCGCGGGTTGACTGGCTGCCGGACTCCTCCCGAATCGCGGTGGAGCGGTTGAACCGCGTACAGGATCAATTAGATCTGCTGTTCTGCAATCCGGCCAGCGGCGCGGTGCACGAAGTTCTGCACGAGGCGTCGAAGACCTGGATCAACATGGAGGATAATTTGTTCCTTTTGAAATCGCGGCCGGAGTTTTTGTGGACCAGCGAGCACGACAACGGATTCCGTCATATCTACCGTTATTCCGACAAAGGCGAGCTACTGAGCCAGTTGACGAGCGGCGATTGGGAAGTGAAATCCATTACCGCCATCGATGAAGGGCGCGAGCGCGTGTATTTCATGTCGAGCGAAGCGAGTCCGCTTGAATCGCAGCTTTATAGAGTTGGCTTCAACGGCGGAGCGCGTACGCGCCTGACCAGCGAGGCGGGAGTTCACACGGTGAACGCCAACGACGGCGGCAGCGAATTTATCGACAGATTTTCGAGCGCGAACCGGCCGCCGGAAACGGTGTTACGGAACGCGTCCGGCGAGCAGGTGGCCGTGTTGCAGCCGGCCGATACGAAGCCACTCGAGGAATACGATCTCCTACCCAGTGAGATTCAGAAAATCACCACCGAAGACGGCACGGTGTTATACGGACGGCTCATTAAGCCGGCGGCCTTTCGGCAAGGCGTCAAATATCCCTTGATTGTGGCCGTGTACGGTGGTCCAGGCGTGCAAGCTGTCCGCGACGAGTGGCAGGGAATCGATTGGAACCAGGCGCTCGCGCATCGCGGCTATGTGGTTTGGCAGATGGATAATCGCGGGTCGAACGGGCGCGGCCATCGCTTCGAGGAGCCGATTTTTCGCGAAATGGGAACGCAAGAGGTTGCCGACCAGCGCTTGGGCGTCGAGCATGTCGTCGAGCTCGGTTTTGTCGATCCGGAACGCATCGGCATCACGGGCTGGAGCTATGGCGGCTACATGACGATTCACTCGATGCTGCGGGCGCCGGATCTTTTCAAAGTCGGAGTAGCGGGCGCACCCGTCACCGATTGGCATAACTACGACACCATCTATACCGAGCGTTATATGGATTTGCCGGCGCACAATGCCGCCCATTACAATGTCTCCTCGAACGTCCAAAACGCCGCCAAGCTGCGCGGCCGATTGTTGATCGTGCACAATTTCGAAGACGACAACGTACTTTTTCAGAACACCATGCAGATGGCGAACGCGCTCGAGCGGGCCAACAAGATTTTCTTCATGCAGATTTATCCCGAAAAAACGCATGGCGTAACCGGCCCGATCCGCAAGACGCTGCTCGAAGAAATGACTACGTTTTTCGATGAAAATCTGAAGAAATAAGCGGCGAACGGCTATGAATGGCCCGTGCCGTTCCCCAAGTATTTCACCAGCATTACTTCGTTGCCTGTCTCGCTGTAAATCAGCTCGTCGGCAATTTGTTTTACCAGCATGATGCCAAAACCGCCGGGACGCAGTCCCATTTTTGTCCGGTATTGCGCATGCAGCAGCGGTTCTTCGGGAGGGTTGCTTACCGCGGCATGCGCGATGGCGTTTAGCGAGAAACCGGGTCCCGCATCGCCAATGTGTAAAAGGATCAGGCGAGCCGTGCGAACCAGCGTAAATTCGATGGCGCCTTTGGGGTCCGGGCCACGGCCGTGCTCAATCGCATTACCTAACAGTTCGTCGGCGGCGAGAGCTAATTGTTCGCACAGATCATTAGGCAAATCGGCCATTTCCGAGCGCACATAGCCCGTCACTCTTTCCCGCGACTCGTGCGTGGGAGACAGATGAAGATGCGTCCAGCCCGGCGACGCGGAGAGGACCTCGATATCCGGATACGCCGCGAAAACCTGTCTGGCGTTCACCATTCGCTATTTTCTCATCGACGGAACGGTGCTAATTTCAAATCAGGATCATTTCATGCGACCGCCGGCCATCTTCGGAGCCCTCGTGCTGACCGCGCTGAGCATTTTCGCCGCTAAGAAGGTTATATCTCCTCAGACCAGCGCGGGTAATGAACAGGTTGATATTATTGCGACCATTTCGCTGAGCCCCGAGGAGGTTGCTCAAAAACTCGGCGCCGACCCCGGGAAGGGAATTGTCCTGCTGGATGTCCGGGTCATTCCAAAAACCGATAAGGCCGTGCAGATCAGTCCCGACGATTTCATCCTCCTCTCGCACGACGACGGCGAGCGCTCGAAGCCCTTCGAACCGGCCGAGATCGCGGGTCAGGGCGCGCTCGTGGTGACGAACACCGCGGACGGAACCAAGGTCAAGAAGACGAGCTCGTCGGTGGGCTTCGGCGGAATCATGGGCGGCGGCGGTGGATCTCCCGGAAATTCCCGGGTCACGACTCTCAGCTCCAAGATGGACGATAAGAAGAAAGGCAACGATTCTTTGCTGGAAGTGCTGAAGGCCAAGGAGCTGCCGCAAAAAGAGTCGACCGAGCCAATTGAGGGACTCCTGTACTTTCCGCTGGACGGAAAACACAAATTGAAGAACCTGGCGGTGCTGTATCGAGGCCCAGCCGGCAAGCTGGACCTCGAATTCGAGCACTAACAGCTACTATTCAGCCTTGTCGATCGAGTTGATCTTGACGAGGCCGCTGTCCATAGTGCCGTCAATTTTGACCGACTGGCCGGCAAAGGCTTTCGCCTTTTCCTTTGAATCCGCGTCAAACTTCATCACTTTGCCATCACTGACCAGCACCGGATCGGCGCCCTTTTTCAGGCACCCTTCAACACACTTGGTGTTTGCGGCGCTGACGGCGCTATGTTTCGCGCCGCAGTTGGCGTCCGAGATATAGCCAGTCATTTCGTCGGCAAGCATCACGACCGAGCCGAGTGACGCTGCCAAAAAAGTTGCGAGAACGAGTTTTTTCATCTATAGCCCCTCCAGAGGGAAATACGAGAACTATTCTACTGCGGATCGTTTGAGCGGACTACTTCTTTTGGGGCTATAAGCTATTGTCGGGTCCAAACTGAATCGATAAAGGAATTATGCGGGCGCGGTAGTCCTTTGGCGAGGGATTGTGCGCCATCGCTACGTTTGGGTCGCATTTCTTCTCGCCCATTTGGTAATCGGGTTGAATTCCTACCTAGCGTTCTCGCTCGCCGGGTGTTTTTTGGTCATGTCTATCTTCGGCGAAGCAAAGCCGAGATGGTGGCAGCCCTACTAGTTGGGGCAGTGTGCGCCAGTCTCTACTTTCTGCTGCATGGCGCGATCAGACCATACTTTGGAATGTCACCGGGCGTGACCGGAGCGTTCGCAGGGCTTGGAAGCCTTACCGTCATGGCACTTAGGCTGAATTGCGCGCCTCTTAAAGAGCGCGCGCAGATTCGGGAAGTACTCGGCGTGGTGGCTTTTGTGCCGCTCCTTTGCATCGTTTCGAGCGCTGCCATTTCAATAGCGGCCGACCTTACGCCTTCAACTTATGACTATGTCCTCTATCACGCTGACCGGTCGCTTTGCCTGGATACCTTTGCCGCGGCCCGTGCCCTTCTGGCGCAATGCGCATCTTTTTCGCCTCTGTGCCACGATCTACAACGCCTTGCCACTTTTTATTGCCGTTTGCCTCGTTCTGCTCCACGGGCGTCCAGCGGCGAAGGCTTTCCCGTGGATTGTGGCGACACTGGGCATTGCCGGCTTTACTCTGTACCAGATCTGCCCGGCCGCCGGCCAGCCTATCGCTTTGCGGCGTTTCCCAAATTCGCTCCAGCACTAGCCGAAGCACCCCTCCACGCTGCCCTGTTACCACCCGTGGCCCGCAATGCCATGCCTTCGCTGCACATCGGATGGACAGTTCTTTGCTGCTGGAACGTTTGGCCTTTGGGCCGCATGATGCGCCTTCTCTCCATTGTTTTCCTGGCGGCAACGGCCATGGCTACCATCGGTTCCGGCCAGCATTACGCCATCGATCTCATTGTTGCCGTCCCGCTGTGCGTGGCCGTGCAGGCCGGATGGAATTATCGCCGTGCGGCGGCCGCAAGCGTCCTGGTTGTAGCCTTGGCAATGGCCATCGTCCTGTGTTGGGTGATTGGCGCGCGCTGCGGTCTACTCGGCAGTCTGGCCGCGCCTACCATCCGGTTATGAGCCGCCGGAACCCTGGTTGGCTCCTTGCTGCTGCACGCCTGGCAATCCTCCCGTTTTCAGGTTCCCGGCGCGAAGAACACGCCGCTGACCACGCCATTCGGTCCGCCGGTAAGGGTCGCCTGAATGATCACATAACCCTTGACGTTCCATACGAGGTACTCGCCGTTCTGGAAGCTGAAGCATGACGCGAATCGAGTGTATTGTTATTGCTCGCGTCCAGAATACCGATCGTCTCCGCGCGGCCGGCCGTGTCCCAATCGAGCAGGTAAAGCGCGATCTGATGGGTCAGGCCGTCCGTAAAGTTCACATCGATGTTGAACCAGGGGAGTTCTAGAACGTCGAGGCGACTCAATTCGGTCGCGGAAGCGGCCGTCAGCAGCGCGCGTATTGGTCGTCCCGGTGATCGCGGTCAATGAATGCGAGCCGTTGCCCGCTAGCGTGCTCGGTCATGAATACGAGCGAACGCAGCCCGAGGTGGGAACGCTTGGTCTGCCTCTGTCTGCGGCCGCAAAACGGAGCGCGCCGTACTCAATGGCCTTCGGCCTCGAGAAAACGCTCCACTTCAATCGCCGCCATGCAGCCCGCTCCCGCGGCCGTAATCGCCTGGCGATAGGTCCGGTCCTGCACATCGCCCGCGTGAAACACGCCCGTGATATTCGTGCGCGCGCCGCCGTGCGAAATGATGTAGCCGTCCGCATCGAGGTCGAGTTGCGAAGCAAACGGCTTGGTGTTCGGAATATGACCGATGGCGACGAAGAAACCGTCCACTTCGCGCTCCGACACTTCGTTTGTTTTCACGTTGTGCAGCGTGACGCTCGTCACGTGGCCTTTGCCGGCATCATGGACATCGTCCACCACGGTGTTGGGCAAGAACTGGATCTTCGGATTCGCAACCGCCCGGTCAAGCATGATCTTTGACGCACGAAAAGTCTCGCTACGATGCACCAGCGTGATTTCGCTGCCGAAACGGCTCAGGAAATTGGCTTCTTCCATCGCCGAATCACCGCCGCCGATCACCATGATTTTCTTGCCGCGAAAAAAGAAACCATCGCAGGTTGCGCAAGAGCTCACGCCGTGGCCGATCAGCTTCTGCTCGTTCGGCAAACCGAGCCAGCGCGCGGAAGCGCCAGTCGCCACAATCAGCGTGCGGGCTAGCACCTTCGTGTCGTCTTCCAGGTGCAAAGTAAAAGGCCGGCTCGACAAATCGGCATGCGCCACGCGCCCGTGCTGATAGATTGCTCCGAAGCGCTCCGCCTGCTTCCTCATGTGCTCAATGAGTTGGGGGCCGTGGATTCCTTCGGGAAATCCGGGGAAATTCTCGACCTCTGTCGTCACGGAAAGCTGGCCGCCTGGCTCATGGCCTTCGATCACCAGAGGGTGCAGACTGGCTCTGGCTGCATAGATCGCTGCGGTGTTCCCGGCGCAGCCTGAGCCGAGAATCACTACGTTCAATATGTTGTTCATCCCAGGAAATAGCGAGTGACGTGAAACGCCAACCAGGAACCAGCGTACGCTAAGGCCAGCATGTACGAAAACTGAAACACCGGCCATCGCCAACTGCCCGTTTCGCGCTTCACTACTGCGAGTGTCGAAAAACACTGCATAGCAAATGCGAAGAAGATCAGCAAAGCGACCGCGCCGGCAGCGCTGAGATCCTGGTGCACTGCCGCTTGCAGCCCTTTCGACTGCTCATTTCCTTCGATGCCGTAAATAGTTCCCAGGGTGCCGACGATCACTTCGCGGGCGGCGAGCGACGTAATCAAGCCGATACCGATCTTCCAGTTAAAGCCGAGCGGCTTGATGGCTGGTTCAATCGCCTTGCCGACCATGCCGGCGTAACTCTGTTCGAGCGGAGGAGTTTTGCCGCCGGCCAGCGGAAGATGCGCCAGTACCCACAAACCGATCGCGACCACAAGGATGACCGTTCCCACGCGCCGCAGAAAAACCTTCGCACGATCCAGCAGCCGCAAACTGAGAGATTGCCAGGTGGGCCAGCGGTAGGGCGGCATTTCGAGGACGAACGAAGAGCCGTTGCTCTTGAAGATGGTCGATTTCAGCAGGCGGGCAATCGCAATCGCCGCCAGAAATCCCAGCACATATAGGCCGAGCATGGTGGCCGCCGGCAGCGCCAGGAAACCGCCCAGAATGGGAATATTTGGCACAAACGCGGCGATAATCAGCGTATAAATGGGCAGTCGGGCCGAACAGGTCATAAGCGGCGCAATCATGATAGTGGCCATGCGGTCGCGCTTGTTCTCAATCACGCGTGTCGACATGATGGCCGGCACCGCGCAGGCATAGGCGGACAGCAGCGGGATGAACGATTTGCCTTGCAAGCCGAATTTCGCCATGGTGCGGTCGGCAATCAGCGCCGCGCGCGCCAGGTAGCCTGAATCTTCGAGAATACCGATAAACAGGAACAGCAGCAGAATTTGCGGCAGGAAGACCACCACCGAGCCAACGCCGCTCCAGATGCCATCTACCAGCAGCGATCGCCAGGGCGTATCCGGCAGCACGTGTTTCATCCATTGCCCGGAGGAAGCAACGATCTGCTGCAATCCGAGCATCAGCGGCTGTGCCCAGGAGAAAATGCTTTGGAACACCGCAATCACGACCGCAAGGAAGACCAGCGGACCCGCCAGCGGATGCAGGAAAATTGCGTCCAGGCGGCGCGTCCACAATGGCGGCGCGGGCGCTTGATACGAAGCGCGAACACCCAGTTTGGCAGCCCATTGACGGCACTTCGGCACGTCTTGCAGGACCGGCAGTTCGATTTTCGCGGGCGGCGGCGCATTCAAGCGCACCGCCGTTCCGAGCAGGAACTGCTGGATACGGTCGATGCCCGTTCCCTTGGCGGCGCTGATCAATGCTACCGGCGTATTTAACTCGGCCGCGAGCGCCGATACATCCACCTTGCCGCCGCGCATGGCCAAATCGTCGGCCATGTTCAGCAGGATCAGGGTGGGCAGCGCGAGACTCAAAATCGGCGCGGCGAGCACCAGGTTGCGGCCCAGATTCGTTACGTCCAGGATCAGAATGACGGCATCAGGCTTAGGAAAGTCGCTGCGTTCGCCTTTCAACACATCATGAGTGACTTGTTCGTCTTCGGCGCGTGGATGCAGACTGTAGACGCCGGGCAAATCGACCAGAAACACCTCGTGCTGGTCCTTCAGTTTGGCCTTTCCCATACGATGTTCAACCGTCACGCCTGGGAAATTGGCCACCTTCTGGCGCAAGCCGGTAAGCCGGTTGAAGAGCGTAGACTTGCCTGAATTCGGCGGCCCGACAATGGCCACAATGATGGGGCGGTCCGCCACGCCCGCGCGTGGTGGCTGAATGGACGGATTCGGTAAGAGGCCCGCCCGCGGCGCGTCTCCGTGACAGCTACTCATGGAAGCACAATCAGGTCCGACTCGGGATCGCGGCGCACCAGAAGCCGCGCCGCCGTCTCTTCGCGCAGCGCCACCTCAGAGCCATCCACCCGAAAAACGCGCGGGCCGCCACCCGGTGCCCGGCGCCCCGGAATTACTTCATTCCCCGGCAAAAAACCCAGTTCCATCAGCCGCCGCGCCAGATCGTCCGGCAAGTCCAGCCGGTCTAAGATACAGCGCTGGCCCGTCCTGAGATCGGCCAGGGTCTGGGGCGGACTCTTTTTGTGGGCGGCCATAATATCGGACCTTTTTAGTATGAGATAGGTGGACGGCGCTGTCAATCGCTTGCATTACAAAGGGATACAGCCGTCTTAGGCGGCAAGTTTCGTCACTGAGCGGAAAATTCAAGCTGGTGCTATGATCTTGCTGTGCTGCGGGACGCCTCGCAACATCCTACGCCGGCCTTGGAGCGCGAAGCGGGCGGAGCCTACACGCGCAAGGAAGTCTGTCGCCTGTTGAAAGTCGAATCCCGGCAACTGCGTAGCTGGGAACGGCAACAGTTGATCCCCGCTCTCACCCAATATAAGTTCCGGGACTTGCTCCGGCTGAAGCGGTTGGTGCGCTTGCGCAGCGAGAAGGCGCATCCACGCCTGATCCGGCAGGCCTTGCTTTCGCTCGACGATTATCTGAAAGACTCGCCTGCCCTGGGCGAAGACGTTCAGGTCTATAAAGAAGGGCGGCGCGTGCGGATCCAGATCGGCAAGCAGAAGCTGGAGCCCGGCTCGGGACAGTTGCTGTTCGATTTTGCCGAGGAGGAAATCAACAAGCTGCTGCACTTGCCGGCATCGCAGAAGAATGCCGCTCGAATCGCGGAGACGCTGCGCAACAAACTGGAGGCGGATCGCTGGTTTGAGCATGCGCTCGATCTGGAACAAGGCGGCGCGCCCTATGAACAGGTGATCGAAGCTTATCAGAAGGCCGCTGAGTTGGACCCGAATTCGGCGGGCGCGCTGGTGAATCTGGGAACCGTTTTCTTCAACGGGCACGCCTGGGCGGATGCCGAAGCTCACTATCAAAGGGCGCTTGAGATCGATCCCGGCTATGCTTTGGCGCACTTCAACCTGGGCAATCTCTACGATGAGCGGAACGACCCGGCCAATGCGCTGACTCACTATTACGAAGCGCTGCGCCTGCATCCTAACTACGCCGACGCGCACTATAACCTGGCGCTGTTGCACCAGAGTCTGCGTGATGTCATGCGCGCGCTGCGCCACTGGCGGGCTTACCTGAAGCTCGATACAACCAGCGCCTGGGCGCAGATTGCCCGGCGGGAACTGGCCAAACTGGAGGCGATGACGGTGGTACCCGGCAGCAGACTGCATCTCGTCAAGAGCGAGAAAGCTTGAGCGCCGGCAAGAGTTGCTTGCCGGTTGCGGCGATCATTCTGGCGGCGGGAGCCGGCACGCGCATGGGCAAGCCCAAGCAATTGCTTCCCTATCGGGGACGAACGTTGATCGAGCACGCGATCGAACAGGCGCGTGAAGCCGGATTCGATCCTATCCTGGTCGTAGTGGGCGCCCACTCCGACGAAGTGCGGGCGGCGATCGCCGCACGGCCGGTGGAAGTGGTCCAAAACGATTTCTGGCGGAGCGGCATGGGCTCTTCGCTTTCGGTGGCGGCGCGGCGTTTGCGGGAGATCAGCGGAGATTCAGCCGCGGTAGCCGTATTGCTTGCCGATCAACCGCGCGTGATGGCGGAACATCTTTCCGGAATGCGCCGTTTGCTCTCGACCAGCGCCTCGCCGATTATCGCGGCACGCTACAACAACACCATTGGCGTGCCGGCGCTATTCAAGCGTGAGCTGTTTGCCACACTTGCCGAGCTTGCGCCCGAGGTCGGCGCCCGCCAGTTGCTGCGCGATTCCGGGATAAAGGTCACGCGCTATTTACTTCCCGAAGCCGCCACCGATGTCGATACACCAGGCGATTACGCTGCTTTGCAGGCTGGCGCTACTTAGGCGGCTCGCTCTTTTCGGGGGGCGGCGGATCGAAGGTGATGGTGGATTCGGCGCCGAATTTCTTGTAGTTCATATAACGAATGATCATTCGGAGGCGCTGCGGCCAATCGCGGAAGAACAGTGTGTCATCCGAATAAGTCTCGACCGGAAACAGCCACTTGCCATCAACCTCATGCCGGATGGTGGTGAAGTGCGGAGTCAGATTTTGCTCTTTCAAGGTGTCGATTTGCGGAACCGCCTGTCCTTCGCTGCGCACCACTCCGAAATCGGATTCGCGTACCCACAGCGTTCCTTCAAAGAAGCGCTGGCCCGCAAGAATCTGGCGCGGCCGCACGTATTCGACAAAACACTCAACGCCGTCCATTTTCTGCTCGCCCTGGTAGCGGCCTTCATAGAGGAACACTTTGTCGGAGGTGAGTAAAAATGGCTCGATGTTGCGGATGTCGGCGTAATCTTCGGGAGTCAGGCGTACGCGTGTGAGCGTGCTGTGCGGCGCCTCGATGATCTGCTCATAGCGTTTCCGGTTGGGCCCGAAGGTGATGTCCCGAACCTCGCGATATTCGCCCGTGATGGCGCCTTGCACATTGAATTCCTGTACCGAAACCGACTGACGATAGGTGTAATTCTCTCTCGCCTGGGCATTTTCGGTCTCTCGCTCAGCAATCTTTCGTAAGAACCCGGCGGGTGGTTCAGCCGCTCGCGCGGCCCACGGCAGGATGCAGAACCCCGATGCTACGATGAGGGCGATGCTTCGGACTATGCGTCCGTTTTTCATAGCTTTAGTGTGTACTTGGGTCGCTTTGGCGGCGGCCGCACAGTACTATGCAAGGCTTCATCCACAGTCCCATTGGATCATGAGCGCCGCGCTTCCCGCGTTTCTGCTCGAAGCCGTTTTCTATCTTGCCTCCCTATTTAAAGAGACGCGCGCCTGGTTTGCTCGATTTCGGCCGGCCAGAGGACAGGCATGTTTGTTGTGGCTGAGCGCCATCGCGCCCTATTTGGCTTTCAGCTTGAGTGCGGGGACGTTTCAGCGCAACGGTTTCTATCTGCTGGCGGCGCTGACAGCCATCTTGGCGTTCTGGTTTGCGGTATTGCCGCGGCGCGCGGCCTACGACTTCGGCTTCCTGGTCGTCGCAGCCGCACCGGTGCTGATGGGCGTGTTCCAGCGAATCTATCAGCCTCCCGACCAAGCCCTTCGCGGTATCGAGATTTTGGGGCATGTGATGTGGATCCGCCTGGGAATTGCCGCACTCCTCGTGCTGCGCGAGTGGGATCCGGGCGCGTTCGGCTTGTGGCCCCGGGCGCGCGAGTGGCGTCTCGGCTCTCTTTACTATCTGGCGGCGTTGATTCCGATCATCCTGCTGGCGCTTGCTTTGCACGATGTACGGTTTGCGCCGCTGCGCGGAGACTGGTGGCGGGTCGCGGGAATCGGAATCGGTACGTTCTTTGGCATTTTGTGGGTCGTGGCGCTAAGCGAGGAACTGTTCTTCCGCGGCGTTATCGAGCGTGCGTTGCTCGATAACGGCTGGCGCTCACCGGTTGCGGTTGTTCTTTCCGCCGTGCTGTATGGCAGCGCGCATCTTTGGGTTCATGCGTTTCCCAATTGGCGTCATGCGGCGGTCGTGACTTTGCTTGGACTGGCTTGCGGCATGGCCTATGCGCAAAGCGGCAGCGTCCGCACGCCGATGGTGACACACGCATTTATGGTGGCGACTTGGCGGGTGTTTTTCAAGTAGCGAGCGCGCGCTCAAAGTCATGCAGCAGGTCTTGCCAATCTTCGATGCCGAAGGAAACGCGAACCAGTCCTTCGCCGATGCCCGCTTCATCCAGATCCTTGGCACTCCAGGCGGAATGAGTAGTGCTGCGCGGATGGCATGCAAGCGTTTCGACTCCGCCGAGCGAAACCGCATTGCGGGCGAGTTGTAGATGTCGCAGAAAGTCGAATGCCGCGGGCTTGCCACCGACGAGGTCGAACGAGACCAGACCGCCGGGGTGGGCGCACTGCTCGCGATAGATGCGTGTCTGCTCCGCATCGTCGAACAAGGTGGGATAGTAGATCTTGCGGATCTTCGGATGATGGGCCAGGCTTTCGGCGATCCGCTGCGCGTTCTTGCTTTGACGATTCATGCGCAAGCTGACGGTGGGCAAGCGCGTATCGAGCAGCCAGCACTCGTCCGGTTGCAGAATGTTGCCGAACAGACTGCGCTTGCTCCGGATTTTGTTCATCAACGCGACATCTTTGCCGAGCGCGACTCCACCGATGATGTCGCTGAAGCCGCCGAGATATTTGGTAGCGGAGTACAGCGAGATGTCCGCGCCGATCGCGAGCGGGTGCTGGAAGGCTGGACCCAGAAAGGTGTTGTCGATCATCACCAGCGGCCGTTCGGCCAAGCCGCTGCCGTTCGAGGTGGGGTGCAGCCGGGCAACTGTTTCGCAAGCGCGGCGAATCTCCGTCATGACCATGGTGGGATTGGCGGGCGTTTCGATGAGTACGACGCGCAGGTTCCGCGCCGCGCGAATGGCATTGTCGAGCAGCGCGCCTTGCCCGCCGGGAACCGGAACCCCTTCAATCCCGAAGGGTTGCAGAAACGCCTGAATCAGGGTCTGCGTGCCCCCGTAAATGGGAACGGTGTAGACGATGCTGTCACCGGGTTTCAGGACCGCCAACAGGGCGGTCATTATGGCGGCCATGCCGGAATTGAACACCGCCGCGGCAACGGCGCCGGGCTCGAGAGGCAGGATTTGCTCCTCGAGGATTTGGGCGTTCGGGTGGTTAAAGCGCGAGTAAACGAGATCGACGTTTTCGCCAGGAGTACGATGGGCTCGACCGCCCATGATGTCGAAGGCGCGTTCGGCGGCTTCGGGACTGGAGAAAACGTAAGTGGAGCTACGGAAGACGGCGGGGCGGGCCGAACCAACCGAAAGGCTTGGATCGAAGCCGTGAGTCAGAACGGCAGTTTCCGGCCGGAGTGCGGTGGGCTGCTTGGTTTCGGGCAAGGAGGGATCCTCCGCCTAGAGTTTAGCGCCGATTTTACGGAACGAAGCCAATCGGAAGCCGTTTTACCAGACGAACTGGACGCTTATGGGAATTGGGTTCGAATTTGAAAACTGAAGCGGCGAGACAGGCCCTTGCGGGCGCCAGGGAGGTGTTGCTTCAGGGGTCTTTCTATGAGGTTAGTCTCGCTTTGGTGGGAGTTGCCTCCCTGGCTTGATTCCAATATTAGAATATGGATTTACGGAATGCAAGCTTTTTCTATACGAAAATTCAAATTATTTTTGGTGGGGTGCCTAGCCAGGGGGTAGCCGCACCTGAAGACACGTACCTTTGATGAATATAACTGTTTTAGGGTCAACAGGATCGATCGGAGTTAACACGCTGGATGTGGTGCGCCAGCATGGGGATAGATTCCAGATACACGCTTTGGTAGCCGGGAGAAACCTGGATGTGCTGTGCTCCCAAATTTCGGAATTCGCTCCCCAGGTAGCTGTAGTGGCGGATCAGGCTACTTTGGATGCACTAGCAGCTCGTCTGGTCGGCCAGGGACTGCCGCAAAGGCTTTGGCCGGAGCTAGCGGCGGGACCGCAGGCTCGTGTGTCGGCAGCGACGGCCCCGGAGGTCGGGTTTGTGATGTCGGCGATCGTTGGCGTGACCGGACTGGAGGCCACCTACGCCGCCATCCAGCAAAAGAAACGGATTGGTCTGGCCAATAAGGAGGTGCTGGTCGCCAGCGGTCGTTTGGTGATGAAGGCGGTGCGGGAATCGGGGGCAGAGCTGATTCCGGTCGATAGCGAACACAACGGCGCGCATCAGTGTTTTCGCGCCGGGGCACGCCACGAAGTCACCCGGCTACTACTGACCGCCTCCGGAGGGCCATTCCGGGATACGCCAAAAGAAGACCTCTGGCGGGTGACACCCGAGCAGGCCCTGAATCATCCAACCTGGAAGATGGGGCGGCGCATCACGATCGATTCGGCGAGTTTGATGAATAAGGGCTTTGAGGTGATTGAGGCTTGTTGGCTGTTCGATCTAGCGCCTTCGCAGGTGGACGTGGTGGTGCATCCGCAATCCTCCGTCCACGCGATGGTGGAGTACAACGACGGGAGTATTCTGGCGCAAATCTCCGCCACCGATATGAGGATGCCGATTCAGTACGCAATGACGTATCCTGAAAGGCATCGCGCTCCGGTGGCGCGCTTGGATTGGACGCAGCCGCGGAATTGGAACTTCTCGGCTCCGGATCTGGAGAAGTTTCGATTGCTCAAACTGGCTTATCAGGCACAAGAGCAAGGCGGTTCGGCCACTTGTACGCTGAATGCGGCGGACGAAGTGGCGGTAGAGGCATTTTTGGAAGGGCGAATCCCGTTCCCGGCGATTGCCGACACGGTTGAGGAGACGCTGGAACGACAACCTGGCAGCGAACCGGCGACGATAGAAGAAGTGATTGGAGCCGATTTGGCCTCCCGCCGGGTGGCGCGGCAGATTGTGGACGAAGCGAAGGGCTCGTGGGCGCGTCCAATAGTTGGCGGGCTGACAGTGCCACGGGGTAGCTCCACCAGAGAAAGGTAAAAAGAAGGCGTGGGTTTCTTACAGCCGGTTTTTTGGGTCGTCATCCTGCTTGGGGTGATGATCCTGGTCCATGAGCTGGGGCATTTTTGGGTAGCCCTGGCGGTGGGAGTCAAGGTAGAGACCTTCAGCATCGGCTTTGGGCCGAGGTTGATCGGCATACGGCGCGGCAACACCGATTTCCGGATATCGGCGATACCGTTCGGCGGCTACGTGCGAATGCTCGGAGAGCAGCCGGGGGACGAGAAAGCGGTAGAGGCCGGGTCGTTTCAGGCGAAGGCGCGCTGGCAGCGTGCGCTCGTGATCCTCGCCGGGCCGTTGATGAACATTATCCTGGCGATCGGGATTATGACCGGTCTCTACATGTATGAATTTCCCAAGGAATCCGAAACGGTCATTACCGGTGTGAAGCCCGATTCGGCCGCCGCTACCGCCGGCTTACAGGCAGGCGACCGGATTATTCAACTCGGCGGCAAAGGCAATCCCAACTGGGATTATGTGCTCACCGAAGAGGCGCTGAATCCCAACCATGCCATTACCGGAGTGATCGAGCGCGGGGGCAAGAAGCTGGTTTTTTCCGTGAAACCGCGGCTGGATCCGAAGGAAGGGATTGGCACGGTTGGCTGGAGCGGCGAACAGAATAATCAGATTGGGGATGTGCTGAACGGCTCGCCCGCGCAAGCAGGCGGCCTCCAGCCGGGCGACCTCTTCATGAAAGTGAACAGCCAACCGGTTGTTTCGGGCGTGACCGTTCAACAAGCTGTGTTTCGCTCGAAGGGCAAGCCGGTGGATTTTCAGATCATGCGCAAAGGGCGGCTGGAGGATGTGAAAGTCACTCCGGTGGCCACGCCGGATCCGAAGATGCCGTACAAGATCGGCATCAGTTTCCGGGCTCCGGTGCAGTTCGTCAAGTTGCCGTTGGGATCGGCTCTGGTCGAATCGCTGCGCTTCAACAAGCAAAACGCGCTGATGCTCTTCCAGATGCTGGGAAGCATTGTCGAGCGTCGCGTCTCGCCCAGGTCGGTGGTGTCGGGGCCGATCGGCATCGCGCAAATGTCGAGTGAAGCCGCCCAGCAGGGACTATCAACCTATCTGTTCCTGATGGCGATGGTGAGCTTGCAATTGGCGATCTTCAATCTTCTGCCGATTCCCATTCTGGACGGCGGCACGCTGCTGCTGCTCAT
>DASYAX010000291.1:0-10413 GCA_036501045.1 Bryobacteraceae bacterium
AGCAACGGAACAGCCGCTTTTCCAATTAAGCCCATGGTCCCATTTTCGGGGTCCACTTCACTCTGTATCTGCAACCCATTGAGTTGCCGAGTGGGGACTCTTCCGCCCTTCCGCGCAAAGAGATGGCCATTCTTTTCGAGATTCTCCTCCTGCGTCTTCGTAAGCTCGTCGCCGACGATTCCGTCCAGTTTAACTTCCTGGGATTCTAGTTCCCTGTTTCGGGACCGCATGTACCAAAGTGCAAAATCGCGTCCAATAATGACCCCACCGCGAACGGAATCTAAAGTATTGCTTTCATTGCGGAATCATTGGATTTGGAGGGGTCATGGTTGGACGCGAAACGCGACCCATCAAATTCCGATTGTTTGCAACAGATTCAATGAGATAGGCGGCGTCGAGGGTGGGGTCAATGTTGGGCGCGTTTTTACACTGAGCGCGAGTTTCAGTGCTGGCGTCCGCACGTCGGCAGCACTTCCATCGCCGTGACCGGGTGAATTTCCCACGCGGTTGCGCGCCAGACCTTGGCACCGGCGTCGGCAGTATTGGCTGACTGGCGTCGATGTTCGGCATCAAACAACAGCCAGCCGGTGACTTTGACGCAGCGTCCGAGCAGCTTTTCCCTTAGCGTATCGGTTTCCCAGTCGATGCCCTTGGCAGCCATGGCAGTACGCCAGCGCGGCGTCACCTCCACGATCACGTGCCTGGCTTCGTTGTAAGCGTCGGCAGCTGACAGCGTCAGATCTATGTGTGTGTCGCGGCCATGAGCACTGCGCGCGTGGCAATTGACCGTTTCGATCCCACCCATTTTGACATCGGCAACGTAGCCAACCAGCTGACCAGCTTTGTGGTCGTCCCAACGGTTTCGGTCATCGCCAGGACGAAGCATCGCGGCCAACGATACGGTTCGGTCGATATTGTTCGTTACTGCTGCCGTCTGACGATTCTTGAGAATGTTGAGCGCCTGGATATCCGGACGAACGGCGTCCCCCATTTGCGGATCGCAATAGTGATATGCGGCGCGGTGCCGAGCCGAAACCGGCGAACTATAGAGGGCGACACCAATGACACCGACGGTCAGTGCGAGCAGTTCGAATTTGACAGGCATCAATCGGAAGGTCCCATTCAACGAGGTGAAATCACTGGCCTCTATCCTGCGCTGACGCCGTGCAAAATTCAAAGCTGCTGGCCAGCTGGCTCAGTGTAAAACTGCCAAAGTGCACTATCGGCTGAAAACCCTTCGCTCCTTAAGGACGTTCACCGGAGCGGGCTGCGAGTGCCGGCTCGACCTTGGCCGCTCGATTTGGTAACGCACGAGTGGGGCGCGATAACGCGGACCTGTCGAGCATGGGCGGGATCAACCACTTGCAATGACTGACAATCCAGTTGCCGCAAAACACCGAATTGACGTGGCGTTGGAGACGCTTCGGCTGGGTCTGACACCGTTCGTGTCGCAACGGATGGCGAGCGCGTTCGGCAACGACTGGCGTCTTCGCGCGAGGCGCGCATTTGTTGACGGCGAAACCTGGGCACTTGACGTCTCTGCGCTACTGAAAACTATTCTCGACAACTGGAACAATGTTTTCAGCGCGGACGCGAAATTGCGAAAGGCGCGAGCCCACATACACGTGACCTTGGACGCGAGAAACAACGTTGCACATTTCACCGGCTCGATTGAGCAACGAGAAGCCTTGCGGTACCTCGACGCGATCCTCGAGTTGTTGGGTGCGATTGGCGCAACGGCACAGCGCGATGTAGTATCCAAGCTCTATGCACAGCAACAAGCTGGTGTAATGCCAACCGGGCGCTCGACGGGTCATGCGTTGGCTGCTGTACCCATCGTCGCTGATCCAGCGACCTTGTCGACAAGCCAGGCCGGACCGGGAAAGCAAGCTGATCGGATTCGTCAGTTCGCTTTCGAACAGTACGTTTGTCCTGCACGGCAGGATGGGCGTCGTGAAGTCACTATCCGGGCAGGCGACGTGCATCGGCAGATGGGGCTAACTAGTGCGATGCCGGCGGTCTGCAGCGCCATTGGCGGCAAACAATTTGCGGAGCTCGCGAAGGCAACGCTCGTCAACCGTACCGGCCCGACGAACGGTGCAAATGTCTATTTTCAGTTCAAACTCGATGCAGACCCAGTAGTAAGCCAACCGACGGCTGCCACGCGGGATCCTGTGCCAGAAACCGTTTCTCCCCCCAAGAAGAATGCGCTGGATCTGGATGGCGCACTGGTACTTGTATCGTGCGTCAAAACCAAGTTGTCGCGCGCCGCACCGGCACGGTCCCTATACGGGGGTACTTGGTTCACGAGCGTCCGGGAAATTGTCGAAACGAGCTCAGCGCGCTGGTTTATCCTGTCGTCTCGGTATGGGCTGGTCACGCCAGATGCGGTAATCGCACCCTACGAATACACGCTGAACACACTGGGAGTTGCCGACCGACGAACCTGGGCGCGGCATGTACTCGACATGCTGCTTCCAGAAACCGCGGATTGCCGTCGGGTTGTTATGTTCGCAGGGCGCCTTTACAGAGAATTTTTGCTTGAACCGCTGCGTCAGCGCGGAATTACGGTCGAAGTCCCGATGGAAAACCTGACTCGTGGCGAGCAGTTGGCGTGGCTGAACAAGCATCGCTAACGCGGCTTGCCGATATCGAGCGTTTCTACCGTCTGCTCGACCGCCTCAGCCAGCGCGTCGGTGGACCGCGCATGATGGCGAGTTTCAACAACTTTCGCGACTGGCCACGGCGTGGTGTCTACTTCTTTTTTGAGCCGTCAGAATTTCGCACGGATAGCGGAACCGGACCTCGGGTCGTGCGTATCGGCACTCATGCGCTGCGTTCGGGAGCACGCTCCACACTTCGCCAGCGGCTTCGCCAGCATCGCGGTAGCTCACACGGCGGCGGCAATCACCGTGGTTCGATATTTAGATTAGTTGTCGGACACGCTTTGATGACCCAAAGCGCGTTGCCGAACTGCAGTTCCTGGGGCGCAAAACGCAAAGCTTCGGTTGGCCCGAACGGCTTGCAACCCGTCCGAGACAGCACAATCGAAGCAGAGAGGTCGATAGAACAAGCGGTGTCCGCCTATCTCGCCACACTGTCCGTCGTATGTTTGTCGGTGGATGACGAACCAGGGCCGCACAGCCTGCGCGGTTCAGTCGAACAAAATGTAATCGGGCTGCTAAGCAACTACGGCAAGACGTCCATAGATCCGCCGTCCCAAACGTGGTTGGGACACTTTTCCAGTCACCCACTCGTGGCCGGTTCTGGGCTTTGGAACCAGCAGCATGTCGAGAAATCTTACGATCCTAATTTTTTAGATGAATTCGAACGGAGAACCGCGCAGTCAGGGAAGCCTTAATGATTGAATTTCGCCACAACGGCGAGGGGTGAGGCCCTTCTGGCCTTGGGGTCCCTTGGGCATGGTCCTAAAATGGCAGGTCTCGGAGCATTGAGGGAGGGATAAGGTGGAGGCTGCGCAGCGCACTCGGAAATGGTCAGCGCGAATTTGCACGGCTCGCTGCACGAGATACTGCGCTGGCTATCCATCGTCCGCTCCATCGGTGGTGGTACGGAATTGTGGGTGCGGACTTCCAGATTGGCGCGGCGAGCATGAACAAGGAGACACACGATGAACGCCGGACGCGACATAAGAACCTTCAATCAGGTCTACATCAATGGATGCTTCGCCGTTCCGCACGGAACACAGGTCATCGATCTCATTAATCCGTCCGACAACGAAGTAATCGGGAAAGTCACGCTAGCGGACAAGATTGATGCTCGCAACGCTATCGTGGCCGCAAAGGATGCGCTCAGGACATTTTCGCGGACTACCAAAGAAGAGCGCATGGATTACTTGGAGCGCCTGCATGCATGCGTGTCCGGACGGATGGACGACCTCGTCGCCGCAACGGTGCTGGAATACGGCGCGCCACAAGAACGCGCCAAGGGCTCCAACGCACTTGCGTCGAACATCTTCCTGCATTTCCGGGAAGTCCTCAGAGACTTCGATCTGATCACTACCGCCGGAACCTCAACCGTCGTGCTGGAGGCCGTGGGTGTCGTCGGCATCTTCACGCCCTGGAATTCCAGCGCGGGCTCGATCGCGGTCAAGCTGGCCCCGGCCATCGCCGCCGGCTGCACGACGGTCATCAAGCCCAGCGAGATGAGTGCCATGCAGACGAAGGTCCTGATGGAATGCTTCCACGCCGCTGGCCTGCCGCCGGGCGTCATCAATATCGTCACGGGTCTGGGCGAGGAGATCGGTGGCGTGCTGACCTCCCATCCCGATATCGCCAAGATCGCCTTCACCGGCTCGACCCAGATCGGAAAGGAGGTCGCCAAGGCAGCGCTCGACACAATCAAGCGCTTCACACTCGAACTGGGCGGCAAGTCCGCGAACATCATTTTGGACGATGCGGATTTCGCGAAGGCGATCCCGATGGCGGTGGCCGCCTGTTACCTTAACAACGGACAAGCCTGCATTGCCGCATCCCGCCTATTAGTGCCCGAGAACCGTCTTGAGGAGACCAAGATGCTGATCAGGGCAACGGTCGAAAACATCAAAGTCGGCGAACCCAACGACGCAGCGGTAACTATTGGCCCCCTGGCGAGCCGCCGGCAATACGACCGGGTCCAAGAGTACATTCGCGCGGGCATCGCGGAAGGCGCGGAGCTGGTTATTGGCGGCGAAGGCCACCCGCCGGGATTGGAGCGCGGCAACTTCGTCAGGCCGACGGTCTTCGCCAACGTCACGCCGAAGATGAAGATCGCGCGCGAGGAGATATTCGGCCCGGTGCTTTCGATCCTGACCTACAGGACGCAAGACGAAGCCATTCGCATGGCGAACGATTCCGACTTCGGCCTAATGGCTTATGTTAGTTCGTCCGATTCCGAACGAGCCGAACGCGTGGCGCGACAGTTAGATGCCGGACGCGTACTGATCAACACCCTGAGCCACGACCCGCTTGCGCCGTTCGGCGGCTTCAAACAGTCCGGGATCGGGCGTGAGGGCGGCATCTTCGGCCTAAGAGAGTTCCTGGAGCCGAAGGCGATCATCACTGAATGATGTCGAACGGCCACTGCAGAAACGCAAAATCCCATGCCCATCATCATTCTTCCAGAACCGATCGCCGCCTATTTCGTCGCGGACAAACGCAACGCTGAAGTCGTTGCCGAGAAACCTGCTTATCGCAAAGCATTTGTGTCCCATCCGTGTCTGGTGCCTGCCGATGGCTTCTACGAATGGAAACAGATCGGGTTGAAGGAGAAGCAGCCGTATTTTTTCACGACGAAGTTCAAGGAACCGTTCGCGTTTGCAGGGCTATGGGAATGGTGGAGGGCTAAAGACGCGCCGCTTGACGCACCGGGACTTGAGACGTTCACGATCCTGACGACCGAGCCGAACGAGCTTGTTGGCCAATCCATAATCGAATGCCGGTCATGCTCGCTCGGGACGAGTGGGAGGATTGGCTCGGGCAGGCCGGACCAACGCAAGACGCTGTTGCGATCGTTTCCGGCAGAAAGAACGGAGTGCTGGCCGGTGGGCAAAGCAGTAGGAAATGTGCGGAACGGTTCGCCAGAACTGATCGAACGGATCGTGGCATGAAACCAGTACGGGAAGCGACTCGAGAAGCGACGCCCGCTGTAGTGCGAGGCTAAAATGTCTGAAAAGCGCCTTGATAATGAGAGGAAGGTCTGTGACGCCGTAGCACGCGCAATCGAAGACATCATGGGTGACGAACGTAGCAACGCGTACTCACCCGAAGACAACGCTCACAAAGCGCCGATCGAGTACGTTTTCAATGTCCATGAAGTAACCTACGCGATCGAGCACACGGTCGTGGAAGCTTTCGACGGTCAAATTCGGGCGGACGTTGATTTCGACAACTTTATCAAACCCATTGTCAAAGCTCTTGACGGGAAACTCCCTTCCCCAGGTCTCTACAACGTTTACTTTACAGCCCATCCGACGAAAGGAATGAAACCGAGGGCGCTTACGCAAACTCAAACAGCGATCATCGATTGGATCCGAAAAGCTGCCGGCGACCTCCATGCCGAACACCCCGAAGAGCCTACAATCGGGGCAAGACCGTTTGGACATACGAACTCGCGTAGGGACAGAGTTCAAGACGTGGATGTCTTTCTCCAGCGGGAAACCAGAACCGGGTTAGCTGACAGGCATAGGGGCCGACTTTTTGCATGCCGGTTTGAGCCAAAAGCCTATGAAGAGTTGCGACTAAGGCGGCTAATTGAAGCAGCTAACAAGAAGCTTCCCAAGCTGAGGGCGTGGAGGGATCGCGGTGCCCACACAATCCTCGTCCTCGAGAACCGTGATATTTCGCTATCCAATCACATGGTGATCTATGAGGCAGTCCAAGCTGCGCTGCGCGAAAGGTCTGACTATCCTGACGAAGTTTGGCTTGTTGATACATCCATAGAGACTGAGTGGACCGTTTGGTGCCTCATCCGCGACGGGATGGAATTCCCGGACGAGGACACCGAGACGCGGTATAGAGAATTTGATCCAGCAAATCTGGAAAACGTGAGTTCACGCGCAACTGTACGGCGATACTAGACTTTGAGTGTTTTCCACTGTTGGTTTCGTACAATCATCGACGCCTTGCGCGTGGTAGCCGGACGAAAATAAAAATCTCGGTGGGGTGGCGGGAAGTGCTTCTTGAAAATGCGGTTTTCGAACGTGCCGCCCCGAAAGGGAAGCCCGTTTGTGAATTTTGAACGGCGACGGGAAACAGCAGATAATGGCGCGCGATCCAAGAATCGGCCTCCAAGGAACGCTAAATCTACTCCGAAAATCACAGCCACCATCGCGAGTACGTAGAGAACGACAATTATTCAGTGGCTCGTGTTGCTCATTTCAACCCATGCTCGCCTCGATTGCCGCTCGTAATCGCTTGGCTACCGATTGAAAATCAAACGGTTTCTGCATGACATCATGCTTGTCGCAAAGCTGATTGGCTACAGCCGCCTTCTGGGCATCTCCCGATACGAGAACCACGGGCAACCCCTGGCGATTCTTTCGAATCCATTGAGCTAGTCCAAAGCCGTTCGAAGGGGCTGGTGCGTACCGATCAGAATGTCCGCTCGACAAAACAAGGAAGAGTTCGCGACAAAGTTGCATGGGTTTGCGCTACTGGGGCTTAGATTTGTGGAGGATTGCGAAACGCGGCTTGACGCCAAGGATCAACCCATGCCGACAGTCCGAACCGCCGTTGTTTCCATCCGTAAACGAGAGCAGCACGGTCTCGGTGCCATCGGCCGCTATCTCGAAAATCGTACCATAACCCTCGCTGCCGCCCTGGGGGGACATGCCAAACAGGTTGCCAGACTTGTCCAATATAAGGTGAGATCGGGGATAGGCCGGGTAAGGTCCGAAAACAAAGGAGTCCAGGACCGTTTCGGTGCCGGTTGCGCTGATCCGATAAACGGTACCATAGCCGTTTCCGCCCAGTCGGGTGGTGCCGTACATATTGCCACGCTTGTCTGAGATGAGGGCTCCAAGCGGCGTGGCGCCGTCGGGTTCGCCCGTGAAAGCATGCAGCACTGTCTCAGTGCCATCCTGTGCGACCTCGAACACAACGCCGCCATTCAAGCTTCCGCCCGTTGCCGCAGTTCCAAACAGGTTTCCCGATTTGTCGGCCAATAAACCCGCGTTTGGTGACGCGCCGTCGCTTCCACCCGTGAACGAATATAGGACAGTTTCGTCTCTGTTCGGAGTGACCTCGAATACTGTTCCGTAACCGTAGGCACCTCCCGACGTTGTCGTGCCGAAAAGATTTCCCGCTCTATCCATAATCAGTCCGGCATTGGGACTTGCGCCGTCAGTACCGCTGCCGAATGCGTGCAGCACGTGAAAGCCACCCGCTCCTGTTTCGTGAGCCGAACAGGGCGCTGTCGCTATGATCGCTGTCAAACAAATACTCAACTTGGCAACGCTCGCAGGTTGCATTCTCACGCCCCTCATCTGGCGCGCTCTCCACTCCGATAGACCGCAGCGCATCATCGCCGATCTGCTGTCGCAACGCCAATGGCACCCGGTCGAGAGGTATCTCCGCGAACGAATGCCCGACGGCCAGGGTATTCCCAACGCGCGTCACGCGCCCCTCTCGAAACGGACAGCTCGGTGCACCCATCACTCGCTACAAGGCGAGGGCACGTCAGTGAGCGGCAGCGGCGTGGGACCACGGACGATTTCGCGGGCCGGGATCGTATTCTAACCCGCTGGACCTGCACTCTTCGCCGCCCCGTCCACCGCACGCCCGCCATTAACCACGGTCGCTTGCTTTTGAACCTGGGTTGACGTTCATTTCGGCCCGGGCGTGTGGGGAATGGGGCTCAATGAAAGGATACGTTGCGGCGGCCATGGCGCTCGTCATGGCATGGCCGGCGAGCGCGTTAGCGCAGGCCGAACCCGTCATAGATACAAAGTTCATCACCGATCCGCGGCTTTACCAAGCTGATCTCGGCGATTGCCGCGCGCTCGCGGGGCAACGCGACCCTGGCGAGTCGGCCGTCTCCGGAGGTATTGGCGGGGCGCTGTTGGGCGCCGCCGTGGGTGCGCTGATAGGGTACGCTGCTGGCGGCAGTCATATGGCTGCTTATGGCGCACGAACGGGCGCGGCGCAGTACGGCGTTGCAGGCGCGCAAGCTGGCGCTGCGAACGCGTCCGATGCGCAAGAGCGGATCATGATGAACTGCATGATGGGGCGCGGGTATCACGTTCTCGATGCGCCGGTCGGAATGGGCGGTGGGCCACCGCCGCCGCCCCCTCCACCAGATTCGGTTTCGTACTCGCCAGCTCCTTCGCCGTACGCGCCTCTCCCAGGCCCGACGGCATCGAATGGTCAAGGCTTCGGGGTCGCGGGTTCGACCGTCGATGAGTCGAGCGTCGCTTCGATATTCATGGGAAACGATCCGCACGGTGCGGCGATTGCCTCAGTCGCGACGAACAGTTCCGCCGATGCCGCGGGGATCAAACCGGGAGACGTGATAGTCCAGATTGACGGACACCGCGTCAGCGATTTCGACGATGTTTATTCGTTGCTCAATCGGTTGGCAGGAGGCGTAACGGTGCCGGTGCGAGTGAATCGCTCCGGTAAGATTGTGAACCTAATAGCTCACATCTGAGCCGATCCCGACCTCTCTGTCCTTGAGCCGACGATTCCTTCGCGGATGACGTGCAGAGCGCCCCGTAAAATTCCCGCCCCGTTGACGCGATCCAGATTCGGGTACAGCCTAGAAACTCGCGCCTAACATCCGGCGCACACCGCGGCGGAGATTTCCATGCGCACACTTATCATTTTGACAGTTGCATTCGGACTCATCACGACAGCCGCATTAGCCGACACGATGAAAAACTGCGGAGACGCGTGGTCCGCAATGTCGGCAGCCGACAAAGCCAAAACCACACACGCCGTGTATTCGAAGATGTGCCTTGCGAAAGACTACAATGTGCCCGCCGCGTCGAGCGCGTCGGCTGCTCCTGCGGGCGCGACGGGGAAGTGCAAGGACGGCACGTGGACTATGGCGACGACACATGGCGGGGCGTGTTCGCGTCACGGGGGTGTAGAGAGTTGGCTCCCGGGACACTAGTAGCGCACTTTAGATTTGCGCCTCAGGCGACGACCATACCTTTGCCGAAGCTCCGATGCTGATCTTGCGGGAACGGAAGAGAATTCGGTTTTGTGAAAGAGGTACCGTTCGAATTAATCGAGAATGTCGCCGACCTGGCTCTTGCTCGCGCTTAGCAGACTATGGTCCGCATGATTGAGGAATTGGAAGCGGTGACCCGAAAAATCCGACCCGCTTCGCGGCCGGAGAACTCTCAGCTTGTGTTTGGGGATTCTACCTCCCTGAAAAACCAAACTGACCCACTACCAATTCCTCACTTTACCGGCAATTTGGGATCATCGTGTAGCCGTTCTCGATCGCGATGCGCTTCTGCGCGGCTTCGGCTTCGGTGCAGGATCGTTGCAATGCAGGGGGTGGCAACGGTGTCACTGGCTGCTGCGCCGAGGGCGGCGCGATGCTGGCGGGCTCTGGAGCACCGCTGGGCGTCGTCGTTCCGGCATACGTCCCGCGCCACACGCTCGCGCTCGCCCGACCGTACGTCTTGCCAATGCCGGTCATTATGCCGTTTTGGTCGAATCGGAACTCATAGCCGGTCGTGGTCGCGTCCGTGCCGCCCACCAGAGGCCCCACGATGGGGATGAACGATTCCGGCCGCGCGCGGGCCTGTGTGTAGGAATAAACCACGATACGCGTGCCATCTGCGGCTAGCGCGTCGGTGTTCGGCGTTCCGAGTCGCCCGACGACATCCGCGTAGGTAGTGTGGCCGCGCTCAAAGCCGGCAACGGCGTTCGGATCAACGGCCGTACCCGCCGACACGCACCC
>DASYAX010000292.1:0-4323 GCA_036501045.1 Bryobacteraceae bacterium
AGGTGAAGGCCTGAATCCCGAAACGAACCCACTCATCATCGCTCTGGACGTTAACAGCACGGCCGAAGCGCTCGACCTGATCTCTAAAATCGGGCCGGCCGCCGATTTTTACAAGGTTGGCATGGAACTCTATGCCGTGGGCGGAATGTCTTTCGTTTCGCAAATTGCTTCGAGCGGCAAAAAAGTTTTTCTCGATTTGAAGCTGTACGACATCGGCGAAACGGTCAAGCGCGCGACTCGCCAGATCTGTCAAACCGGCGCTGCGGCGTTCCTCACGGTTCATGGCAGCCGCAGCGTGATGCAAGCGGCGGTCGAAGGGCGTGGCGAAACCGCGACGAAGCTTCTCGCCGTCACCGTGTTGACGAGTTTCGATCAAGACGATTTGGCCGATCTCGGATATCCCACTCCCATTGCCCATCTAGTCGAACTGCGCGTGAGGAAGGCAGTTGAAAGCGGAATCGATGGCATTGTTTGCTCGCCATTGGAAGTAGCTCGGGTAAGGAGAATCGCCGGCCCGGATCGAAAATTGGTCATCCCCGGCGTGCGCTCGGCGGGCTCGGCAAAAGGCGATCAGAAACGCGTGGCTACGCCGGAAGAAGCCATTCGCGATGGTGCGGATTATCTGGTGATCGGGCGGCAAGTGACCCGCGCCGCCGATCCGCGCGCCGCCTGTGAGCAAATTCTCGCCGGGATTGCAGCGGCCGTTTCGTCGCCGAAATAAAGATAAGCGGAGGGCGCGATTGCGTGCGCCCTCCGCTCTCCTGTCACTTGGTGGAAGATTGTTTCAACAGACTCAACATCGCTTGCCCGTCCGGCGAGCCAAGGCCGGTGCATGCATCCCATCCGGCTTGCGCATGATAGGCGCCGTTGTTGCCTGACGTGATATCATGCAGCGCTTTGTGCTGGGTCAGAGTACCGTAGAGTTGCGGGTGAAACCAGCCAAGATTTTTCCCCAGACTTGCATTAAGCACCGCGATGAGACCTGCCCACAAGGGCGCCACCGCGCTTGTGCCGCCGATGACGCCTTCTTGCCCATCGACGATCACAACGTAACCACTTTCCGGATCCGCATCGCCCGCCACATCCGGAACGCCGCGGCCCGTCGGGTTAACGGTTCTCGTTGGCTTTGGCACGTTCACTGCCGATTGATAGGCCGGCTTCGAAAAGTGCGAACTGACCCCTCCACCGGTCGCGCCGCCCGACTCACCTTCGTTCCAGACCACCTCCGATTGAGTCTTGCCCCCGCTCGCGGAAAGTTTGGTCCCACCGCACGCCAGCACCCAAGGGCTGGAGGCGGGGAAGTCCACATGGTTCGCTCCATCGTCTGCGCCGTCGGACGAGCCGTTGTCGCCGGCCGCCACGCAAACCGAAATACCCAACAACGCGGCATCGTGAAACGCCGCGTTGAAGGCGTTCAACGCTTGCGGCGTCCACTGGTTCTCCGGACCGCCCCAGCTAATCGAAATCACCGATGGCTTGCGTACGGTGTCATGAATCGCGGCGTTAATCGCGTCCAGAAATCCTTGATCGGTATTCGGCGCGAAGTACACCGCGAGACGGGCACCCGGCGCCACTGTGCCCGCTACCTCGATATCCAGCGCCACTTCGCCATCCGCGCTTCCCGGATCGCCTGTAGGCGCGTTTAACGCTCCATCAACCGAAATCGCAGTCGTCGACACGCTGCCGATTCCCAGCTTCTTCCAGTAAGCCTGAAGATCGGTCTTTTTAAATCCGCCGCCCAATTCGATTAAAGCGATCGTTTGATTGCTGGCGTTAGCAGCCGGAAACTGATAGGCTTGTGCCACTTGTAGCGGCGTGTACGAAGTAGAACGCGAGGCTTTGGCCGAAACCCGATGGTACGGCGCCGCCGCCGGTCGTTCATCGAATCCGAGCACTGCCACAACGCGCTCTGCCAATGTTTGCGGGATGTGAAGATGGCCCTGCCGGGTCCGAAACACCTTGTTCCCGATGTGCCGCAGTTCGAGGTCGGCGTTAAAATCCGCCGCCAGTTCGGACAATCGTCCGGCGAGCGTAATCGACCGCGTAGCGGGGTCGATCTTCGCGACGGAATAACCGCGATCCGCCGCAAAATTTTCTACCGCTTTGATGTCGGCGCAATCGGCACCGTAAAGCCGGTGTAATTCTTCATGCGAAAGTTGAACTTCCGGTGTTTCGGGCGCCTCGTTCCGGCGCCTCAAAATGCAGGTAATTTGTATGGTCTGGTCGGGTGCGGGCTTGCCTGCGAATGCCGATCCAGCAGGATGGTCGCGATGGCTGCCGCCCAAAATGACACGAGAAGACATAGAATTCTTGCTCCTGCCGCAGCCTAACGCCCGGACCTCCGCTTCAGATGGTGTAATCGCTTTAAGGAGTAACGTCTAAGTAACACATTTGTAAACGATTACCGTATTTAATGAATGTCGGCGAAATCTTGTGAACGAGTTCGCAAAGCCTATCTGAAACGCCTCCTGATAGTCTGCGATCTGAATTAGGGAGACATGTTTATTACTTCGCAAGCCAGGCGTTCAGCGTTCGTTGCTTTTCTCTTGCTCTCCAGCGTGCACATGGCTTCCGCGCAGTCGCTCGGCGGCCTTCTGAGCAGCGGCAAGAGTTCCGCTGCGGCAACTCCGGCGACGGATAGGCTGCACCGCAACACGCCGAGAAGCTCGATTTACAACTTTCTGGAGGCGTGCCACGCAAACCAGTTCGTGACAGCGGCGGAATATCTGGATCTGCGGCGGATTCGCACGAGTGAACGCGCCACCGAAGGCCCTGAGTTGGCAAGGCAACTGGCGGACCTGCTCGACCGCGATGCCAAATTCGAGGTCCAACAACTCAGCGATAATCCCGAAGGGAGCACCGGGGACGGCCTGGCGCCGGATCTCGATACCTTGGTCGATCTCGAAGCCGGCGATTCCACCGTCACGCTTCAGATGCAGCGCGTGACCGAGCAGGGATTGAGAGTTTGGCTGGTATCCCAGGACAGCGTCGCGCGCCTTCCGGAATTGGACTCGCTCGCCGGCGAGTCCGAGATCGAAAAGAGGCTGCCCGCGGTTCTGGTTGTAACGAAATTTCTGGGCACTCCGCTTTGGGTTTGGATCGCGCTGGTTTCTCTTGCCCTTCTGATTTCACTGCTCTCCCGCTTGCTGTCCCGCTTGTTTTTGGCAGTGTTAAAGCCTCTGACGAAACGCTACGCCAAGTGGCTACATGCCCATCGGTTAGAAAGCTTCATCGAGCCTCTGCGTCTGCTCCTGTCGGTAATCGTTTTTCGTGCCGCAATGGAAATAGCCGCGCCGTCCGCTTTACTGCGTGACTACCTCATAAAACTGCTGACGCTGCTCTTCGCCATGGGCGCCGCCGCGCTCATCATGCGTATCGTCGATGTCATCTCAGACCAAATCCTGACGCGTTTGAACAGCCGTGAGCGCGCTCTCTCTTATTCCGTCCTGCCGCTGGGCGTCCGCTTTGTAAAGATTTTCATCTTCTGTTTGGCCGTTCTGTTTACGCTCACGTCCTGGGGTTACAACACGAACGCAATTCTTGCCGGCCTCGGAGTCGGCGGCTTGGCGGTCGCCCTCGCCGCCCAGAAGACGATCGAGAATTTGTTCGGCGGTATCTCGCTGATTACCGACCGTCCGGTCTTGGTGGGTGATTTCTGTCAATTTGGCGGCCAGGTCGGGACGGTTGAAGATATCGGACTACGCTCCACGCGCATCCGCACCAACGATCGCAGCGTCGTCACGATTCCGAACTCGAGTTTCTCAACCATGACGCTCGAGAACTATTCCCGGCGCGACCGCATGTGGTTTCATCCCACCTTGCGCCTGCGCCGCGATACTACGCCCGACCAAGTTCGCGAAATGATGGCGGCGCTGACCAAGATTCTCGAGGAGCATCCCATGGTGGATGCCGCCGGCGTTCCGCTGCGCTTCACGAAAATCGGCGATCAGGCTTTCGATCTCGAAATCTTCGCTTACGTCAATAGCGGCGATTACAATGATTTCTTAAAAGTACAAACGGAGTTATTACTCAAGTTCCTCGAGGCGAGCATCAAGTCTGGCGTGGAATTTGCGGTGCCGTTGAACGCGCAGTTGAACATCACGTCGGCTGCAAACCAGCAAGAGGTCTGGAATTTCCGTCAAGACGCAACGCTTCGAGAAGAGCGCCAGCCGCCGAACTGAGCAGCGGAGCGGCCAACTGGCAGCCGGTCCGTTGCGCCACGGCCGAAGCGAGTTTTTGGCGTAAAGTTATGCTTCCAAAAACACTGCCAACATATGCTATTAAAACAGCTTCTCCGTTTTTAAATAATCGCCGATATACACC